>JAKQKW010000009.1 GCA_029560455.1 Candidatus Rifleibacteriota bacterium
TGCCTGGTGCTGGTTCTGGCCAGATTGCGGCGTGTATAGCTCCAGATGCCGAATGCGCTGCCAAGAACGAGCGAAGCGAGCGCAGCAGCGACCATCAGCTCAACCAGAGTAAAGCCGGTCTTTCTTTTATTCAGCATCGCAACCTCCCTGGCCTGTCAGAACCTTGTCTCGTTGTTGAAGATCAGCGCAAAGTCTCTAAGATTGCGCACCGGCTCATTGGCAGCGGTCTTATCGCCACGTTCATGCCAGAGAACCTCTGCGGAAATAGCGATCTCGACCAGCTGCCCGACCTCGTTTTTTGCAGCCTTCATCGAAGCTTTCAGCCAGAATTCCTTTTCTTTCTTCATTTCTTCAATACTGGCGATAGTATCGGGATAAAATGCCACCGGCACATCGATCGGGTTGCCATTCATTATATCGGGAGCGTCTTCCTGAAACTTTTTAATCGGTATATGCTTCACTTCTTCCATGAATTTGGTGAGAATGCCTGAAGCTTTGGCGTAGTTACCAACTTTTACCGTTGTCACAGCATTTGAACTGATCAGATTCACAAGCGGAATAAAGGCAATCACGATTATCGCAACCGCCACCAGAACTTCGACCATTGTCAGACCACGCATGCGATTTCCTCAGTCTACTTTCCAGGCACTCCAGCGCGAAGACAGCGCCAGATTGTAACGCCTCGGGTCATATTTGCCGGTTTTCGGGTGCAGAGAGCCCAGCGACGGGCGCAGTTTCGAGGCAACATAATCAACCATGACTTCGCCACGCATACGATGTTTGGCAAACTCGTTGGTGACCCAGTTCCCCTGTATATTCAGAGTGGTATTCGAACCTACATAGAGCCCCCGGTTGGTGAAAACTGAACCTTCGATCACAAAATCACCACTGTTGGTAATAATCAAACCGCCATTGCGCACTATCAGGCTGAAAACTGTCGGCTTTTCAGGTTCTTCTAGGTATTTTATGCTGCAGCCCAGGCTGACGTTACCAGAAACGACGATCATGCCCTTGCCGGTAACATAGAAGGTATCACCCTCCGGGGCAGTAAAAGGCTTGCTGTCAGTGCCAAGTGAGCCGGCAATGAAGGTTATGCCGTTGAGCTGCAGTGCCTTTTTGCCATCAATTGTAACCATGCGATTGGGAAGATCCTTGGCAAAGGTTTCGGCATCGGCATAGAAGTAGTTCGACTTCTTGGCATACTGCTCGGTGGCGTAAAAGTTGGCCGGCATGTTGATCGTGTATTCGGGATCGTACATCGACATTCCGGCATCAGCGGTGTCGTCATCTGAATCATAGGCTTTCATGAACCACATATTGTAGTCATATTTGTTGATAATCTGGTCAGCAAACCAGAATGGCACCGGAATCGGCGGCAGAAAACACCAGGGCGGCGGGAAAGGCAGCAATGGCAGACGGTCTTTGGCGAACAGACCAACAATAGTGACGTGCCACTGGCGATAACGCTTGGCCACCATGCCTTCGATATCGCGCGACAGAGTGGGATACCAGGCGTTCAGACCAAACAGATGGGTTTTGTTCTGGCCCCAGCCAAGTGAAGGCAGGCAGTAATAGCTGTTGCTGGTGCCCATCCAGGGCAGTTTCATTCTGGCAAAGGCGTCGGCAGGAGGGTTCGAGCCCATGACTACTGCACCATTAGTCAGGTCGGTGAGTGACGAACCAAAGGCACGAAACGCCATGCTGATACCGAACGAAAAAATATTCGAACTGATTTTTTCGGGGTCAGGCAGAAAATTGATGCTCTCTGCCTTTTTCTTCAGATAGTCTTCGTGAGGCATCTTATGGTCATCGTTTGTCCACCATTTGAAAGAATCGTTGCGCTGCTTGAGAGCACTCGACTGATATTGTTTGCGGTTTTCGATGTATTTCGGGTCCTGGTGCAGGAATTTGGCATGCTTCGCCGAAATATCGGAAGACAGCTGAAACCCGTGGCGCACCGGCCCGCGCGAAAACTTCAGCTCTTTCGGCAGCGGGCTTCCCTTGCGGGTGTTAACGTTTTTAGAATTTACCGTGCCATCGATGTTGTATGAAGCTTTCGAAATAATGGCGTTTTTGGTGCGCCCGAGCATCAGAAGCCCGTCAGCACCAACCGCGAGGTTCATTGCTGTATTGGCGATACCATTGCCCGAAAGTTTCGGGCCCTGATGATGCCCCATCAGAGAGGTATTGATCACCAGAGGGGTACCCGGGTTGGTATCGCTCCAGTCGTCGGGTTTGAAGTTGACACGTATCTGGCCAGCGATTTCTTTGCGTTTTTCGCGCTCGTCTTTGCTCATGATACGGCCGGCGCTGTTGTTAACATAAAACTGGCCGCCATTGTCGTTAAAATTCACCCGGTCATTGGTTGTATTGGCCATGAAAAAGCTGTAAAGCGGCGCCATCGGCATAAAATCAGACACTTTGAAGTCTTTGGTCGCCTCAACGCGGCGTTCAGAAGATGTACCGTCATTGAATTCGATGCGCGCCACCGAAGAAATCTTGATGTTGCCATATTTTTCGACGTAGCGGCTGTAGTCTTCGGGAACCTTTACGGAAGCTGGCCAGAGATCGGCAGTTGCCGTGAAAAAGTCTTTGTCGAACATGATTTTGATCGGGTAAAGATTCGGTTTGTCGAGCATGCGATGAAACAGGGCCCGCAGAATCTTGTCGAGAATAAAATAATCTTTAACACCGATACCGTCAGGGCAGTTCATCGCGTCAGCAAGCTGGGTGCCCTTGGTAAGAGGCTTAACCGCAAGATCGATTACCGGTGCCGGGTCGATGGTGGCAAGTGTTATTTCGAGGTCGACAACCGGAATCCAGACTTTGATCGGAATTGAAAAGTTAAAAAGCGATAACCAGTCGGGAAATTCGAGAAGAAAATTCAACATTCCCTTGTTTTCGAGAAAGCCAAGCACGTCTTTGCGCACTGCGAATTCGCAGTCGATGCCGGGCACTTCGTATTTACCCGATGGCAAAGGCTTGGCATTGATACGGCAGGCTTTTTCGATTTCGACGGTTACCGTCACGTCGTAGCTTTTGGCTCGATCGGCACAGGCGTATTTGATCATTTCGTCGAGCCAGTCTTCGCCCTGCGGTTTGATTCTGAGGTCGGCCAGTTTGAGCTCAACCTTTGAAGGCACCCCTTCTTTTTCCATGACCGATACGTCAAGAAGGTCGTCTTTGCCCAGTTCGGCGTTGGCTTCGTTCGCATCAGGAGTTTTTACCGGAAGCGGATAACGCAGCATTACGGCAAGGCTTTTGACATTGGCGGCCTTATCGAATGACTTCGGATCATTCATTGCCTTGCTCATGATATGAATGGCACGGTTGACGGCGGCTTCAGCAAGCGAAGCTGTCTGATCGCCGCCAAGAGCACGTTTTGACTGCCGGGTGCGATCTATGGTCGATGAACCAAAGTAAACGGCAGCCGTGAACAGCACCGCCAGAATGCCGATTACCACAGCCATGACATTACCCTGCCGTCTGACTGCCTTTTTAAAATGCTGGTTTTGCATAAGCCACCTCGCAATTTTTTCGCCCGCTGATATACATACGTTAACCACCGCTTCCAGGTTGCATCATTTCTGGAATAGTTCCGGGCGGTTCAGGAAGACCGGCCGGGAACCATTCTTTTGTCGACTTGATGCTGTTTATGAACTCTTCATAAGAAACCTTCGTGCCCGCTTCAAGATTGGCGCGGGTGAGATACTCACGCAGCTTGCCTGAATCAATCTTTTCGATCTGCTCGAACATCTGAAAAGCCCGGGCCACATTGTCGGCCAGCGGACCGTAAACATGCTGCAGCTTTTGCGCGGTTTTCGCATAATTGGCGAAGGCCTCGCGAAACTTGTTGCGTTCACCCTGGAGCTGATAGATTTCCATCAGACCGCCCCAGGCAAAAAGCTCTTTAAAATGATTCGAACCGGCATCGCTGATTGCCTCACGGTAATGTTTTTCGGCAGTGGCGAATTCGCAACGATCGAGCAGGGAATTGGCCTCGCAGATATCGGGGTCGTCCTCGGCTTCGACCATCTGGCGAGTCTCAACAGGAATATCAGGAGGCAGCATAATGACTCTCGGGGCTGCCTGTATCTTCTGCCAGGCACGGTCGAGTTCAGATTCAACCTGTTCCGATTTTGGTGTAATTGCCGGGATTGCAGTTCTAGCACCTGCAGCACCTGGAGTTTTGCTGATTGAAGTCAGGTTAAAGGCAGACTGCTTGCCCATTTCGGTAATGGCAATACGCGAGGTAGTCTGCGATTCGTCGATACGGCCCGCAAAAAAAACAAGATAAAAAAGAGGCAGAAGCAGCAGCAGAACCCCGGCGATCATTAAACGAAAATCGCTGAGGTCAATGCCTTCAAGGTTTTTCTTTAAATCATCAAACATTAATTAGCGACACCCTTTTGACAATTTTACACAAAAAATCCCCTATTCATAAGTAACTACCGGGAAAAATACGTAAAAGTTTTATGAAGCGGCACAAAATCAGCTCAGACAGGCTCGTAGTCGACCGGAGAGGCTTTTATAATCGCATTCAGCCGGTATACAGTCTGATTTGCTATGCCTTTTACTGCGACATTTTCAGCAACAGTGTATTCAAAACTATCGACCGGTAACTGACTGAAAGTATTTTCATCGACAACGATTTCACCAGCCTCGGCAATCTTTTCGAGTCTGGCAGCAAGATTGACCGTTTCGCCAATTGCTGTGTATTCCATACGGTTTGATGAACCGAAATTGCCGACAACCGCCTCGCCCGAAGTAATAGAGATTCCCAGTCCCAGCGAATGGCCGTGCGGCAGTTTGAGGTTGCGTGCAAACTGATCGAACTTTTCGTGCAACCGGAAAGCCGTATAGACACAGCGCAACTGGTCATCCGGCTTGGCAAGCGGTGCACCAAAGATAACCATGATGCAGTCGCCCATATATTTATCGATTGTACCCTGGCTTTTGAGAATCATATTTGAAGCCTCTTCAAACCAGGTGTTCAACATCTGAACCAGATATTCAATATTCAGAACGCCAGTCAGACGGGTAAATCCACGCAAATCTGCCATCATAACCGTTATCTGACGTTTTTTGCCACCAAGCACCGCGAGATTTTCGTTGTTCACCAGCTCGCTGACGACAGCTTTTGAAACATATTTACTGAAGCTTGCCTCGATCTGTTGCGATTTCTTCGTTGCCGTATCGAGCATACTGATACGCATTTCGTGCAGCTGGCAGTTTTCAAGTGCAGAGGCAAGAACATAGGCAAAGGTTATGAACAGCTCAGGCTCAAGGTAATGGCGATTTTCGGGTCTCTGCTTCACTACCGCTATCAGACCAATTACTTTGCCGGCGGCACTGAGAGGCATGACAGCAACAGCATCGAGACTTGCGCCTGGAATCAGCTGCCTGAGAGATGGCAGAGTCGAGCGACCGCTGATAACATTCAATACACCCTTTTCTGGATCATAGGCATTTTTTTCCCAGAATTCCGGGGTAACCATGAGGTTGCCGACATTTTTATCAGCCATCAGGCCCGGCCCAACATAAGGCACCAGAAGATTGTTTTTGTAATCAGCAAGAAAAACCACGGCCTTGTCAACTTTGAAAACCTGCTGCAAGGCATGATAAGCCTGTGAAATAACCCTGTGCCTCTCTTTCATGCATCCGATCAGGCTGAAATTAAGCAGTCTTGCCAGAGCACTGTCTTTTGTATCGCGGTACTCGCGCTTCAATCGTCCAAACTCGGCCTCGGCAATATAGGCAGAAGCAAAGCGCTGATGAAATGCAGAGACAATGGCGATGGCCAGCAACTGTGAAAAAATGCCGTAAAAAAACTGACCGGCAATTCCGCTCACAACAGCAAAAATAAAAATAATTACCAGATTTGGCACAGACAAACCCAGAGCCCAAAGAAAAAAACGCTCATCAATTTTAAGGCTGAGCCCAAGCAGGGCCGCCGTGGCAATCAGGGCATGCCATGAAAAAGACAAGCCCCCTGAATAAAAAAGACACCAGGCGTCAAAAAGTGCCAGAAAAAAAGTCAACCCAATGCTGACCAGCACGACGTCGCTGCGAATCAACTCTTTTAACTTTGCCAATTTGTCTTTCATTTAATAAGCCCGGAAACCTGCAATGAAGAACTCCCGGTTTATTCTAGCATGAAAAAGCCGATCAGACGGCTTTTTTTTACAGGTTTACCAGTCTGGCCCGTCTGAAGGTGCCGGGGCCTGCGGTCGCCGGCGCTTTTCCATCCATTCGCGCAGCTGCTGCGCATCCATTTCGAACGGGTCAATTTCATCGGAGCGCCGCGGTTCATTGCGATAATAAAGCTGAGCCTCTTTCTCGCGCCGTTCCATTTCTTTGAGAATCTTTTCAATCATGTATGGGTTCACTTTGGTGTTTTTCAATGCCCGGGCCCGCTGCGAAGCCTCAGGCATGTCTTTCGTGCCAGAATCTGCCGGCTGCATCTGCACATCTTCTCTTGGTTCGCTTTCGCTGCCACCCTGCTGCTCTGTCAGTTGCTGGGTACCGGAAGCATTTTCGCCGCCATGTTCCGAAGAGCCTTTATCTTGTTGTTTACTCTGGTCAGACTCGCCCGTATCTGGCTTCTGCCCGTCTTCAGCGTCGTTCGACTGCGCAGATGTATCTTTTTCACCGCTTTCATTTTTCTGCTGGTCGTCAGACTGCCCGCCATCATTCTTTTCGGAAGCATTGTTCTGGCCGGACTGATCATTCTGGCCCTGCTGGTTCTTCCATTCCTGGTTCTGCGGGTCATTTTTCTGCCCCTGTTCACCGCCAGACTTTTCAGATGACTTGTCGCCCTGGTTTGGCTCAGACTGCTGGTTCTGCCCAGGCTGCTGCTTTTGTTGCTGCTGTTTTTCAGACGCCTGCTGCTTCTCAAGCTGTTTTTGAAGTTTTTCTCTGGCAACTTTGAGATTGTATTCAGCCTGTTCATCTTTTTTAAGCTCAAGACAGCTTTCGTAGGCAGAAACCGCCGCAGCGTAATCGCCCATCCGAAATGTGGCGTTACCCATATTGTAAAGGCTGTTGAACCTGTTCTCTGAAACAGCCTGATCGGCCGCAGCCATGGCAAATTGTCTGGCTGCCAGTGCATAATCACGTTTACGATAGCTCACGACCCCCAGATTATACTGTATTTCAGGGTTATCAGGCATGGCAAAGCGCGCTTTCTGAAGTTCAGCCTCGGCGGTTTCGAGATCGCCCTTCTCAAGGGCCGAAAGCGCTTCCCCGACGTTAAAAGACGGGTGTGCCAGAACATGCTGACTGAACGCCAGTCCGGCAAAGATAAACATAATGCCGACATAAATCTTTTTTTTCATATTCGCTTCAACCAATGATCTTTTTCGCGCTCATAGGGTATTCGCTCAGAAATCAGCCATTCGACCAGCAGAACCAGAAAAGCCAGCAAAACCGGAAAGAAAAACAGTTCCCGTCGAGTCAGTCTGGTTCCACCGCTGACCGCAACACGTTTTATGCCGTCGAGCCCTGCAATAACCTCTCGGGCACTGGAAATATCAGAAGCACGAAAATATGATGCGCCGGTCCGGGCGGCAATTTCTTTTAGATTGGCTTCATTCAGCCTCGTTATTACAGTTTTTCCCTGGTGTTTTTTATAAATCACCTCGCCGAACCAGGTTCGACCTTCGGGAATATAGCCACCCCGCTCACTGCCAATACCGACCGTAAACACCTGAATGTCTTTTCTGGCGGCTTCAGCAATAGCGTTCTCAAGTCGTTCACGATTTTCATCCTCGCCGTCAGAAATCAACAGAATTGCCTTTGACTGCGAGGCGGTCATGTCAAAACGGTCGAGAGATGTCTGAATGGCTCCGGCGAGATTGGTTCCCTGCCTTGATAACAAGTTCGGATTAACCCTTTCGAGAAAGGTTAGAAACGCGTTTTTGTCGTAAGAAAGCGGGCTTTGCACCATGGTCTCACCGGCGAAAACCACCAGACCCAGGCGGTCGTCGCGAAGCCCGTTCACCATGCGCCCGAGAATAGCTTTCGCAACATCGAGACGACTGTTACCTTCAATATCGTCTGAATACATTGACTTCGAAATATCGAGTGCAACCACGAGATCAAGGCCTTCACCCATGATCGCCTCTTCATGATACCCGCCCTGCGGACGCAGTAGACCAGTTGCAATCATGATCAAACCGGCAATGACGGCAAGCCATTTAAAAACCGGGCGCCGGGTAGGCTTATGGCCGGTAATGCGACGGTACATCTCATTTGTGGCAAATAAAGACCTTCTTCTGAGCATTTCAGCCGCAGCATGCCGCCATAACAGAGCGACCCAGCAGAGAGCCAGGCAGACAAGCGGCAGATATTCAAAAGCACGAAACATCAGCATCAGAATAACCTCTGAAAAACTCGACTGCGCAGATACATTTCAACAAGCAGCAACACAAATGCAGGAGCCAGAAACCAGAAATAACGTTCAGAATATTGGATGGTTCTGTTAACGTCGATTTTTCCCTTTTCCAGCGTGGCGATAGTTTTATAAATCTCTTCAAGCGCTTTGTTGTCGGTCGCCCTGAAATACTGCCCCCTGGTAATGTAAGCAATGTCCTTCATCAGCTGCTCATCGATCTTAGGAATATACAGCGTACCGTCAGGATTTCTGGCATACTGCTTGTAACCGTTCTGTATTACCGGAATCGGCGCGCCTTCCAGACTGCCGACCCCGATAGTGTAAATTCTGACTCCCTTCTCCGCGGCAATCTTAGCCGCTTCGTGCGGGTCTATGCCAGAGTTATTCTCACCATCACTGAGAAGAATAACCACCTTGTCACGCTTTTCCCGGCTTTCAGATGAAAACTTGTAGACAGCGTTGACGATGGCATCGCCAATAGCTGTGCCGTCATATTTGAGCATTTGCAGAGAAGTTCGCCGCAGAAGCTCTGTTACAACACCATAATCTATGGTTAACGGGCACTGTGTCAGCGCCAGACCGGCAAAAACCACCAGACCGATGCGATGGTCTGTGATACCACCGATAAAATTCTCGGTTATCTTCTGTGCCGCCTTGATGCGGTTTGGCTTGAAATCTTCGGCGGCCATACTGCCTGAAACGTCGAGAGCGATCATTATATCTATACCCTGACGTGTGACGTTCTCATGTTCTTGTCCATATTGAGGCTGCATCAAGGCAAAAACAAGCAACAGCAGAACCAGCGAACGCATCAGATCTGGTATAAAAGCCAGCCGCACCTTCCAGCTTTTTATTCCTGCCGCCAGCGTAAACCCCTGGGCAAACCTTATGCCGCCTCTTTTGAGGGTTCGACTGAGGTACAGCCTGTACCAGCCGACCAGCGGAATCAGGAGCAGCAGAAGAATGAACTCGGGACTGTTCCATCTCATCTGAGCCATGCCTCCCGCCTTATCAGCTTCGTAAGAGTTGCCAGCAACAATTCTGGGTCGATGTCGGCGCCATCTTTGCCGGTGAACTTTACCAGGTCACATGCAAGCAGCAGCTCACGTATCTGCCCGTAAACATCACCGGCAATCGTTGACCGGTCAAGAGTCATAAACAGCTCATCGGTAGTGGAAGAGGCGCCCTGACCAAGATTGAAGGCCTCGTGGGAATAGATTTTCAGAATCACCGCAAGAGTTTCACAGATTTCTTTCATCTGCCGGTGCTCCCAGACAGGTGACAGTTTGAGACGCTCTATCGCTCTCAGGGCCTGCTTCTGAGGTGACTGAACGATTTTTTTCTGAACCCTTGTCACCGGCGTCATCAGCCATTGGTAAAAAAGCCAGACCAGCCAGAAAATCAGAACCACTGCAAATGCTTCCAGGGCTGTTTCCCACCATGGCCATGCGACCTGAATTGCCGGTCTGATGTCGAAAATTTCTTCGCCCGGTGGCAGAAGCGCAGACGAAGCCACCATCGCCGGAGCGGTGGCATTCAGGCTGAATAATGGAACACCCGTTTTGCGCATCTGCATTTTATTCATGGCCAGAAATAATCTACTGAATACTCAGTTTTCGGAGTTGGTGCCTGACAGATTTGAAGCACCCGAAGCAAGCCCGGGAAACGCAGAGCTGATAACATCGCGGTTTATCGTCATTGCCTCTGCCTGAGCCAGGCGGTTGATTTCGTCGGCTAGAGCCTGCTGACGCTGCTGTTCATCTAATTTTTTGTCTTTGAACAGGCGATTGTTGAGATAAGTGCTGATTGCCAGGCTGTTCTCAAATTTTCTTACCCGGGCAACGAATTCCGGGTCTTTTTTCAGGTTTTCGCGCTCAGCAGCCCGGTTGAGAAGAAGTTCCTGGGTCATGGCACTGATGACGCCATCCAGAGTTTCTTTATTCAACTGAGTGTCAGAGATATTCATCGCGCGCAGCCGCATCTTGAGGTCGTCAACACTTACCGCATGACGATTACCAAGTCTGACAACCGTGTGCGAGGCAACATTGTTTTCAACCGGGTTTTCGCCGGCCGCAAGCATTCTGCTGCGCTCGGCATCATAAACCCGTCCCAGGCGATTGAGACAATACCTTATTTTTTCTTCTGAAGCACTTGCGATATCTGAGGGCGGCGTATGGGTTTTGAGAAAAACCAGCTCGGTCAGGGCTTTGTCAAAATCATTGAGTTCGTTCATATAAATGTCGACAAGGGCTTTACGAAGCTTCATGCTTCGGTCTGAAAGTGGCTGACGCCTTACGTTTTCTTCAAGCACCCGAGCCGCCTCAGCCGGAAGCCCATAGGCAAGAAGGTTCGCAGCGAGATTCTCATTTTCGGCCACGGTCATTTTACGACTCTGGTAATAGTTGTAGGAAATTGCCAGACCAAGCACCAGCCCTGCAATGATCATCAGCAGCATCGCATCGATTTTTCTTGTAATACCTCTGAGACTGTTCATGTTTACCTCGCCTTATCTCTGCATTGCCATCTTTCTTTCGCGTTCGGAAAAAAGTCGGCAAACTGGTTTAACTACAGATTCTCCCGCTGTCAGCCTGATCACATCCAGGCCAAGCTTGCGGCAGGTTTTCATAAATTCTTCGTCGAGCAGACCCTGTCGCCGCGAAAGCTCTGCCACGGCGTCTCGATCAGATGTATCGAACATCATTTCGGCACCGGTCTCGGGGTCTTCAATTTCAATCAGACCAACATCCGGCAGCAGATTTTCGCGGGGATCTCTGACCAGCACCATTATCAGATCGTGTTTTGCGGCAGCAATACGCAATTCGCGTTCAAGTGGCTGAATCGTCAGACCATCGGTCACCAGAAAAACTATCGAACGCCGATTCAATGTTGAATTGAGAAAATCGAGCGGAGCCCGAAGGTCTGTTTTACGATGCTGCGGCATAAAATACAGAAGTTCGCGAATCAGGCGCAGAACATGTGTTCTACCTTTGGCAGGCTGAATGAATTTTTCTACCCTGTCGGTAAAAAGGCAGACGCCGGCACGGTCGTTATTGCGTTCAGCTGCCAGACTCATGGCGGCAGCAAATTCTACGGCACTTTCGCGCTTTTCGCGGCTGCCGGAACCGAAAGCCATTGAAGCCGAAAGATCGAGAGCTACCACCAGCTGCAGCTCTCGCTCTTCGATGTGCTCGCGGACATGGAATTTTCCGGTGCGCGCTGAGACTTTCCAGTCGATCGACCGATATTCATCGCCACGATAATATTCCCTGATTCCGGCGAACTCTATGCCTCTGCCCTTGAAAACAGACCGGTAACCGCCAGAATAGAGAGAGTCGACGAGATGCCCGGTTTTGATCTCGATGCGGCGAACCTCTTTAAGCAGCTCCTTTGGAAGCATGCGAAACTTTTGCAGGCCCTCAGGGCACCGCTACTCCTTCCTTTATCCTTCTGACGAGTTCGTCCGAATCAATTTCGTCAGCCTCAGCCTCATAGGTCGGAATGACCCGGTGGCGCAGTATTTCGGTCATTACAGCCTTGACATCGTCAGGTTTGACATAGGTACGCCCCTCGATCATTGCGCGACTGCGGGCGGCGCGAGTCAAATAAATCGAAGCGCGAGGTGAAGCACCGAATCTGATATAGCTCTTCAGCTGCAGGTTGTATTTTTCAGGGAACCTGGTGGCGTCAACGATCCTGAGAATGTATTCAACGATTTTGTCATCAACATAGACTTCTCTGGCGAGCTGGCGCAGGGCAATAATCCCCTCGGCGTCGATCACCGGCTCGACAATGTCGATCTGGTGGCTTTTTTCGGCAAGCCCCATGCGCTTAACAATCAGGCGCTCTTCTTCGAAAGACGGATATTTCACGACAACCTTGAACAGAAAGCGGTCTACCTGTGCTTCAGACAGCGAGTATGTGCCTTCTGTTTCTATCGGGTTCTGCGTTGCCAGCACGAGAAAGGGTTCCTGAAGCTTGAAGGTCTCGCGCTCGATGGTGATCTGGCGTTCTTCCATCGACTCAAGAAGAGCGCTCTGCACTTTGGCCGGAGCCCGGTTGATTTCGTCGGCAAGCACAAAATTCGAAAAAATCGGGCCCTTATGTGTCTGAAATTCAGCATTACGCTGGTCAAAAACTCTTGTGCCAATCAGGTCTGCGGGCAAAAGATCAGGGGTGAACTGCACCCGTGAAAACCCGGTTTTTACGGTTCGGGCGAGAGCCTTGATCGCCAGAGTTTTTGCCAGTCCGGGTACCCCTTCGAGCAGAATGTGGCCATCAGAAACCAGCGCCAGAATAAGACTTTCCAGCAGATCATTCTGACCAACGAGAACCTTTCTGGTCTGAGTGCGGATTTTTTCGACCAACTGCCCGGCCTCTTCAATTCTTCTGGTTAAATCAGCTGTCTGACTCATACAAAACTCCCATTATTCGGTTATGGCTCTTATTATTTCGTTGGCATCGGCATCGATAGCCGAAAATGCCCGCGCCGGCGGGCGGTTGGCGTACATTACCAGTTCGAGATCAGCCGAAAGACGATGCGACGCGACTTTAACCGCATCGAAGGTCACCGTTTCATTTATTCTTCGAAACAGTTCGTCTGCAGTCATGTTTTCGGTCAGGCTCGAAGAATGACTGATTGCCGCCTGCCTGAACAGCTCAAAATAGCGTCGATAAAATGCGCTGTCGGCGTCATGAAACTCACGTTTCAGCCTTGCGACCGCATCAGCAAAATTTATTCCTGCAGGCCGGGATTTGTCTAGACTTCCTGCCGGCTCTACTATGGCATCTTCAATCTGACCTCGACCGTCAAAACCTTTTTTCTGGCCGGTTGAACCAGAATCAGAAACAAACCCGGCGTTACCAGCTCCGCTTTGGTTTCCAGACACAGAAGAAACCTCAGTTCGGCTGAAAAAAGCCGATATAACAAAGGGCAGCGCCACAAGACCTGCGAGTATCAAACCCAGAACAAACAGTGCTCTGAAGAGAGAATTTGCGCTATCGCTGCGCGGCTCTTTTGCCGGCGACTGCTCCGCCGGTTTTTCGGGCTCTGCTGCAGCCGGCAGAACTTCGACTTCGATTGGCTTCGTGCTGTGTATATTGCCCTCAGGATCTTTGAATGAAAACGCCGGGATCGTTATCTTGCCGGCATTTTGAGGCACCAGCTCATATAAAATCTGGCTCTGCGTCTGGCCGACACCATTAACAAAAGATGTGCTCTGACCACTGCGGGTGCCGGCAATATCAAAACCTGGAATACTGGATACCGCCGGAATGCTTATCCGATGATTAACTCCGGCACTCAAACTCTGCGAAACGGTAATTACCAGATTCAGTGATTCACCGAACCCGATCTGGTTTCGATCGACCTCAGCACTGACTGAAAATGACTGAGCGTGCAGTGCTGTCGAAAGGCTCAACAGCAGCAAAAGCAGACACCAGATTCTGGACACGGTAATATTCACCTCCTGTTTTCTAACTACTTTGACCGGCAACTTTCTGGCGGGTTCCCAAAATCTTGCCATTTTATTTTTTAAAGGTTTGTGGTAACTTTGTGGCATGAATAACAGCGTTTCAATATCTTATGTTTTGAGTGCATATATCGAACTGACCCGCACTTGCCACCAGAGCTGCGGCTACTGTTCTTTTTTCAGTGAGGACTCCCCTCTCCTGTCTTTTGAAGAATTAAAGGATCGCATCGCCGATATCGCCAGACGCGGAGCAACTGAAGTTATTTTTATCTCGGGCGAATCCCCGCAGGACTTTCCGCATATACAAATTGCTCTGCACCAGAATGGCTTCTCATCATTCGCTGACTATCTGAATGCCGCCTGCCGTGAAGCCATCGCCCTTAACCTTCTGCCCGTGCTTGAAGTTGGCTACCTCGATTCATTCACCATGGAAAGGTTCGTCAACGCCGGCTGTTCGGTCAGGCTGAATCTTGTCTGTGCTACCCTCTCAAGCCAGGGGCAGTCACTTGAAAAATCGCGCAACCGCAACCCCAGCACCGGCAAAGCCTGCATCGAAGGTCTGCATGCTGCAGGCATCCCCTACTCTCTTGGGTTTGTCACTGGTATCGGCGAAAGCGAGGAAGAACGCCTCAGATTTATTTCCGAAACCGGCAGATTCTGTACCGCCGATCCTCTCCTGCAGGATGTAAGACTGAATCCTTTTCAGCCGTCACCTGGCTGTTCAATGCCAGGGCGACCACCCATGAGTTTTGCTGCCGTCAGAAAAACAATTTCTGCCTTGCGTGAAGCCTTTCCGGTTCACCACATCTCATTGCCACCACATCTTTGCTATCGTTTTCCCGAACTCGTTGAAGCCGGCCTCAACGACCTCGGCTCGGTTCCGGTTCTTACGGGTGATCCGACACACCGGAATTTCGATGTCCCAAGCTTTGAAACCCTCAAGGCCAGGCTCGAAGAAAAAAACATTATGCTCTATGAGCGCGGTACGCTTTCGACACCGGTTGCGCTCAACCGGCCCGAGGTTTTTGAAGCGGTTTCAAACAGCCGCAAGCTCATTGAAAGGCGCAATCTTTCGGGCCTGAATCTTATCGACAACGCTCACTGCTTTGTCTGTGGTCCGAGAAACAAAAGCGGTCTGCACATTCCGGTTCAAAAATCTGTTGAAGGGCATACCTGCACATTTACCTGGGTGCCCGGCCCGGCCTATCAGGGCTACGCCGGCATCGTTCACGGTGGAATCCTCAGTACGCTACTCGACGAGGCAATGGCCTATGCCGTCATGGGTGCCGAAAAAGATATCTTAGCGGTAACCGCAGACATGCACATTCGTTATCTTCGGCCGACTCCGGTAGGCGTTCCGTTAAAATTCGCCGCAACCCTGACCGGCCAAAGAAAAAATCTTTATTTCGCACGTAGTTCGGTAATTCTGCCAGATGGCTCAGTTCTTGCCGAAGCTGAAGGTCGTTTCGCCGAAGTCGTTCTTCCCGGAGGAAAAAAATGAAAGCACGAAAAGATCAGTTGAAGGTGGTAATTTTCACTTCTCAGCACAAAATTCAGGGTAACCTGCATCTTATAGAAAACAGCAGACTTTCTGATATTCTTAACACTGAGAGTCAGTCGCGCGATTTTCTGCCGATCACAGATGCCATTATCACTGACCTGCGCACCAGTCATATTATTCATGCCGGTTTTATTTCGCTCAACAAGAGGCAGATTGAACTGGTCATCGAAGAACACGAAATTAAAACAGCCAAATAAAATAAGGAAACGGCGTTTTCTTACACAAGGAGCCCTGGAATGGTTAGACAGCATCTGAATGCCAGAGGAGTTCAATTCTACTGCCTGCTGGTATTTTTCTTTTTTTCTCTGGTGTTTTCGGCTTCAGCAGCCGAATTTATTCTTTTTCATACCAGCGATGTTCACGGAGCGATAAATGCGCACCCTGACCCGATTGCCAAAACCGACCCGCGCCCACTTATGGGCGGTTATGCGGTTCTACAGAACCTGATCGACAGTTACAAATCTGACCCGGAAAACGCTGATGCCAGAATAATGTACATTGACTCTGGCGACTTTTTTCAGGGTACTCCCATTGTCGACAGAACCAAAGGCGCGGTAATGATCGACATGCTGAATCGCATGCGGGTTGCAGCTGTTACCATCGGCAATCATGAATTTGATTATTCATACCCAAATCTTGTTGAGCAGATGGAAAAACGCGATTTTCCGGTTGTCTGCTGCAACGTTTTTGAAAGAGCCAACGGCAGATTAATGCGTTTTGCCCAGCCCTATACAATCTTCAGCCATAAAAACAGAAAAATCGGAGTTATTGGCGTTGACACGCCCGAAACTGCAACGATTTCGTTTGAAAAGAATGTTAAAGACGTTGTTTTTGCCGATCCGACCCCGATTCTGCCGCCAATTATCAAAAAGCTGCGCAAGGGTGGAGCTGATTTTATCATACTGCTCTCACACCTCGGGTTTGACTCAGATGTGAAACTTGCGGCACAGGTCGAAGGCATCGATCTGATTCTCGGCGGCCACACACATGCTCTCAAAAAAGAGATTGTGTGGGCAGAACCGTTCAACACCGCCATCATTCACAGCGGCAGCTCATGCGAACATGCCTCGGTTGTCAGAATCAACATTGAAGATCCGGCCAGGCCTACGATTCATTTAACTTCCACACCCCTCTATCTCGATAAAATCGGAGAAAATGCAAAGATAAAAGAAATTGAAGACAGTTATCTCAAAGATCTTAAAATTGAGATGCAGAAAGTTATCGGAGAAACTAATGTCGGGCTTTATCGCGGTGTCAGCGGTGGCGACTCGCCAGAAGGCTCGCTAATAGCAGACGCCATGCGTAAATATTCCGGCGCCGACTTTGCTTTCATTAACTTTGGTGGCGTCAGACAACCATTTCAGAAGGGCAAAATAACTATCGAGGACGTATTCATGGTTCAACCCTTCGACAACTTTATTGAAGTGGTTGAAATGAATGGTTTTCAGCTTCGTGATCTTATCGAAAGGTCGCTTTCAAATGAATCCAAAGTCATCGATGCCGAAGACAAAGCCTTTGCAATGGACAATTACAACATGAAAACCGATGGGCTCAAACTTGTTGTTGGTGCAGACTACGGCTTTCTTCTGCCGTCGGGCATGAAAATTACCTATGATCCCTCTCAGGTTCCAATGAAGCGCATTGTTAAAATTGAAACCGACAGTGGCGAAGATCTGCAGGCCGAAAAGATATATAAAGTTGCCCTGAACGATTTCATTGCCTCGGGCGGCGATGGCTATACGCTTCTGCGCGAATTCAAAAACCGCAATAAAATGGAACTGCTGGTCCGCGATGCTCTTATCCGCCACATTGAAGAACTCAAAACCATCAACGAACGGCCGGAGAAGAGAATCAACAATATAAAATTGACAGAAGAATATCTTAACTGATGACCAAAGCCTGGTTCAAAAACCGTCTTAACGATCACTATCTGCAGAAATCACGGGTCGACGACTACCGCTCGCGTGCTGCTTACAAGCTTGAAGAAATTGACCAGAAATACCGGCTGATAAAGCCGGGTATGAAGATTCTTGATCTTGGCGCCGCCCCCGGCAGCTGGAGCCAGTATGCCCTGCGAAAAGTCAATGGTAAAGCTAGAATTATCGCCATCGACCTTCTTGAAATTGCCCCGATTGAAGGGGTGACCATTATTCAGGGCGACATACGTGCCCCCGAAAACCAGGCGAAGATAATTGAGCTGGCGCCTAACGGTCTTGACCTGATTTTAAGCGATATGGCCCCTGATACCACGGGCGTTCATTATGCCGACACAGAAAATTCAGCGCTTCTTGTTCATCTGGCTCTGGATATAGCCGAGAAGCTTCTGAGACCTGGTGGAAATTTTGTCGCCAAGGTTTTTGAAGGGGTCGAATATCAGCAGCTTCTCCAGAGAACACGCAAACTCTTTGGTTTCGCCAAGTCGTATAACCCCAAAGCCTCACTAGCGCGCAGCCGCGAAATCTTTATGGTCGCTCAGGATTTTAAACCGCAGCCAGCGAAGTAAACTCTGGCATGAAAATGACAACCTGCCGATAGATCTTATATGCAAAGCAATCTGTTGCATAAAGGTCAGACTCTGATCAACACCGTTAAACAGGTAAAAAAGTGCAGCTTCTGCAAACGCAGCAACCCTGTTGTTGCCAAATTCTGCGGAGGCTGTGGCCGCTCTACGCGTTTTTCTCATCTGGAAACTGAAGCCGTTGCCGCTGAAGATTTTTCCAATACAGACCACCGATCTGTCAAACCATCAGTCAGCCGCAAAAAAATAACCCTGCGAAAGTTTCTCTGTGCTTACCGTAAACTTACGGTGTTCTTTCTGCTGGTTTTACTGTTAGGCCTTTCCGGAGCACTTTACATTTCAAACCCTCTGCCGGCAGATGAAAACACCGCCAGATGGTCTGACTTCAGAGCTTTTCTGGCCAGAAAACTTGAAGTTCCGCACTATGAACTGGACAGTGTATTTTTTCAACTCTTTGCACAGACATCGGATGACAAAGCAATCATCACATGCGGGCAGGCAACCAGACTTGAAACATTCTTTCAGGAATCTTTCAGTCAGCCCGGCCTGTCGATTTTTCCGAATCCTTTTTTTGAAAAACCTTTGTCCGGAACCTTAAATACCCCTGCTTCTGAGTTCTTCTCTGACGTTCCGACAAGTCACCCTGTCTACACGGCAATCGCCCCCCTTAAATCCCTTGGCGTGAGATGTGCCGACACCAGTAACAAAATCAGACCTGAAGAAAAAATTACATGGAACGAATGGAAACGTATCACCAGCGATCTGATGCAGACCCTTTCCCTCGAGACATCTTACATTGAACGTCTTTGCGCCGGCCGCAGCGGTGCGATGACAAATCTCGACATACGTAATTTTGCAGAGCATATGCGCGAAAAAATGTTCATAAAAAATACCGAACCACTTATCTACGCCCGTGAAACATTTTTTCCGAGCCGCCTCGAAGCCTTCGGAGTTTTGAGTTCTCTGCTGAAAGAACTCCAGGCAGGCATGTAATAATAAATGCCTGCCGACAGGAATCAGGGAGGGGGTACATTCCGGGCTTAAACCCGGAATCCAGGAGTTTAATGCGATTGCCCTGCTAAACCGCGGCTGGTGTTGACAATCAATTGTCGTTACACACAGAGGATTGAAGGCTTTACATGCCCGAAGCGTATTCTTCAAATACCGGGCGCAGCTTAACTGCCAGATCACTCAGAGGTTCGTTACCGACATGAATTATCTCGTGAGCTTCCATAAAGCCTCTGGCAAAGCATGAGAGTTGATGATAACCCGGCTTTATTCCCTTGAAGGCAAAATTTCCCTCAGAATCGGTTCTAGTGGCCCTGGCGCCGATCTTAACCAGAACTTTTCCCAGCGGATTCGCAGATTCTGAATGCAGTATTTTACCCGAAACACTTGTTAAAACCGGATTAAGGCTCAATTTTAAAGGGCCGCTCCGGTAACCGGTGCGATGTCTCAGCGACAGAGCGTCATAGCCCTCTGAATATACGGTAACATCAAGAACTTCGTCGGAGCCCGAAGAGAAGTAAAACTTTCCGTTCTCATCAGTTGTCAGCTGCCGTGTAGCAATCAAAACAGAAGCCCCTTTGACCGGGGTTCCAGTTACCGCATCGTAAACCGCACCTTCATAAGTCTCATTCGAGCTGGTTTTTTGTTGTGCAGCAGCAACAGATGGTTCTTCACAAATTTCTGAAGTATTTTCAGAGGCTGCTACGCATTCATCCGCTCTAACAAACTTTTCGGGAAAAGAGGTTTTCACAATTGTTCCGTCGGACCGATTCGCAGCGTCCGGCAAAGTCGTCTCAGGCAATTTATCAGAGGCATTTTTGCTGTTAAGCAGGCCGGACTCTACCTTTTGTTCTGGCATTCCGAGCTCTTTCAAACGACTGCGCAGTGCCTCTCGGCCATTTTCAAGATTTTCTTTCGAGGCAATCAATGCTGCAGTTCGCGCCTGCGGTAAGGTTTCTCTGGACCGGTATTTTTTCTGAATTTTTATCATTCCTGCCGATGCAAGACCGTCTCTGAGCTCATAAGAGCCAGTCTGAACATAATTCTCGTTCATAAAATAGATATTTTGAACACTTCCAGATCGGAAATCGGGAATGAAATTACCTTCCGGGCTTACAGCATACCAGTTTTTCCGGTTGAATGAATATTGCCAGCCATTTACGCTTAGCGGCTTCAGGGTTCCCTTTGTTTTTATTCTGCCTGACTTGCCGTCAAAAACCACGAGAAGGCAATTTGAACCAAGGTATTCAATTATTGATCCACCAATCTTTTTAACTTCACTGAAACTCATGGGTTTGTCAGGATCAAGCCGTTTTGCACCAAAGCCGTTGAGCGAACCTGTACCAGCAAGATATTTGAGTGAATTGAAGAGCCAGTGAGAAGCGGGGATATCATTAAAATCAGGCTCTATGCTTATCAGAACCGGGTAAAGGATCAGCTCATCACTGAGTTTTTCGAGCAGCCTGGCAAAATAAAACAATCCCTCGCCTCTTGTTATCTGCTTTTTCCATAGCCACTGACCATCCGGAAGACTGCTCATCAGACCACGGTCAACAACCGGTTTTGCGAATTCAGGAATTCCAGTATTCTCAGATGCCGGCTTGTTTGAATCCGGTTTTCTGACCGGTTCGAGAACTTTAATGACCCTTGCCATTTCTCTGACAAGAAATTCATTTGTTGCCTGATCAGATGACTCCAGCGCAGATGATTCGCCGATAAAACCCCAGATAACGGCAACGGCAAATACTGCAATAAAAATCAGATTTCGCCTGGCCTTTAACATATAATTTCTTGTCTGGTCCTTTGTTACATCTGAATTACTGATTTATCTGTCATTCCTGAGTTTTTGCCACCGGGAATTGCCATCCGCTACCTTAAACCAGCCTTTTTAATTTCTTTCTCTGACTGGGATAATGTAACGTTTTTACCGGCAGAATCGACAACATTAGGAGTGATAAGAATTACCATTTCGCTCTTTTCTTCTGTGTCAGAGTTATGCTCGATCCTTCTGGCCAACTTGCGCAGAATCGGTATCCTGCTGATAAATGGCAGAGGTCGTTTGGTCGTGGTTTTTTTATTGCGAATCAAACCACCGATAACAACCGTTTCCTTATCTTTTACTCTGACCATGGTTTTGATCTTTCTCTGGGCAGTCCAGGGTCTGGTTTCAATAATATCGAGCAGTTCGGTCAGGTCGATATCGACCTTCATCGTAATTTCATTATCCTGATGAATAAATGGCTGAACATTCAGCTTGATACCGACTTCTGCCTCACTCCAGTTGTCGCTGATAGAAACTGATGGGCTCGAGGTTCCGGCCGAAATAAAGTTGGTGGTAGCGTTTTTGATCGGAATTTTTTCAACAATGTCGATGCTGGCCTCTTCCTTGTCCATGCACCTCAAAGTCGGATTGGCCAGGGTTTTAATTCGATTGTTATCTTGAAATGCAGTAAAATTTGCAGGAATCACAATGCTCGATGCGCTGAAATTTGCAATGTCTGCAGTCTGAGCCAGCTGGTCAGGCAGCTTTATGCCCATCGATTCCATATCTTTACGCTTGATTTCGATAAGCCTGATATGAATCAATGCCTGGCGGGTCGGGTCAAGATCGAGCCTTCTGGCCATCTCGATAACGCGATTAACCGAAGTGGAAGGCCCTGAAACAAGGACCATATCGGTTCGCTTGTCGAAGGTGATTTTTACCCCTTCTTTTTCACCAAGGTTTTCTTTTATCAAAGCGATAAGCTCTTCAGGCTTGGTATTCAGAGGGCTGAAATATTCGCGTGAAAAAGAATCACCGGCGGTCATCATTTTGCCTTCAAGACTTCTGGCAGCTGTTTCATAAATATCAACCGCTTCTCTGTCACCAGTCAGAATAAGGTTTCCAAGGTCTTCCTGAGTTTTAACCCTGGCGGTTATATCACTGCTTACGGATTGAGAAATTATCGAATTCAACTTATCGAAAGGCACCTGCAGAGGCAGAATCCTTACGACTTTTCCTTCAATCTGCCTTGAATTCTCGAGTGTCATCACCAGAAGCGTTTTTTCGTCAACGACAGCAAGAAAAAGATCATGCACTTTGATCAGGGTTTCAAAAGCTCTGCGAATGCTTATCTTCTGAAAGTAAATATTAACCTTGCGCTCTTTAACACTTTCAAGCGATTTATCGAGAGCGATATTTACTTCTGCGATCTGCCCCAGCGCCCGCAAAACGTCGCCCAGTGCCAGATTCGAAAGATCTGCGCCCTCAACCTGATCTTTTTCAGATATTTTCAGCAGAGGGTTTTCGAGACGGGAAACCCAGATATCTCCGTCTTCGACGGTGATTGCATAGCCTGTGCGCGCAGCAATCTGGCCTAAAGCCGCAAATGGGTCTTCAGCTGCAATATCAAGCTCGATTCTTGTCTGCACCGGATCGCGGAAGTGGATTGATCTGCCGGTCTGACGGGCAAGCTCACGCATCAGAGTCGCAGCATCAGAGTTGGTCACTTTGATCCGGGTCGGTTCATCGGCAGGGTCTCCATGCTGAACGGGCGATACGGTGCCGGTATTCTCAGCCGGCTTCTTCGCTGTCGGCTTTTTCTTTTCGGCCGGATCAATAAGTGAATAAGAATCGCGCTTTTCAGCTTGAGAGGGTTCTTCTGCAGCAGAGAAGCTTATTTCCATCGAATTCTTGATGTATTTGATCGCTGGCAGCAAAGATCTTTTTAGAAAGAAGGTTGCGCGCAAAACCGGTGGATTTTCTGAAATCTGGGTCAGTCTGGCCATTTTTACCGGACCACGCTCAAAATTCATCAGAAATGGGTTACTTTCGACTCTGGCACCGAGAATATCAGTATAGAACAGAGGAATCGAGGATTCTTTACAAACTTTGGCCTTTATGGCCCCATCAAACGACAGAATGTATCGCCCATGCTGCTCTGAAGAATTGCCTTCAATGGTGCCCGGTACAAAATCAAGCCGCAAAAAGCGACTGCCATCGCTCTGACCGAATGAATCGCCCAGACCGAAGGCAAAATAAACCACAAAAATCGCAGCAAGCGCTGTAGCAAAACGCGCTGCCGAAAAACTGCCCCGCATACGGTTGTTGAGTTTATAGAGTTTCACACATCATTTTTCGGCATTATTGAGTTAATACTGAAGCATTAAAATCAGCCTGCGTCTGCCGATTAATTGAGATATAATTAAGTTATAAACATTTCTTCTCAGGGATAACCATGGCAAGATTAATTTCAGGGTCAGCTTTTCAGCGACCACTCGAACAGTTCTTCGAAGAAAAAGCGATTTTTGACAAGGCAACTCTCACTGCCTTGAAAAAAGTAGCAGCAGACTCTCGACTGCCTTTTGAAACAGTATTGATAAGAGAAAGCGGGCTACCCGAAGAAACCCTTTTCAAACTTCTGGCGGAGGCTTATAATCTGCCGTTCTGCGAAACCGACGAGATCGTGCCATTCGATGACCTGCCAGAGCGCTTAACCTCTATCTGCGCTCGCGAAAAATTGCTGGTAATCTCGCTGGCCGAAAAAAATCTGCTGCTGGCAACTTTTCAACCTGCTCGTATCCGCAACATCAGCCCCTTGTTTGCCACACTTGGTTACGAAGCATCTTTTCAGATCACCACCTCTTCGCGTGTCGCTCTGCTGATCGCCCCGACCGAAGAAACCGATAGCCCGCAGGATGATCTTTTTTCAGGCATTCACTCGCTTGCCTCGACTCTCAAGGCTTCAGAAAACCGGCCCCGCGAAGCCGAAAAAATTAATGACATCAGCGTCAGCCTCGATACCCCTTCGGTTTCCGAACTGGTCAACAAAACCCTTCTTCTGGCCGTAAATCAGGGTGCAAGCGATATTCACGCTGAATCAACTCACAATGGAGCTCGAATCAGATTCAGAATTGACGGCGTTCTCATCGACCGGCTTGAAATTGATTCATCAACCGCTTCTGGCTTTTTCTCGCGCCTGATGATCATGTCGCATCTGGATATTACCGAAAAAGTGATGCCTCAGGATGGCAGTTTCAAGGTTAACTGCGAAGACCGCGAAGTCGAATTTCGTATCGCCTGTATGCCCGGCATCTTTGGGCAAAACATCGTTCTTCGCATTCTTTCAGGTTTCGAGAACATCAGACTCAATCTTGAAACTCTCGGCATGCTTTTCGACGAACTTGAAATCATTAAAAATGTTACCCGTTCCCCGCATGGAATGATTCTTGTAGCAGGCCCTACAGGCAGCGGCAAATCAACAACCCTGTACAGCGTGCTCGAAACCCTGGCAGACCCGCGTCTAAAATTTATCACCATAGAAGATCCGGTAGAAAGACGCATACAGGGCGTGCAGCAGATTCAGGTAAGAGTGAACCGTAATGAACCCGAGCGCTCACTGACGTTTGCACGTGGGTTGAGAACAATTCTGCGCCTCGACCCCGATATCATCATGGTCGGAGAAATTCGTGACGCAGAAACTGCTCAAATTTCGATGCAGGCAAGTATGACCGGGCACCTGGTATTATCGACAGTTCATGCAAACTCATCTTCAGAAACACTACGACGCCTTCATAATATTGGCGTAGATTTTCATCTTCTGATGAGCTGCCTTAACCTGGTTTTTTCGCAGCGTCTGATGCGTAAGCTTTGCCCGGATTGCCGGAAACCACGCGCCATAACGGCAACCGAAAAAGCTCTTTTTGGAAAAATGAATGTCGAACAGGTGTTCACAGCAAACGGCTGCCCGAACTGTATGAAAATGGGCTACACCGGCCGCACCGGGATTTTCGAGTTTTTGCCTGTTTCTGATGAAATGCGGGATCTCGTTGCCCAGAATGGTCTTACCGAAAGCATGAAATTCGTTCGCGAGCAGAGAATTCGCACCCTTTTTGAATCAGCTCTGATAAAGGTTGGGCGCGGAGTTACCGATTTCACCGAACTTGAAAGAGTGTGTGGGCCTTGTCTTTAATTGATCAAATAAACGAATGGCTGCTGAAAAAAAGCCAGGTTAATATCCTGGAGCTTACCAGCTCCGGGTTACGCTGGATCTCCGGAACTTCCCTTGACAATCGCTTTGCTCTGCACACTCTGGAAAAGCTTCAGACAGAAGAACCATATTTGGAAAAGACAGATGGAATTCCTAAACTCAACCGGGAAATTCTGATCAGGGATTTACGAAAAATCACCAGCTATCGTTTTCCGCTTGAAAAGCATGCTTCAATTGTTCTTTCCGATACGGTTTTCAATCTCGGAGATTTTCAAATTCCGGCAGTTGCCGTCAAATCAGGTTTCCTTCCACTCCTGGAGCGGGAAATCCATAAAAGCACAACAATGAATTATAAAGACTTTGCCGTCAGACATGAATTTGGCGAAAAGCGCGACAACCGGGTTCCGGTTCATTACTGTGCTTTGCATCGAGGTTTTCTGGACGAACTGAAAAAAGCCTGCAACGATGCCGGCTTAATTCCCCTGTCAATACAACCGGTATTTACCGGGCACGCACATATTCTTAAAGCTGCGGCTCCAGATTCCAGACACCCTTCAATTTTTCTGCATTTCGACAATGACGCCCTTACGGCAGGCATTTATAACCGTGATGGCCTGCGGGCAGTGCATGTTATCAACTCGGGATTCAACGATCTTCTAAAAACACTCATGAACGCAAGGCAATGCAACCGCACCGATGCTTTTACAGAGCTTACCACCAGCCTTATCCTTCTTGACGACCCAAACTCTGACGCACAGAATGAAATCGAAACATATCGGATTCTTGAAGCCACCTTCGTCGATTTCCTTCAGAAGGTTTACGGCTTTCTTCTTCTTTATTCAAACGATCATCCTGATGAATCAGGTTTTGTCAGAATAGTTTTATCAGGAGAGAGTACCAGGATCAGAAATATTGAAAAACTTGTTTCTGCCAACCTTGGTATTCCGGCTGTAATACTGAATTCAGTGATAGATCCGGCTTTTTCCACACTGTCTCTACCCGAATGCGAAACACCGGCAACTCTTACAGCCATTCTCGGCAATTTGCAGCTGGCTCCGTGGCGGCTTGAACGCTTCGACAGGATAATGGTCGCATGACTACAGCCTACGAATTCATCGACCGGGAAGAAAGACGCATCAGAATGCCGATTTATTCTGCAGCAATTGCTCTGGTTGCATCAGTAACCGCATTTGTTCTGCTTGCCGGCATGAATCATTCTTCGAGAACCCTTGAAAAAGAGTATGTTGCAGCATCGGAAAGAATGCAGAAAGAATCGCAGAGTTTCATCGACCGCGCGAGCGGCATGCTGCCGCAAGACGCACTTTTGAATGAGGTCGAACAGCAGGTAAATGCATACAATCTGAAAATAGGTGGTAAATTCAGCATCTGGACCAGATTATTTAACTCCATCGAAAATGCGATGCCGGAAGGTGCCCTTATCACTGCGATCGAAAACCCTTTTACTTCAAAAGCTCTTTTCACTGCCGAAGATCGATTTTTCAGGTTCAGAGTCGTCGTTCAAAACACAGAACAGGCAAATGCCTTTTACATGAAATTGTCTGAAATCCATGCCTTCGAAAACCTTAACTTCACCCCGCGCGGAGAAGTTAAAATTCAGGGCAGCACCGGCTTCAGCATTGATATTGAGTTCAGATTCAATGAAACAAACTGAGCGAAAAAACAAAGCAACAATTCTTCTGCTGGCATCATGGGCCGGCATCGTTCTGCTTCTGTTGATCATCTCTCTCAAGCTGCCACATTATTTCACAGAAAGCCGACGTCTGATGACCCTGATGGCACAGGTTTCTGACCGGCAACAGGTCGAAAGCAGAATGAATGCATTCATAAATGCATTTCAATTTAGAGTCAAAAACATTGACACAGCAATTGCCAGTCGTCAAAGCAAAATTGCCTCATCCACTTTTTCCCGGCTTCCTGAATCTGAAATGTCAGATTTCATCGACAAACTCCCCAACATGGTCGCGTCTGCAGGCGTCAGGCTGATCAATCTCGGGTACAAAGCCAGGGAAACCCTAGATGGCTATGTCGATCAGCCATTCGATCTCCAGTTCAACGGGAGATATCCTGAGATCAGGCAAATGCTGCATGCCCTTGAAACACATGTAGCTGGAATCCGTATAGAATCTCTTGAATTTGCATCTCTTGACGATATCAATCACGAAGCTCAGCTAAAACTGCAGTGCCGGGTGAGGTTCAAGACAGATGGCTGAGAAAACCACCAACAACAGGGTTTACACCGGGCTGGCTTTATTTGCAATTCTCATAGTTGCCAACCTTGCAGTCAGAACCGGCCGCGGAAAACCTGTTCCAGAACAGACATCACAGCAACCATCCCCAGTCGTTCAGGTTACAACTCCATTGCAACAGCCCGCTCAGCAACTCCAGGCGAATTTGATCAGCACACCCAAAGAAACAACCGGCATCGACGAACAAGTGATCATGCTTAACCAGCTCGCAGAAAATCTTATGCAGAGAGTCGCTTCTATCCCAGATCCAATCGAACTACCTGTATTTGATCCGGCTATAGTAAAACTACCGACAACGTTGGTCGACAGATTCCTCAGAGAAACTCCTGTTTTTGAGAAATCTGTCGCCGCAACCGAAACAACTGATTTAACCATCCCACAGAAGGAAACAGCGATTATTGGCGAATTCCGCAATAGCCAATCAAGCAAATTTCTCGTCAGAGAAAATAACCGGGTGTTTCTTGTCGATGAAACCCAGGAGCCAGAACAGGGGCTGGTAACAGTTCGTCGCCAGGCAGAAGGCACGTTTGAAGTCATCGACAGCGATGGCAAAGCACATTCCCTGATTTTACAGAAACCTTCTGATACAAACGTTCAAGAAGCAATCAAGGTTCTTACCGGCTCATCAAGCAAACAGATCAGTTTTAATGCAGACTCAGAACCGCTTGCCTCTCATGCTCAGCAGATTGACAAAGGGAACTAAAATGCAGAAATACAAAGTGAAGGCTCAGCGTTCTGATGGAAATATCGAAACTCTTATTATAGATGCCGAAAGTCCTTCCGATGCAATGAACTCTGCATCTGTAAGAGGTTACACACCGGTTGATGCAGTTATTGAACCCAAGAACATGAGTTTTTCCGGCTTTGGTCGCAGTGTTAAAGCCACCGAACTGTATCATTTCACCCGCTTGTTCGGAACACTGACACGCGCAGGCATTCCAATCATCGAAACTCTTGAAATGCTTGTTAACCGTGCAGACAGTCAGGTCATGAAAAATACGCTGCGCGCAATCGTCGACAACATCAGTGATGGAAACAGCCTGAAAAGCTCTTTCGCAAGGTTTCCGGAGGTTTTTGACCGCACTTATCTTCAACTTCTTGAAGTAGGTGAAGAATCCGGCAAAATGCCGCAGGTTCTCGACAGACTCACCGGTCTTCTGAAAAAACGCATACAGCTGCGCGGCATGATTATCAAAGCTCTTACATATCCGGTTCTGGTAATGGTGCTTTCATTTGTCGTCGTCGTGGCAATTCTGGTAAAAATTGTTCCCAGATTCAAGGAAATCTATTCCAAATTCGGCGGAGAACTACCGGCCCTTACACAGTTTACCCTTCACTGCAGCGATCTCCTGATCAATTATTTTCCGGCGTTTGCCGCTGCTCTGATCATCATTGTGGCTATTCTAACAGCATTGAAAAAAACGCACGCCGGAAAACGCTTTTACGATCGCATGCTTCTCAGCCTCCCTCTTTTTGGCGAAATGTTTCACACCTATGAAATTGCCGGATTTGCAAAGAGTTTTTCCATGCTGGTTCACAGCGGCATAACAGTTACCAGCGCACTGGAACTGATAAGGCAATCTGTTGAGCGCGAACCGGTTCGTGATTCGATTACCGTTGCCAGTGAAATGATCCGTGAAGGCAAAGATATTGCCCAGAGCTTTGACAGTCAGGCACCCTGGTTGCCAGAACTCCTGAATCGTATGGTTGCAGTAGGTGAACGCAGTGGAAATCTTCCTGAAATGCTCGATCATGTTGCTGAATTTTACGAAGAAGAGTTCAACAACAAGGTCGAAACCCTGGCTTCTCTGATCGAACCAATGTTAATCGTATTTCTGGGGGTTGTCATCGGAGGCATAGTCATTTCACTCTATTTGCCGATCTTCGGCATGGCCAAAATGATTTCGAGAAGATAACATGGAATTCAGCGATCTCAACAACCTGATCAGGAGCGGAAAAGCAGCTTTGGCTCTTCACGCTCTCCAGGAATGGGAAAAGGATTTTTCTTCACATCCCGAGCCGCTTATTCATGCTCTCAAATCAGCAGACGCCGGAGTTATCGAGAAGGCGTTACAACTTGCAGCAAAATATCATCCTCAGGCATGTGTCGAATGCATTGCAGGTTTGTTGCGAAACGAAAATGCTCTGCTCAGGAGACTGGCAGTGCAGGCGCTGTCTCCGGCAATGGGCAAGCCTGCCGCAGATGCCTTGAAGGGTCTTTTTCCCGAAGAGCATGATGTGTTTGTTCTTACTTCCGCAGTAACGGCTGCAGCAAGGCTAAAAATAGGGCTTGAATACATAAGGCCCTACCTCGGATATCAAGACATCCGCCTGCGCGCAAACAGCGTCAGGGCTGCCGCAATACTTGGCAGGCATCTTCTGCCTGGTCTGCTCGAGCCATTTTTACAGGACCCGGCTTTGAGGGTTCAGAATGAAGCTCTAAAGGGTCTGGCAACGCTGGCCCCTGAAAGTGATCTGGAAAAACTGGTTCTGAAGCGCCTTAATTCGCAGGATGCAGCTACCCGTGCCGCAACTGTTTTTGCAACGGGAGAACTGCCGCTGAGCAGAAAAACTGTGCTTCAAATCAACGCACTATCTGATTCTGACAGTCGGGTTGCCTGTTGCGCCATTAGAGCTCTTGCGATGTTACGGGATCCGCTGGGGGTACGGGCCATAATTGAATGCTTTCTGGCATCTCAAGACGATAATCTTGCCCGACAGGCTTTAAAACATCTTCGAAACGATGATGCAGGTAGAATTATCGCGTTTGCCGACAACCTGTCTCGGCCGGCAGCCGCCAATCAGGTTCTTATCACACGAGTCATTCTTGCTGCTGAAACTCTGTCAAACTGGGAACCATTTCTACCCTGGATACTCGCTGGCGCAAACCGCAAAGAAGACGTAATCAGACTTCAGGCTCTGCGCTTCATCGCCCGTGAAATCGATTTTTTCCGTTCAAATATCGGCCCGCTTGTAGAAAAAGCGGAATGTTCAGGGCAGCCGGCAGATATTGCCATAGCAGCTCTCATTAGATGGAAATCCGGCCAGACAGAAGGCTTAGCCAGACTGAAAAGCATGATTTATTCACTGAAACCTGCTGAATCCAGAGCAGCCTGTGAAATACTGGCAGGTGAGAAAAACCTTATAGCCCGAAATCTTCTTGAGGAAGCCAGACTCAGAGGCGTTTTTTCAGACGCGGTTAAAACTGATGGTGCTCAGCATTTAAAATTGCCGGGAGCCTGATTTTTTTACCACTGCAGGTAAGAATCGCCGCGAATTGAATTATAACCCGGGTCAGGGCTCCTAATATCAACAATCGGAGCCGGAACAGGCAGAATCGTCACAGACGGATCAGTCAGCGCCTGCCAATGCGCCTGTTCTTCTGTAATATTTGCATAATTGCGTTGTGTCTGACTTGCAATTTCCCATTTAACCGCTCCAAAAAGAGGGTTGATCGGCATGCGACGCAGGTAATAGCCATAATTGCCACCAAAGCGTTTAGTTGTCAGCAATTCGTTGAACGATGCCGGAAAGGTGGTTTTTTCCTGGTGGTATAGATCGAGTGCCGCGCGCATCTCAAGCAGTGAATAGCGAAGTCGATCCTCTTTTTCTCTCTGTGAAACAAGATCGGCGGTCTGCACCCCTACCAGCGAAACCAGCAAAATCAGCGCCGAAACTACGACGAGCTCAATCAGTGAAAATCCTGATCGCAATCCCATCTTAGCTAAAAAGACGCCTCGTTTGCATTAGTACCATCTGGTTTTTTATAGGTGCTCAACAACATTCTATTATCCTGAGCTTGAACTGTATTAGTGGTAATTACAACTTTTGAAGCCGGCGCAGCAGCGAACGAAGCTCTGAAAACCGTATCAGAAACCTGTACAATACCATTACTGGCTGCACCTGACCCATCACTTCCCTTTACATTTGCTTCTAATAAGGTTGCGGAATTGATTTTTCTTGAAAACACCAACTCTAAAGTTGTTGTATTAACCAATCTGGCAGTTGCCAAAAAGAACTCCGGTTTCCAGGTGGTTAGCAAATCGTCATCTGCAGTATCTCTTGAGTCATCAGCAACATCCCTAGCACCATCGGGACCATTTGAACCGACTGTTCCTGCATCAACATCGATGTAGTAGTCATTACCCCAAGGATCAACTGGGTTGATCTGGGTTGAATTCTTTCTATAGTCCTGTAGATATTTGCCGATTAAAGGCACAAGACTGGTTTCAGAATTTGCGCCAAACATTTTCGGCTCAAGCTGGTCAAACATTGCCAGAGCTTTTTTAAACGTCTGCAGATCATTTTGCGCCGCCGTCAACTTGGATTGATTTACATAATCTTGATAGTAAGGCAGCGCCAAAGCTACCAGAGCCGCCAGTATCCCTACTACTACCAGCAGTTCGAGCAATGTAAAACCTGAGCCGAATCTTGTCAGTTTTCTAATTTTGGTTTTTGTCATTATTGCCTGATACTCTTCTACTAACAGAATATTTATCTAAACCAATGAATCAATCGACACAACTTGTGCAAATATTTAGCGCATTTATAAAACAGTGATTCAATCATTCAACAGTTTATTATCCATCATTTCAAAAAGGATGTAAATTTATTCGCATTCTGGGTTCAACATTCGCATTAAAGCTATCTATTCCCTGCTAACAAATCACAACAGAAAACTCATTCGCAAAATATCGTTATATACGATCGGGAATCTGATTTGCTGAGACGGCGAAAGTTGTGGCAAGCCATTTTATAATTGATATAATTTCAGTATGCGGACAAAAAGCGGCTATATATTGCTGGGTTTATTGATGTTCTTCACACTGCTGGGCCTGTCGGGCACGGTTGCTGTGCTTCAGCAGGATACCCGACTCCAACGGTTCAGCGAGGAAGATCTCAAACTGAATCTCGATGCCCTGCGCCGCTCAATCGATCTCTACCGCTATCATTACATTCATGCCACACCAGACTCCTCAAAAATTTCCGCCCTTGAGACGGCAATGAGCAATGGGCCAGACCAGGTTGCCGACCTGCTGGCAGGCGAAAGTTTTATTCGCGCCCGTGTGGCCACCGGAACCATGAACTGGCGAATAATCAACAACCTGATCAAGAACCCCAGTTTTGAAGTCGATGATACCTACGATTACGGCAGCATCGGCGGCTGGCGAGGCAATTTCACTGCCGGCGACGGGGTTCCGAACGGCTGGCAATTGAACGCTGAAGGGGCCGAGCAATATCTCACCATAACTCAGAATGCCACTTATGTGGTCAGTTTATGGGCAAGAAGCCATTCTGCAACTGCAATGGTAAAGCTGCAGATATGGTTCGTAGCCGCCGCAACGCCGGCTCTGGAAGTAACAGCCAAAAGCACCAGCTGGAAAAGATATTTTGGCAGTTTCCCGGTTGCTGCTACTCCGGTAAACATCAGGATAAAACTGATACAATCCGGCACAGCAAGCGGCGATACGACCGACATCGACGGGCTGATGCTCGAAAAATGGGCACCGCCGGCCGGCACTCCTGCAAGCGCTCTGCCGGTGGCCTCTGCATGGACAGATGGCTATCAGATCGCCCCGGCACAGGCAATCAATGCCCTGCAGGAACGGCAATTCAGAATGGAAATGACACCGCCGGCCGGAGCCGATATTTCGAGCTACAGCTGGTGGTTCCAGTGGTAATCAAGGCTTGACGAGCCGCAGTGAAGTGCCTTGTTGCGGGGCACTTGCATCTTTTCGATCAGCACCGTATTTATTCTGCCCGTAATATTCGTCGTAAGTATCGGTCGGGTAATTCTGATCGGCTCTGGTTCCGATAAAGGCCTTATAAACAGGCCAATACTCTATATTCTGCTGCATTACAGCAGAAGCATGTCCAAGACCATCAGTGAAAATCGCATGTACGGTTTTCGGGCCGGGTGTCAGATCCAGGGTCCAGGGGTGAGATGCCGGGTCGAGCGCCGGATTCAAAAAGGAAACCCAGGTTGAACCATTGTTGCTGATCGCGGCCTTACTTATACCGCTCGGGTCACTGACCGTAAAGGTCAGGCGCACGACTGAAGTAGCGGTTGTCGATTCACCAACGAATTCGCCATCCTTTTTATTGATATAGAAGGCTGCAACTGCAGGTGAAGGCGGGGTAAGATCGACCCTGATGCCGTCTGATCTGTTTCCAAAAACAGTTGCGGCAGCGAAGGTCAAAGTGCCGTCACTGTAGCGGCCTGAGTTATCGAGAACCCTGATGCGCGCATAATACGTCTGACCGTCTTCGCCGTATGCATAAGCATACGAAGTTACTGGGCTTCCAAGAAGCGTGCTGGTAGCAATCTGCGTAAACCCTGTATCTTTTGCAATCTGAATGTGAACGTCTTTAACCCCGGACACCGTATCGGAGTGAGTGAAGCTGAAATATATCCAGGAATCGGATGAAACCAGATAGTCTGGGTCGTCATTGTCAGCGACATTGTCAGTCGTGGCTCCGGCAATTGGGTCGGCAAGATCGAGAGTAATACCGTCAGAATTCAGCCAGGCAGAGGTCCGATTGCCGGCAATGTCTTCGAACTGTGCCCGGGCAAAAATCTTTTCGCCGTCAGCCGCAGATGGAACAACAAACGTTTTGCTGCCTGAAGTGTTGCCCACCCAGCCGGAAAACAACACAGGGGGAGTAAAGGTATTTTCATTTGCGATCTCAACATAGACATCTTTAACGCCCGAAAGATTATCGGTAAGCCCTACTGCTGCGAACGAAACGCTGGCATCTCTAGACCAGACATAGTCTGGGTCGTTATTATCAGCTACATTGTCTGTATAACCAGTTGCTGATGGCGGTAACGAATCCTGAGTCGAGCTGACTCCAGACGAAAAATCGCTCTCGTTCAATACCGCATCACGGGCACGAACCCTGAAATAATAGGTTACACCATCGTTCAACCCCGTGAATTCGTATGAAGGCTCGCTCAACCATGCAGAACTTGAAAGAACGCTTCCGAATGCCGGGTCAGTCGAGCAATCAAACGAATAGGTTACTCCTCCGGAAACTGCGTCAGTCACAGCATCACAACTGACGATATTCACCGTTCCCGAAGCATAAGCAGGCTCAGGTTTCATGGCCGGAATTGCCGGAGGCGTTGTATCGACCCTTATGCAATCACTGGTTGAAACGGTAAACAGATCATTGTTGTTCCAGATACGTACGCTGATATAACAGGTAACACCATCAGCAATAGCAGGAGAGATGCCAGTTTGTGTGTGTGAAAGCGTAGTAAAAACATTTGTATAACCAAGGATGTCAACTCCTCCCGGGGTAGTGCCGATTGCGAAATCATAACCTCTGACACCTGATTCGAGGTCGTGGCTTTCTGTCCAGGAGGCTGAGAGCTGAGTATTTGAACTGGTAAAAGGCCCCTCGGTCGTTACTATCACACCTTCGGGAGGGGTCGTATCTCCCAGGAGAACGGTTACTTTAAATATAAGGCTGTCGCCGCCGCCAACTCCTGACAATCTGCTTGGATCAGCCGGATTTGACTCATAAACCCCGATTGGCGTTGCGACAGGAACGGTAACCCATACATTAACAGTTCCAGTCTGGCCCATTTCGAGGGTCGGAAGTGGATCAATATACAGATTTTCGCTGGTAATCGTTAAAGCACCGTTAAACAAAGAAGTCGGGAACCATGAAGAAGCAATCGGGCAGTTTGTTGAATTCAACTGGCAGTTACCGACATTTTTGATGTCTACAGGAATCTTGAATGAGCTGCTTCCCTGTTTAACTTCACCCAAATCGGCCGACGCAGAAAGGATTTCTAGAGCCGGATAATCCTTCACTTTGATTCTGGAGACAAAAGTCTTGCAGGTTTCCCTGGCAAGATTAGGAATATCGTCATTATCGTCGTCTTCCCATACCGTGTGCGTTCCGATGTAGTTACCAGGAACAACCAGTGTGGCTGGAGCAAGAGGCAAAATCTCTGCCACTCCATGGTAGTTCAGAGATTTTCCGATGCCGCCTTCAAGAGAAGCCGGGGCTGGAGGCGAAAAAACAAAGCCTGCTGATGCTATAGTACCTCCTGAATCGGAAACAAGATTGCCAACTTTCCATTTCAGCCTGGAAAGCGGAAACTCGGTTGAATTGGTAATAGTTTTTTCAGCGCTGAGAACATCCTGTTGATACGGAAACGCGTCAGGGAAATCAACCGGCGAAGAAATCTGGAAATCTTTTTTGACAATGCCTAAACGTAGCCCACACCCAACCGACTCTTCGGTGGTATACCCTACCGGGGCCAGGTAATCGGTATAAACAGTGAAATTGCCAAGGTAATTACCGGTCAATTGCGAACCGACATCGACCGAAACTGTCGCAAGCAGCCAGTTACCAGGAGCAAGAGACCCTGATGGAATTTCGAAAGTCACAGACTCAGCAGGAATAATATCAACTCCACTCTGTAAAAGAGGCTCTTTCAATGCTTTAAGATCTGTTAACGGCAAATTTCCTGAATTGAAAATCTGGAAAGTTTTTTTTGCCGTGATATTCGCTGCAGAAAGACCGATATCGAGTCTGGGCCGTTGAATAATAGTCACATCACGTTTTGAATTTACAGAAAGTTCCAGGGTTGCGTTATCACTAACTTCTCCAGCACCAATCATTCCGTCACGATCTACATCATTCCAAACGGTGAGCAGACCGGTATAAACGCCTGCCGGAGTATTTGCGGGAATACTAACCTGCCACGTGATTGCCTTTGTCTGGCCAGGAACGATATAACCAATTGTGGAGGGGACAAACAGACTTTGCGAAGCCGGAATGACATTTGCGCCAAAAATAAGTTCAGAAGCGGTTGCAACCGGATTAACCAGTCTCAAGGATCCGGCGTTGTATATGGAGAAATTACCAGCGGCAGAAATTGCATTAGGGTTGCCGCTGGTATCTGCACTTGTCTCCAAAACATCGACAACGATTTCACCAACCTGACAAGAGAGATTGAAGGCACTCTGCGGCTCTTCTGGCTCTCTGAGACCATCCTGGGTATAATTGTCTTCGAAAATCCAGGCCAAACGACCAATATACAGGCCGTTTGGTTGAGCTGCCGGTATGTTAATTGTGGCATCCCGGTAGAACATCTGCCCTGGAGGGACGGTATCAGGTTCAGTTCCAAATGAAACAGCATCTCTTGAAATTGAAAATGTTTCGGACAACAAATCAACTTTTTCAAAATTCAGACGCGTCAGTTCGACGTTACCTATGTTACGACACAGAAAACTCTTGGTTATGCTTGAGTTTGCCGTTGCATCACCTACATCGACAAAGGATTCGACCACCTGAACCCCGGCCTGAGCCTTGACTGAAATTGTAACTACCAGATCCCTTTTTTCTTCAAGCGATTCACAAATACTATTGCCATCAGTATCTTCAAAAACCGTCAAATGGCCTTCATAAGTTCCAACCGGAGTCCCTGCCGGAATATAAACGCTGACCTCAGCCGGTTGCTGTGCCCCACCATCCACACTGGCAGGTAAAAATGCTGCGAGATTTTCGCCTTGAATAACATCGGTACCGTTTGTGTGGATCAAATCACCGGGCGCAGCAGTCAAATAAGTCAAAGCATAAACGCCATCATTTTTTACCGAAAATGCCAGACCTTCGATAACAGAAGCCGGCGCGGCTCCAGCAAAGCTGACATTTGCCGGATCAAGGGTGAATAGTTTTTTTCCTACGGCTATTTTTACCGAGAATTCACCTTTTGTTTCAGTGGCGTCGAGAATATCATCATCGTCGTCGTCGTCATAAATTGCAAAATTTATCGTGTATTCGCCATATGGAATGCCTGCGTGAGGAGCGGCAACTATGCCCAGAGAGGCCTTTTCGCCCACAGCCAGCCCTGAATTTTCTTTCGGGAAATTTATAGTGAAATAATCTGCAGACACACCCGTCTGAGTGAGCTTAAGATTGCCAAGAGGCCCGTTGCCGCCGCTTAAGAATTCAAGAAACAACTCACGTGATGTCTGACCATAATCGAGACAGCCCATCTCGATAACTGGATTCTCGATCGAGATCAACTTACAGACAGGAACAACGGCTATGGCATCAAAAAGCCCATATGGTTCATCGAAATCACGGTTGCTGTTGCCATTAACATCTTCGAATACATTGACCTTTGCCCTGTATGTGCCAGGTTGCTGAAAGTATGGAATTTTCAATGCCCCTTCTACAACAATCTGCGATGAAATGTCGATCATACCAATCGGATCAGGAAGAAAGCTTACGTTGGCGTTTGAAATATAATCGAAGGTTTCGTTGCAAAGATCGACCCCTGAGATTTTAACATTATCGAGGCGATAGTTACCGGTATTCAAAATACTGAAAAACTGAGAAAGACTTTTCGAACCGGGAAGAACCGTTCCAAAATCAAGGGTTGCACTACCGACTCCAAGTCCGCGCCGGAAAATGCAGATATCATTTGATACCGACAGGTTTGAAAAAACCGGCTGCAGGGTATTTTTATCTTTGCCTGTCGCCGAAGATGATAGAACCGAAGCCATAGAAAAATTCCCAGAGAAGCCGGTATCTTCAACAGCTTCGTAGGTCCAGGTGAAAATGCCCGGAGTAAAAGGAGTCACTTCAGTTTTTTCAGGTGACGGCCCACTTAAAAGACGAACATTGCCGACGCTGCCAGAGTTTCTGGCCAGACCGGCCGCAATTACAGCCTCGATTGTCGAACCATCGGCAACCGTATTAGCTGTTTCCAGGGTGGCAGTAATAGTTTCACCTATAAAAACGCTTGATGGCGAGAGGGTCAGTGTGGCCACAAGGTTACCAGGTTCCATAACCTGGAAAAACTGCTGAGCGACCAGAGTTCCTGTGGTTCCAGCGCTGCCTCCCTGATCTATGATAACCCGCCAGCCTCCGGTTAATGTTGCATCAAGAGTACTGTCGAGAGTCCAGAGGTCATCGCAAACCCCATAAGCTCCTGAATTAAGCGGGGGAGAAACCTTAACCGGCGACCCTCCGCTCTGAACATTGTAGAATCTGATGCGATAGCTGGTATTGAGTGGCAGATCAGTAAAGCGTGCATATACTGTCTGATTCTTATTGAAACTATATTGCTCCGGATTGTAATTTGGATTTGCAGAACATAAACCTTTAACCCGGGATATGGTCCATGAAGCGCTGCCACCTGTTAACGCATATCTGACTGAAGGATTGTTGCGATCATAGGCTGAAAAAGAGCCACCAATGTTCACCAGCCCAGTCAGTGAATTTTCAGCAATCGAGACCAGAAACCTGATGTCTGAAAAGGCTCCCCCCGCTACCGTAAACGGAAATGTTATAGGCGGATCAATTAACTGGGATTGAGCGCCAGCATCGAAAGTCAGAGATGCACCCTCCACAACAGCGTCTGCCTCACCGGCATTATTAATGCGCATTACTACAATTAGATTCTTCTGGTTGAGAAAAACCTGATTGTATGATTCTGTGATTGCTGCGACAGACAGCACAGGTGCTGTCTGAACCGTGCAGATATTCGAAGTGGCGGTTGCGGCGGCGAGCAACTGGTCAGAGTTCGCGTCATAACCATATAAAGTGCCTTCGATCGTGAAAGTTCCTGCGGTGGAAGCCTGCCACTGCCAGGTGAAAGTTGCGACTGCACCAGGAGCAACATTCTGCATCACCGGAATAGGCCCCGAGATCAATGCAACATTGCCGGTACCACCGGGAACCAAAGTTCCGGGATAGGAATTTGAAAGAACGGCACCACCGGTATTTTCAGCCAGATAATGACTTGTAAACATCTGCCCAACCGAAACTTTTTCAGGCAGAGTTATTGATACGCCTGGGACGGCAAAATCAACAAGACTGAAAAAATTCTGGCAAAAGAGGCGTGTATTGAGAGGGTTAGTAATTTTGACAGTCCATATGCCAAACGGATCTGTCGGCTGGAGAGTTATATAATGGGAAATTGAGCCTGACAAATCAGCAGTCAGAGGTGTCGTGGTCTTTGCAAACTCTGTTCCATCCGGGCGATACCATCGCACCGAATATTCCTTCAACGGAGTCAAACCCGAAGACTTGGCAAATACTTCAACAGTTTTTCCAACAGCCGGGCGGTTAAAGCTGGCAGACTCAAGCTGCATGCCAGTATCTTTATAGGTTTTGACTCTTTCGGCAATGATAGTCCATGATGCGGGTGCTGCCGGGGGTGATATTTCAAGATCGGAATTGGTATTTCCATCTCGGCCATAGCCCGCGACCGTTATTTGTACCGGCCCGGTTGCTGAATCAACAGAAATGTTGACCAGATACCTGGCCGTTTGCGACAAACCGCCATAAATGCCAATAGGAAACTCGCTTTCACTCACAATCGAGTCATATGATCCAGATGAAAAAGTCAGGCTTGATGCATCCCACCAGGCAAGCGCCTCGCCCTGATTGGTGACCTTTAGAGTGACCGGAACATTTGATTGCCCCCTGTAAACAGTTCCAGAGGCTATTATGGCCGAAAAAACCAGTTTCGCCGGGTTTTGTACGGTCCATGAATCGTTAAAAGCTGCTCCGGTAGCTCCTACGAGCAGATCGCTCAGCTTGTTGCGTCCTTCAATTGATGCATCGATAATGGCAATGCCTGAAGGACTGTTTTCCTCAACTTTTACCGAAAACGTTCCGGCCACTGTCTGACCAGGTTCGACAATGGTTCCGAGTGCTGGACTTTCAAGTATCTGCGTGTAATTACCCAGAGAAAAATTCAATTCCGCTGAATCCAGAATGTATGGGGTTCCACCCTTGTTTCTGAAGCGCAAACCGACTTTTACGGTCTGCCCCTTGTTAACGGTCAAAGGAATTGTACTAACACTCTCAATATCGATAGCTGCAGCTGATTTGATCAACCATGTATGCTTTCTGTCGGCACCGTCATCAGAAAAGTCGAGACCATCGATCAACGATGAAACATTGGCATCGATAGTGGCAGTTCCAACCGGCGAATCACTTTTGACAGACACCAGAAAAACAAATTCTTTCGATGCTCCTGGAGCGATGCTGGTCGGCAAAACAGGAGAATCAAGCAAAGTTGTATAGCTGCCGAGAGAATAAATAAGATTCAAACTGTTAACGGTCGCAGTTTGAGCAGGATAACTGTTTTTTACCGCAACAGTGACCCTAATATTCTGCTGCCCCTGAGTAACGCCCTCTGGTGTATCTGCGGTAATGCCGGTGATTTCAATACCGCGACAGGCGAACTGCACCTCCTCGAGAGTCGGGTCATCGACAGGCTGTTCCTTGAGGAAAATGCAGCGATATTGCATGTACCTTTTACGAAAGGTCGGATCAGAGGAGGAAAAGGTAAAATCAATGTCTGAAGAAGTGCTCGCTGCACCGACAGAAATCCATTCTCCCCAGGAAGAATCCGGAAAAGGGGTTGTGCCAGAACGCACCTGAAAAGTGAAACGTCCACCGTTTGGGGTAAAGTCAGCTTTTACATTCTGCCATTGAGGCGAAGCCATACGGCTGTCAAAAACGGCAGATTCAAAATGACCGGCAAAACTGTAATTAATGCCGCCAACCTCTCCCGCAGTCTCGATAGGCCCCTGAATAGCCTGCATGGCATTTTTGTATTGAAAAAATGAAGTAGGGGTTTTGCCGATACCGGCAATGAGAGGAGTTGTGACAAAGTAATTTATTCCATCCTGGTTGCTGATACCAACGGTATTTTCACGGTCATTAACGCCTTCATCCGTGCCCATGCCGTCTTCCCAGAGAGCACCCGGGCTCAGATATTCATAACGGATGGCTATATCGCCAGACTTGTAGAGAATCCCCTGATGAATGTAGATATCATCGAGGCGATTGAAACGATTTCCGCGGAAATAGAAAATCATGCGCTCGGTAGGCAGGCCAGCATCAGCAAGCAAGGTGTACATACCGCTATTCTGAGGCACCGGCTGATATGGAGTGCCTCCCCACCTGTATGCCATGGTGTCGCACCAGATCATTGCAATCATGCCGTAAGGAAATGAATTACCGGCAAAGGTAGTGAATTCATTGTAGTATTGCCAAAAATAATCTGGCGTCAGACAGCTGTTGGTGTTGAAGTAAATGCCGGGAAACGACTTGTTGAAATAAGGGAAAGGCCATGGGAGCGTCACATAAATTGAGTCATCATCAGAGTTGTCCGGCTCATCCAACTTTGTGTAACTTTCGAGAGGCCATATTTCAGGCCCAGGAGGCAACAGCTTTCTGGAGTAATAATTTGTCCAGGCAGTCTGGGAGGTGGCGTAGGTATTGGTTGGAAATGCAGTCGGTGAAGTTGAACCTGCACCCCAGCTGACCCAGTAGTTTTTTGAACCACCTGTTGGAACGTTGACGATCATTACCATCGTAACGCCGGCAGTATCGGCTGCTACAACACTGCATGGCACTTCATTGCCCGATTCGTCAGCAACTCTTATCTGATTTCCGGCAATAACCGGGTCGTTGAGACCTGAACCTGTCAAAATGAATTCCACCGGTGCATTGACCCTTGATTCTATACCGGGTTCGATTACCTTTACCGGTACTCGACAAGGTCTAAGAACGTTGTCTGCAAAGGGCAGCGTTTTGACAGAACTCGGGGTAATCTGAACCAGCTGTTTAACAAGAGCATTATTGAAATATCTGATATCAGCAGTATCGATGAGATCACGCACAGAAGAAAACGAAAAACCTTTTGAAGAACAGATAGAGGTGCCATATCCGGCTGAAAATGAGTCAGAGTCCTGAATTTTTACGGTGATATAGTAATTGCGGCTCTCCTGAAGACTGGCGTTTTGAAATACATGGTCAGTAGCATGGCCCACATCAACGAAAGAAAGGATGTTGTCTTCACCCGGGGTATCAGCCAGACCGACGAAAGTTTTGACGCATTCACCATCATAGGAAGGCCATCTGGCTCCAACCACAGATTCATTAGTATATACCAACGCATCGTCGGTAAGACCCTGAAGAGGAAAAAAGCGCATTACCGGATTTGTCCAGTCGGTAAAACGCGTTCCTGTCGTATCTTCAGGAGGATTGATAATCGCATTCACATCACTCAGGAATTCAGTTTGAGGCGATGTGGAAACGTTGGCGGAAGCAAACGTCGTCAATGGGGAAGCTACGGAAACCCCGCTCAAAAATTTGTTCAGCGCTTTGGTAACAGACAGGAAAGAAAATTCTATATAGGGTGAAACACCTGTCAAAAACTGGGTTACTGTCAGATTGAAAGTAGTTCTTGCATTGGTACAGGTATACACACCGCCTTGATAATATATGTCGAAATTACACTCACTGTCCCAGCTGCCGGGATGCCAATAAAAAGAATAGGCTCCAGCCGGCAAAGATATAGTGCTTGTTTTTGAGCTTCCTGACGTCATAATTGCTTGTGCCACTTCAACGTCAAGGTCGTTATGAATACCGATATACGCTCCATTCCACCCGTCACCAAAGGTATCCCTGTGCAGAATTTTGAAGACAGTCGCACTGAGAGTGGATGCATTCGAGCAGGTGTATATTACCGATCCATCAAGGTTACAGATTGAAAAACCGCATTCACTGTCTACGCCTCCAGGGTTCCAGACAAAGGTGTACGTTCCGGCGGGCAGACCGGTAACAGTGGCAACATTTGAAGCGCCCGCGCATGTTGCCTGTCCAACCTCTACGTTAGAGGAATTCCGGATGCTGATATAAGCACCATCCCAGCCATTACCGGCAGTGTCGGTAGCAACAACCCTGAAGCCAATGCCGTATGCAGCTAAAGCATCGGCACAGCTACTGATAGCGGTGCCGGCGGCGTTATAAACGGTAAAACTGCATTCGTTGTCACTGGTACCTGGATGCCAGACGAATGAATAAGTACCTGCAGCCAGATTGTTTACCATAACACTGCTCGAGCTTCCCGAGCAGGTAACCTGCTTTACCTCGGTATTTGAAGAGTTTAGAATTCCTATATAGGCGCCGTTCCAGCCGTTGCTGCCACTATCAGCAGCTTCAATTCTAAAAGAAAGCCTGGTATAAACAGAGGCGTCAGAGCAGGTATTAATAACAGTATCGACCGAATCATAAATAGTGAAACTGCATTCGTTGTCAGCAGTTCCCGGATGCCAGACAAATGAATATGTGTCAACCGGCAGATTTTTTAATAGAACCGATCCGGTCGAACCAGAGCATGTAACTTGCTTAATTTCAGTGTTTGAAGAATTAACAACGCCAATATAGGCTCCGTTCCAACCATTGCTGCCACTGTCTGCAACTTCGAAACGAAAAGACAATTTTGAAAAAACGGAAGCGTCCGGGCAGGTATAGATAGCATTGTCATTTGCATCATAAATGGTAAAACTGCATTCGTTGTCGAGAGTTCCGGGGTACCATACGAATGAATATGCCCCGGCAGGTTGATCATCAATACGAACCAAAGCGGTTGTGGTTGCCGATGGCACCGTAATCTGGCCAATTTGAACATCTGAGGAATCAAAAACCTTGATTTGTGCGCCATTCCAGCTGTTGGTGTAAAGATCCTTCGCCTCAATCTTGAAAGTCTGTACCGGCGCGGGTAGCCATCCGGTGTAACCTTCTCTGATGGCATAGTAGCAAGTCTGACCCGGAACAGCCGTTTCGTCGAGAAAAGACAATCCGGAAGACTCTCCGATTACTGAATACGACCCCTTAACCACACCCCGACCGATTTCATATTTTACGGTCGAAGTCGTACCGTCACTGCCGCCGTCAATCCAGGAGAGGTGGTTACCGGCAGCCACCGTCTTCAACTGGACCTTAGCCGGAGGAAGCTGTGCCAGCAAAACATGATGCAACACGCAAAAAACCAAAAAAAAGAATGCAAACAAATTTCTTTGCCTGAAGCGATAATTTCTGCATGTGTTCATTCTTTTCTCCGTTTTGGCGGAAGCCGGGAGGACACCCATTGCGCAGCACCGCTCTTGGTTTGTTACAACACAATCTAAGCTCTCTTCTTCTATTATTATACGAGCACAACAACTAATGCACAAGAAACGCACAGTAATTCTCCATTTGATTACCGGTGAGTATTTTCTGACTATTTTTGTTAATTTGGTGCTTGTACATTTTAAAAAAACGTGCATTTTTAAAGTATGCCCAAATTAACAATGGAAAGTCTTCGCTTATCAAACCTTCTAAGTGCAATTCGGGAAGAGTTTTGCAAGATTCCAGACCGTCGATCTCCCGAAAGCAGTGCTTTTGCTTTCCCTTTGCCCGAAGTTCTCATGTCAGGTCTGGCGATGATGTTCTTGCAAGATCCTTCTCTGCTTGCTTTTCAGAGGCATTTGCACGAAAGGCATCGCAGGAATAATTTACAGACGATTTTCCATGTTAACGAAGTTCCGGGCGATTCTCAGTTTCGTCGGCTACTTGATCCAATCGAGCCTCATCATTTATTGAAAGCCCTCAATTTGTGCATTCATAAGCTTCAGCCGACAAAATTCTGGAAAGAATTTCGCGTTCTTGACGGCCGCTACGCCGTTATATTTGATGGCTTCGAGTTCTTTCGCAGTTCCAGAAAGGGCTGTTCCCACTGCCTTGAATTTAACCACAAAGACGGGCACGTTGATTATGCGCATAAAGCCTTGGCGGTAGCTTTTGCCAATCCATTGAAAAAACTTCCTATTCCGATAATAGTTGAAGAAATTCGTCAGGAAGATGGAAAGACGAAGCAGGATTGCGAAATGAACGCAGCCAAGCGTATTATTCCAGAGCTTGCTAAGCAACATTCGCACATGTCGATGGTTATAGTGGCTGATGATCTTTTTTCCAAACTTCCCATTGTTAAACAAATCGAGAGTTCCGGCATGGAATATATTCTTGTGGCGAAGCCGGCAGCTCACCAACATATCGAGGAAAATCTTACGGGCATAAGAAAAACAGGTGGAGTAGAGCATCTTAAATTTAAAAATGATGATGGCTCTGTTCACGAATATGAGTGGGCACATGATCTTGAGCTGGTGGGCAAAAGCGATTACAAAACCCACTGGTTTGCCTGCAAAATAATTTCCAAAGCGGGAAAAACTTATAAAAACAGCTGGATTACCAATATAAAACCGACCAGATATAACATTAAAGAACTGGTAAGTGTCGGTAGAAGCCGCTGGCAAATAGAAAATCAGGTGTTTGATCTATTAAAAAACCATGGTCAGCACCTGGAACACAACTTTGGGCACGGCAAAGAGCACCTGGCATTCAACTTCATAATTCTCAATTTTATTGCATACATGCTTCAGCAGATACTCAAAATGTCAGACAGGCTATATAATCTTACATTGGAATGGATGGGTCCCAGATACGAATTCTGGGAATCAATTCGTGCGCTAATACACTTTTTTA
>JAKQKW010000034.1 GCA_029560455.1 Candidatus Rifleibacteriota bacterium
CCCGCAACTAACAAGCTCAGAATCCACAAGAAAATACAGGTTTCCATCAACGCTGACGAAAAAGCTTCTAAAAACACCATGAAGAAGTCAAATCCGATCAGCAAAGTTTTCGAACCCATCTACAAGAACACTTTCGTTAACTACAAAGAAGCCGCTCGCCGCCTTCCCCGCCTCGACGAAAATGGGCGCCTCCTCATCATCTGCTACGACGATTTCATGAACGCCATGAAACCCTTCGTAGACTGGAAGAAAAAGATCGGCATCAACGTAAAACTCGTTCCGCTCAGCGAAGTTGGCAAAACCAACACTGAAATTCTTGCCTTCATCGGTGAAGAATTCAAACAGGGCGGTATGACCCATGTAATGCTGGTTGGCGATGCCGAACAGATCCCGACCAACAAAGGCGTTAAAGAACGCGCTGATTCTGACCCCTGCTACGTGAAACTCGTCGGTGACGACCATGTTCCGGATGCAATCATCAGCCGCCTGTCAGCCAACACCGAAAAAGAAGTTGCCTATCAGGTCGCCAAATTCGTAAACTACGAACGTTTCCCGACCACCAACAAAGCCTGGTATACCACTGGCCTTGGCATCGGCTCAGCCGAAGGTAACCCGACCGATGCTACCTACATCGAAGAAATCCGCACCACCCTTCTGGGCAAAATGTTCACCGACATCAAGAAAGCCTATGATCCGGGCGCAACCGCTGCTATGGTCGCTGCTGCCGTAAATGAAGGTGTCAGCCTGATCAACTATCTTGGCCACGGTTCCGGCACCAGCTGGGGCACCACCCGTTTCAGCAACAGCGACGCTGCCAAACTGAAAAACGGCTGGGCCATGCCCGTAATCTGGGACGTAGCCTGCGTTAACGGTCGCTTCGTAAACTTCACCGGTTTCGGCGAAGCCTGGATGCGCGCTGGTGACATCGAAAATCCGGCCGGTGCCGTTTCTTACGCTGGTTCAACCACTAACATGGAATGGGTACCACCGATTCATGTTCAGGCTGAATTCAACAAGAACTATATCGCCAATGAAGTATACAAAACCACCGGTGGTATCTTCATCAACGGTATCATGAAGGGCCTCGAACTCTACACCACTGACCCGAAGAAATCCGGCGTCATGATGCTTGAACAGTGGCACCTCTATGGTGATGGCACTCTGAACGTTCGCTTCAAAGCTCCGATCACTCTCGCTGCTGAATCAAGAGCCGTTCGCAATGCTGATGGCGTAACTGTAACCGTTAACGTTCGCGATGAAGCCGGCAAAGCCGTAAACAACGCCCGCGTAAGCGTTTACACCAACGGTGTTGAAAATGTTCGCACTGCTACCACCAACGACAACGGTGAAGCCGTAGTTACCATGCCCGCAGAAATGACTGAAGGCTATGTAACTGTAATCGGTGCCGACGTTGTTCCGGTTGTAGACCAGCCGATCACCTTCTGATCCAGAAGTATAAAAAAACAGCCACCTTCGGGTGGCTGTTTTTTTATTACCTGAAATCTTCTATTTGTCTTGAAGGTAAAGCCTGGGCTGATTTTAAGTAAAAATACGCTTTTGCCTCGAAGACAGGGTGGGGTGGGGCCTTCTCCGCCACCTGCGCAGCCAGTGTTATTCTAAATAAGACAAGATATTCCCGCTTTCGCGGGATGAAGATAAAGCTGCAGATTCAACTTTGACAAAAGCACTGGAGAGTATGAGGTCTTGCCAATTACCCGTTCACTGTTGCATAGGCGAACGAATTCGACCGGATATCAGAGAACACCGCGCAGAAGCAGGAGCCTGAGAATAAAATTAGTCAGCATCCCTGCTGCGAGATCATCGGCAAGAATTCCGGTGCCACCTCTGAAGGTTTGAAAGAGATTTACCGGAAACGGCTTCAATATGTCGAAAAGACGAAACAGCAGAAAGCCGATAAAGATTGTGAGGACACTGGCATCCCATATCAGAAAAAGTGACAGCCACATGCCGGCGGCTTCATCGATAACCACTTCTTCAGGGTCTTTGCTGCGATCGATTTTTTCTATTTTTTCAGCTATTCCGATGGCAAAAAGGCAGAAGCCCATAAAAACAAGAGTTTGTAACCATGTTTGCAGGTTTCTGGTGAGCAGGAATAGAATAATTCCGGGAATGCTGCCAAAAGTGCCCGGGGCTCTTTTGATATAACCCAGGCCCAGACATGAACCCAACAGTTTAATGGTGCTGACGCTGGCTGAACTGTTAGTCCAGGAAGTGCCAATTCTTTTTGAAGTAATCATAGCCGGAATATACTGTAGCCAGGGCGGCGAGAATCATCAGGCCCTGAATTACAGGAGAATAGATTTTCATCAGCATTTCAAGATAGATCTGCTGATTGTATGACAACAGAAAGATTCTTATTGTAAGAAAGCACAGTGCGGTAATGATGGCTGTAAGCTGAAAGGTGGTCTTGATCTTGCCCGCACCACTGGCGTCGATAACCTGGCCTCTTTCAGCACAGATAAGTCTGAGGCCGGTTACGGCAAATTCGCGGGCAATTATTATAATTGCTACCCAGGCCGCTGTATAAGTTATTTCACGATACTCAACCATGGCAATCAGAGCAGTCGAAACAAGAAGTTTATCGGCTATCGGATCGATAAATCGGCCAAATGTGGTGACTTCCTTGTATAACCTTGCCAGATAACCGTCGTAATAGTCGGTTATGGCGGCAATGATAAAGATCAATGTTGCGAGTGCCTTGCCCCAATCTCCTTCAAGAGGAGCTCCCGGTGCACGGAAAAAAAAGGCCAGCATAAAGAAGGGTATTGCAACAACGCGCATAAGAGTGAGCTTGGTAGCGAGTGTCATGCGATCAGTTCCGCTCTGAAATCGTAGGCATCGGCATCTAGAATGCGAACCTTTGCCAGGTTGCCTGGTTTGAGGGATTGAGCGTTGGCAATGCTTGTCGAGTTATCAACTTCGTAAGCATCGAACATGGTTCTGGCTTTGGCTTTACCTTTTTCAACCATGTCGACCATAACTTCGAGCTCGGTGCCATTCAGCTGCCGGTTTCTTTCTTCGATGATCAGCTGCTGTAAGGTCATCAACTGGTCGAGTCGTGCCTGTTTGATGCGCTGCGAAACCTTGGGCCGCATTTCTGCTGCGGCCGTTCCCTCTTCGGTTGAATACATAAAGGCGCCAACCCGATCAAGGGGATATTCTTCAATAAATTCTATAAGTTCGTCAAAGTCCTTTTTCTTTTCACCTGGAAATCCAACTATAAAGGTGCTTCTGATCGCTGCCCGGGGAAACCTGCTGCGGATGTGTCTGATAAGTTCTTTTATGTGTGCCGCGGTTGTCTGTCGATTCATCAGTTCAAGCATTCTCTCTGAGATGTGCTGAAATGGAATGTCGAAATAGGGCAGAACTTTCGGGATGCTGTAAAGCTCGTCGATTAATGCTTTTGTCAGCCCGCGCGGATGCATGTAGTGCAGGCGAATCCATTCAACCCCGGGAATTGCAGAAACTTTGCGGGTAATATCTGCCAGACGGCATTTGCCGCCGTATTCGGTGCCGTATCTTGTAATGTCCTGAGCAACGATGCATATTTCTTTGGCTCCCGATGCGGCAAGCTTTTCGGCATCTGCCAGAATTTCCTTTTCGTCTTTTGAATAAAACGGACCTCTGATGCCTGGTATTGCGCAGTAAGAGCAACGGTTGCTGCAGCCTTCAGCTATTTTTAAGATGCCAATGTGGGGTGGGGTGAAAAATCGCCAGCTTTTGCTGAAATCCGGGGTTGAAATTGCTTTACCAAAACAGTTTACCAGAGTGTCAAGCTCGTCCTCGCCCAGAAATTCGAAAAGATAATCGATTTCAGGTATCTGGGAAGATATCTCCTGGCGGTATCGCCGCACCAGACAGCCAAACACGGCGGTCTTCTGGCCGGGTTTCTGCTCTTTGTGGCTGATCGCCTGCATTATTACTCTTAAAGATTCTTCTTTGGCGTCGTTTATGAAGCCGCAGGTGTTCACCAGAAGAAGGTCAGCCTGATGGGCATGATCAACCCACTGCCATCCATGCGCAGCAATGTGGGCGGCAATTTTTTCAGAATCAGCTGTGTTTTTCGAACATCCGAGCGAAATCAGGTGGAATTTCATACGCAGATAGAATACCTTTGAGCCTGCAAAAAGGCAAGCAGACTTTAGTCCGGGCAGGACAACTGTATTAAAATCCTGAATTTTGGGCTTGAGCTAACATCTTGAGGGGTTCGCAGGAGTAATTATTTGTAATGAGGCGGTATTGTAAAAATTAATATCAAATAGCCATTGCTTTATTTGTGATTATTTTGCTATTTAAATAGTAATTAGCATGTTATCATAAAATTGGTTGTTAGGGACTTTAGCATGGGGGTCGATAATAGAAGATGTTATTCTAATTTTGGGTTCTCATAGGAGGATGTCGTGAAAAAAACATGTCTGGCTGGCTTGTTGAGTTTTGTTGTTTTGCCGGTTGTGTCGGGAAATGTTTGGATTACGCCAGCAGACGCTCAGATTTTGCCTGTTTCGGATGTTTGTCGGGGAGAATCGTTGGATCGATTGGCTGTATTTGGGCGTGAAAAAATCAGGTTGATTGCGGAAAGTGGAAAAAAAGGTTCTGACGCTGTCGAAGCAATGCCTGTTTCTTTCCTTGTAATGGGTGAAGTAAACTGTCCGGGAGAATTCAATCTGCCTGCTCCTGTGACTCTGCTTGACGCAGTTGCCGCGGCTGGTGGTCCTTCGGTGAACGGAAGCCTGAGAAAAGTCAGAGTTGATAGATCGGGAAAACCTGCTCTTGAAGCCGATCTTTATGATTTTTTCGTTGATGAGCGCCCGGTTTCTGATTTTTATCTGGCTGAGGGAGACGTAATAACTTTTCAGGCTGGCGGCTCTCTTGTTAAGTTCTCAGGGCAGGTTTCGCGGGCTGGAGTCTTTGAGATGCTTCCAGGTGAAATGACTCTGGAAAAGGCTTTGCTGCTTACTGGCAGCTTTTCGGGGCCTTTTTCGGCATGCAAGGTTGAAATTCTCAGAAATATTGGCGGCTATAAGCGTGCTTTTTTTACCATACAGCTGGCAGAATCTGAAAAGGCTCCGGCTATGCCGCTTCTTGATGGTGATGAAATCAGAGTGTCCGAGTGCCGCCTGGTTCCGGAAAAAATAGTTCTGACCGGTCACTGTCACAAAGCAGAAGTTGTTTACGGTGAAGGCTTGCGATTGTCGGAAGTTCTCGCCGGAAAAGTTCTGAAAGAAGATACTGCTCTTGAGTATGGTGAGATTTTGCGAAAGACTTCCGGCGCTGGATATGAAGAGGTGTTGGGCTTTGTGCCAGAGCAGATTCTGCACGGCAATAATCATACGGATGTTACTCTCAGGCCCGGGGACAAGGTTGTTTTGTTCAGTAAAAAATTCTTATCAGAAAACCCGGTTGTTTCTGTGGAGGGAATGGTTGCCAGGCCTGGCAGGTTTGTTTTAGACGGGGAAATCGATATCAGAAAAATGATAATGATGGCTGGCGGTATCAGATCGACAAAAGCCAATCTTGCATTGGAACTGGCCAGGCGTGAGCTGGTCGACGGAAAATTGCAATACAGCCGTCTCGAAATAAACCTGGCAGCAGCCCTTCAGGGCGACCCGCGTCATAACGTAAAACTCAGGCCATTTGACAGCCTGACGATTTATTGTCCCTGACGATCAGCGGTTCATTATGTCCTTGATAGCCTGATTCATTTTGCTGAGACTTGGTGAAACGGTGGCTATATCGCCGCCCTGGCTTGGAAGAACCACTCCAAGTTTCTGTGCTTCGGCTGTTCTTTTGGCTTTATTCTGCTGCATTCTGGCGAGAACTCCCGCGAATGGAACATATTCATCTGTTGCTGCGGCAAGTTGTTCTGTTTCTTTTGCAGGGGTTTTGATCTGTTCTGGTTCGGCAACCGGAGATACTGCAGTTTCTATTTTCGCGGGTTCGGTTGCTGCAACGGCTTTGCTGTCGCTGTCGGCGATAACGGTTTCCGAATAGATCAATTCTTGTTTATTTTCGTCAACCTTTACGGCTGCTGTTTCGTCTGTGGTGGCAGCTTGCCTGATTTCTGGCTGAGGCTGATTCTGGGCTTCTATGGCGGCAAGCTTTGCGCGAATTTCTTCGATTGCTGCAAACCTGTCTATTCTCCCTTCAGATGCCGGTTCTGGTGGAGCCACTTCAAATTCTGGCGCTGGTTGAACTTCATTATTGATTGTTTCAGGAGCTTTGACTACCTGAGGAGCCTGTGCGCTCTGTGACTGAATGCCGGATTTCTGTTCGGCGTCTTCACTTTCAAGGAAATAGCTGAGAGAGTTTTTCGGAGCTTGCTGAGCGGCTTCGGCCATGAGAGTCCAGGGGAAGATTACAGAAAAAAGCAGCGCAAGGATGATAGATTTGCGCAGATTGCGGGGCATTCTGAAAATTATTTTCACAGCGAGTTTCCTCTTGTTTTCTTGATGGGCTTGAATAAAATAACAATTCAGAATAAAACTCCATAGTTCGGTTGTCAATATTTGTGCAGCAATTTGTTGGGTTTTATTTTGCATCTGCGGCAAAGCGATAATAAAAAAGTGGCGCCAGTTTTCATCTGGCGCCACTTTCAATTCAGCAGAATCAGGCTTCTCCCTTGCTGCGCTCAATATGAACCAGCGAGCGCTTGGCGTCATTTGCAAGCGGGCCGGTCGGGTCGAGCTCAATTACCTTGTTGTATTCTTCGCTGGCGCGGTCATACATGTTTTTAACACGATAGATACTTGCGAGTCGGAAGTGAGCTTCAATATAGTTGGGGTCGAGCTGGATTGCTTTGCGATATTCAGCCATCGCTTCATTCTTCATATTGACGTCATAGTTTTCGTTGTATGCTTCACCGAGCTCAAAGTGTGCTCTGGCATTGTTTTCGTCGACTTTGAGGGCTTTGCGGCAGATGGCGATAGCTTCATCATACATGTGCTTGCCGCTGATCGACTGCTTGCTGTAAACGATCTTGAGACCCCAGTATGGCCATAGATTGTTCGGGTCGCTGCTGTTGGCAAGCTTGAAGTAATAAACCGCTTTCTGCTGCTCTTCTTCGGTCGGAGTGAAGCCTGAGCCAAGAGTTATGAATGCGTAACCAAGGCTGAAGTTGGCCATCGGATCTTTGGGATTGTTTTCTGCCCTGGCCTGATAATCCTTGAGCATGGCCTGAAGCTGGCGGTCCCGGTCTTGAGACTTCGAAAACATTTCTTTGCTGATGTCGATTATCTTCATGTGGCATTCACCGTTGCCCGGGTCGAGCTCGATGAGCTGCCTGAGTTCCGACAGAGCTTCTTCATAGCGGCCCTGAGAATGATACAGGTCGGCGAGTTTGCGGTGCACATAAACGCTTTCCGGGTCTTTTTCAAGAATCTGTTTGTAAATCGCTTCAACATTGGCCAGATTATTGCGCCGGTGATAGACCTTGGCAAGCTCGGTCATGGCGAAAATATTGCCCGGATCAAGTTCGAGAACCTTCTCGAAGCATTCGATAGATTGAGTGATCGCACTTTCTTCATCTATAGATTGATCGAGGCCCTTCGACAGAAAGAGCCCGAGCTCGAGCCAGTCGCAGAAGTTCTGGCCCTGTTCGACCGCGCTTCTGATGGAAGCGCAGACGTCTGCAAGTTCCTCGGCAGAGGAAAAGTTGTTTAGAGCCTTGAATTTAAGCTGGGTGACCAGCTCGATGCGTATGTCGACATTGGTCGGAAAGTATTTTTTGGCCAGCGTAAGAGCGTCAACCGCTTCGACAATTTTCCCTTTGCGTATGTGCAGATTGCCAAGACGCAACGGCAGTTCCTTGTAGCGGGCTGACTTGTCGGCAGAGAGAGCCTGTTCGTATTCGAATGTCGCTTCATCGAACATGTTTTTCGATTCATACAGCATGCCGAGTTTGAATCGCGCGTCGAGATTGTGGTTGTCGAGGTCGATGATGCTGTCATAATGCATGATTGCCGTGTCAACGTCGCCTGACTTTTCTGCTTCGGCGGCTTTGGCAAAAGCTTCGTCGATTTCCTGACTGCGCTGCGATGCTGAAAGATTAGCAAAGAAGTCAGAGGCCGTCATATTGCCGGCGTCGATTTCGATAACCCTCTGGAACCAGACTCTTGCAGATTCATGATCGCCCTTGTCGCGGAACATGATGCCAAGTTGCAGGATCGGTTCAAGTTCAGTTGGAACGACTTCCCAGGCGGCTTGGTACTTTTCAATGGCTTCATCGACCCAGCCTTTTTCCTGAAAGATCTGGCCAAGCATGAACAGACCATGGTAATGGGTTGGGAACATGCCCAGAAGTTCCTGGAGTTCGATCGATGCTTCGTCTGGTTGGCCGGTGCGGATAAAGGTTGTGGCCAGTGAAACATACACCTCTGGCTGTTCCGGGTCGATTTCTTTGGCTTTCTGCAGGGCTTCAACAGCCTGATCGTATGCTTCGAGGCTGAGATGAAGGTTGCCAAGCTCATACCAGGCAGTCTGGTTACGGCTTTGCAGTTCGATGACCTTTTCGTATTCCATGACGGCATTTTTGAACATGCCGCGTTCAGAAAAGATGCGGGCCTGCTTGATACCTTCGTTTGCCTGACTGCTGACCTTGACATCGATAAGAGCCTGGTAATGCTCCTTGCCCTGGGCATGCAGCGGGTCGAGTTCAAGAACTCTGGTAAACTGTGCCAGAGCTTCGTTGAGCCTGCCAGCGTCATTGTAAGCAAGACCCAGTTCAAAGTGCCCAGGAATGCACGTATCGTCGAGAGTCACGGCGGTTTTAATTTCGTTAACACCGGCTTCAATCATGCCTGAATCGTTGTAGGCCTTGCCCATGTTAATGTAGATGCGCCCAAGTTCGACATGGGCGACGGCATGGTCATTCTTTTCAGCGATGATATCTTTGAAGGTCATGGTGGCTTGATCTATCATATTACTGATAGAATAGATGCGGCCCAGCTGAACTCTTGCATCGTAATTACCGTGATCCTTGTTAATGAGGCTCTTGAGTTCCATGATCGCCATTTCATGGTCGCCAGATCGGGCGTAGGCTTCAGAAATTATTGAACTGATGTCGCCGTTTCCGGGCTGGGTTTGTCTGGCTTCCTGAAGAAGTTCGATAACCCTGGCATAATCTTCGGCTGCTAGATAAAGCCTGGCTATTTCAATTGTGATTGCGACTTCCTGTGGGGCGACCATACGTGCCTGATTGAGTATTTCGAGGGCCTCTTCATACATCTGCCGGCTTCGATAAATGCGCGACATCTTAAGATAAAGGTCGACATTTTCAGGTGTGTGCTGTCTGAGGCTTTCAAGCTCATTGAGGGCTTCCTGATGGAAGTTGCGCATCAGGTATATATCTACCAGACCGGCAAGAAATTCTTCTGAGCCGCCGCTCTGTTCTTTTGCCTGTTGCAGGTAAGCCAGACCGTTGTCGTTGTCTCCTTCCTGGAGAAGAAGATTGCCAAGTTCGAGAAAAAGTCTCGGATCGCTGGCGCCCAGAGAAATTGCCTGCTTAAGAGAGGCAATCTGGTCGTTGACCCGGCCGAGTTCGTGGTAAAGTTCGCCAAGAGCGAGGTGGGCCTTGAGATCGTCGGGGTTACGCTGGATAATGACGTTGTATGATCTGATGGCATCTTCGTTCATGCCACGCTGCTTATAAATTTCGGCCAGAGATTCGTGTGGCGAAGTGTCTTCGGGGTTAAGCTGCAGAGCCTGCTGAAGAGATGTGATTGCTTCGGAGACGAATCCAAGGCGCAGGTATATCTGACCAAGCATCGAGAGCCAGGTTGAAGATGGCGAGAGCTGATGCAGGCGCAGCAGGGTAGTTACCGCATCTCTTTCGCGCCCGGTCTGAAGCTGCAGAGCCTGTAGGTCGGAAAGCAGCTCAATGTTGTTGGGTTCAACTTCAAGCAGGGCGGTAATGGCATCCATTTCTTCGGCGACCATTCCCTTGCTGCGATAGATCATACGCAGCTCACCCTTGATGTCAGTGCGTTCCGGGTCGAGTTCAAGAACTCTGACATAATAAGCATTGGCTTCTTCAATCATGCCTTTTTCGCCGTAAGAGCGTGCAAGCGTGAGTGCCAGGTCAGGATCATCGGGGTGAGCAACGCTTAAGGCTTCGATCGCTTCAAGACACAGACCGGCATCACCGCCAGCCTGAACTACTTCATACAGACGTTCAAGAATGTCAAAATCTTCAGGAGCCGATGCCAGCGCCTGGTTGTAGCATTCAATGGCACGGTTAAGGTCGCCGTTAGCGGCGTAAGATGCGGCAAGATTTTTCATCACTTCGGGTGATGAGGTATCGTGGGCGGCAATTGCTTCGTATTCTTTGATCTGAAGATCAAACTGGCCGCGCTCACCATAAAGGCTTGCCAGCTCATATCTGATTTCGAGCCAGTCTGGTTTGAGGCGGGCGATGGTTTCAAATTCGCGCAGGGCGTCGTCGCTCATTTCAAGGCGCTGATAGAGCTTGCCACAGCGGTAATAAAGTTCGACATTTGAATTGTCGAGTTCTTTGACTGCCTGGTATTTTTCAAGGGCTTCCTCGAAGCGACCTCGTGATTCAAGATCTTTGCCGATCTTGAAATGGATGGCCGGATCATTCGGGTTGAGGTATTCTGCCTTTTTGTATTCCATGACCGCATCGTTATACTGGCCATTGAGCTCGTAAGCTTCACCGAGCTCTGAATGCAGTCTGGCATTTTCTGAGTCGCTTTCGATGGCTCGCTGATAAAGGGCGATGGCCCCTTCGATATCGTTGGCGGTTATTTTAAGTCGTGCCAGTTCGATAATAGCCCTTGAAAAGCTGCTATCGATTTCAATGGCGCGGGCAAAATGCTTTTCGGCCTTGTCAATGGCGTTTCTCTGAAGGTTAAGCATGCCAAGATCGAACTGGAGCTGTTTATCTTCAGGGGCAAGCCGGGTTGCCTGATCATAGATTTCAATTGCTTTGTCTGTCTGTCCGGTTTCGATGAGAAGTGTGCCCAGAGAGCTGAGTGCCGGGGCATCAGACGGAGACAGTCTGATGATTTTTTCGAGCATACCAATTGCTTCAGGCTTGCGCCCGGCCTTCTGATGGCAGTCTGCCAGAAGTTTCATGGCCGGTACCAGGTCGGGTTTTTCAACCAGTACCTTTTCAAGTGCTTCGCTGGCCTTGGCATAATTCTGCAGCCCGTAATATGTCTGGCCCTTCTCCAGAAGGATTTCCCAGCGGTTAATCATTCGCCTGTCTCCTTACCTGCTGTATCATATACTATATAACTTTCTGTCATTCAGTCTTCTTTTTCCATGAGTTCATCAGCTTTTTCAAAAGCTTTTGCGGCTTCTTCGCCTTTGCCGAGGCCATTGTATGCCTTGCCGAGCAGGAAGTAAACCATCGAGCCGGCTTCGGCAAATTCTGAGGCCTTTTTCAGCTCTTTGAGTGCTTCTTCGAACATGCCTTTTTCGAGGTAGTCGGCACCAACCTTGACAAAAACTTCGTAGTTCTCTTCCATCTGCCCCTGAGCTTTTTTGAAAGCTTCGGTGGCTTTGGCTTTTTCGTTGACGCCCTCGTAGGCTTTACCGAGCAGGAAAAATGCCTCCCCGTTTTCGGGGGTTATGGCAACAGCCTTTTCAAGAGTTGCCGCGGCGTCACTCAGCATGCCGTTATCGAGATAGAGGCGGCCAAGCTCGTGGTAGACTTCCTGGTGGTTCGAGTCAAGATTGATGACCTTCTTGAATTCGTCGATCGCATCGCCAACTTTGAGCAGTTTGTAATAAGCCTTGCCCAGTTCGAAGTGAGCCCGGCTGTTGGTCGGATAGCGGTTGATAGCCTTCTTGTAGAGGCGCACCATCTTTTCGTAGTTCTGGTTGGCCCAGAAAATGCCACCCAGGGCATAAATGCATTCAATGAGATTTTCGTTGAGGCTCAGTGCCTGTTCGAAATTGGCAGCAGCTTCGCTCTGGTCACCTTTGCCCAGATAAGCTTCGCCAAGCTCAAAGAAGAACAGGGCATTTTTCGGCGCTGCTTCAACCGCTTTTGAATAGAGGTCGATCATGCCGTCAAAGTTAGCTTTCTGCTTATATTGAGCCCCAAGACGGTAAACGATGTTGAGGTCGCCAGGTCTGAATTCCAGAGCTTTTTCGAAGGCGGCAATGGCGCCGGCGACGTCGTCGAGCTTTTCACAGACTTCACCAAGTTCCTTGTAGAGCGAGTAGTTTTCGGCCTCAAGCGAAATTGCTTTTTCAAGCAGTTCTTTCGCTTCTTTCCATTCTTCGTTCGAAGCATGAATCATGCCGAGCTTCTGGTAGACGTCTACGTAGTCTTCCTGCAGTTCGAGTGCCTTTTCGAACATCAGCATCGCATCGCTGTTCTGACCGCGCTGATAATAAATGTCGCCGAGTTCGTAGTAAACAACCGCGTTTTCCGGGTCGAGCCTGATCGATTTGTTAAATTCTTCAACCGCTTCTTCGTTGCGGCCGGTATCCCGCAGATGCCTGGCCAGTTCGAGGTGAGCCCGGCGGTGCTCGGGAGCAAGGCCGATGACAGTTCTGAATTCGCTGATGGCCTGCTCGTTCTGCCCCTGGGTCGAGTAGATGACACCAAGTTCAAAGTGGGCTGAAGAATTGCGCGGGTCAAGAGTGATGACCTGGCGGTAGGCATCGACAGCTTCATCGATGATGCCCTGGCTGGCGTAGGCCTTGGCCAGTTCAACATTTACCGCGATATTTGAGGGTTCCCAGACAAGGGCTTCTTTGAATTCGCCGATGGCCTTGTCGACGCGGCCCTTGTTGATATAAGCCATCGCCAGTTCGCGGTGCGGAACCGGGTTGGTATTGTCAAGCTGAATTGCCCGCGAGAAACGTTCGATGGCCATGTCGAGATTGCCCTGTTTTCGGTGAATAAGACCGATATGGGTGAGAATTTCGGCATTGTTAGGTTCGTGTTCGAGGGCGGCTTCAAATTCACGAAGGGCATCGGTAAGGCGGTTGAGATGGTCATAAACCTTGCCGAGCTCGAGGTGAATGATCGAGTTCTGCGGATCGGTTTCGAAGACACGACTGTAGAACCGCGCTGCATCTTCCCATTTTTCAAGTGACGCATATATTTTGCCGAGTCTGACAAGAGCGTCGGTGCGCTCTTCATTAATCTCAGCAACTTTCAGGTATTCATCGAGTGCCTTTTCAAGCTGACCACAATGGTAATAAGTTTCGGCGAGTCTGAATCTGGCGGCATGATTCTGCGGGTCGAGTTCGACGAGGCGTCGATAGCAGTTGCCGGCAAGTTCATAACTTTCACTGATGTAGTAAATATCGCCAAGACTGGTCAGGGCCTCGCTGAGCGATGGGTCGATCTCAAGAGCACGGTTGAATTCTTCGATTGCCTTGCTTTGTCTGTCGAGATCGAGGTAGACCTCGGCAAGTTCGACATGGGCCTGCGGCGCATCCGGCCTGATGCGGATAGCCTGCAGATAAGATTCGACAGATTTTTCGAGGGCATGGCGGTGATGATACAGGCGGCCCAGTTCAAGGTGCGCTTCGAAAATGTCAGGTTTGATGTCGACCACGGCATGCAGAGCGTCGAGGGCTTTGTCGTGAAGGTCTCTGACGATATAGATCTTGGCGAGAGACATCTGGGCAGCAACATGGTCGTGTTTGAGTTCGACGACCTTACGGAATTCATCTTCAGCCTTGTAAATCTGATTGGTGGTTTCGTAGAGTCTGGCAAGCAGTTCGTGGGCAGGCAGAGAATCGGGCGCGATTTCGATGGCACGCAGATATTCGTCTTCGGCATCTTTGAGCTTTTCGAGGCGTTCAAGCGTCTGGGCATACTGAATAATCGCTTCAACGTAAGTCGGTGAAGCAACCAGTACTGTTTCGAGAATGCCTTTGGCTTCGAGCCAGTTGCCGGCGTCGAAATACAGACAGGCAAGGTCGAATCTGATTCTGGTCGGGTTGGCAGACAGATTGATCGCGGTGTTGAATTCGTCGATCGCCTGCTGGAAACGGCCATTGCGGTGGTGAATCAGACCGAGATAGTAATGGGCCTGATCATGCGCCGGTGCCAGTTCGACGGCTCTGCTGAAGCGAATGCGGGCAATTTCGTCCTGGCGGTCTGCGAAACAGATCTGGCCAATGGCGAAGTGGGCTTCGGTATAGTCGATGTCGAGTTCGATTGCCTTGCGCAGGTTGGCAAGTGCCTTTTCGTTCTCGTTGATATCTTTGTAGACGCGTCCGAGTTCATAATAACCCTGGGCGAAGTTCGGGTTGATGCGGATAACTTTCTGGTAGAGTCTGACCGCTTCTTCGGGGCGCTTTTCTTCGCTGCGGATTTCTGCCATGTTGAGATAGGCAGGAATGTAGGTTTTGTCTTTTTCTGCGGCCTTTTCAAAGTATTCGAAGGCCTGCTGCAGTTGGCCCATGCGACGGTAGACGTCGCCCGTTTCATAGTAGGCACGAGGATCTTCGGGGTCGAGCTCGGTGACCAGTTTGCAGGCGTCGAGAGCCTGTTCGAAAAGCGGGGTTGCACCTTCGACAACGGTGAGATAAGAGTCTTTGAGGCCCCAGTAAGCCCATTTGAAGTCGGGTGTGAGGTTGATCGCCATCTGGTAGCTGTTGAGAGCTTCTTCGAGGCGTTCTTCCTGTTTTTCGGGCAGAATCGATGGCAGAATCTGGCAGGCATAGGCGAGGGCAAAGTGGGCAACCGGGTTCTGAAAGTCGACCATGGCGGCGTTCTTATACTGCTCGATGTATCTGCTGTAAAGCGTGTCAGTATCTTTGCTGTCGGCGCTGCGGATTTTGTAGAGATCAATCTGATTCATTATTGCCAGCGGGCTTGACCGATCAATTTCGAGGGCTTTCTGGAAAGCTTCGAAGGCTTCGTCATACTGGCGCCGTTTGACATAGATTTTGCCAAGCTCGATCCAGGCTCCGAGAGCATTCGCTTCTTTGAAAAAGCGAAGCTTGTTAAACAGGTAACCTTCCTGGTAGATGTCGTGGGTGCGGTTGCGCGACAGGTCGACGATTTCTTTGAACCTGGTGACGGCAAGCTCGAGCATACCCATGAGCAGGTGAATCTTGCCAAGGCGGAAATGGGCAAAAATATTGGTTGGGTTGATGTTCAAACCCTGCTGATAAAAGTCGATGGCCTGATCGTAACTGGCCTTCTGTTCATAAATGTAGCCAAGTCTGAAATAGGCAGGAGCATAACCCGGGTTCGTTTCGAGAACCTTGCGGTAGCTTTCCTGGGCCTGGGTTAAAGCATCTTCGGCTGGCATGGCATGCTCGGCCTGGGCGATCAGGTAACATTCGCCAAGTTCAAAAGTCAGGCGCGGGTCAGCTTTGACGTGCTTCATGGCCTTGATGAGAACTGCTACGGCGCCTTCATAATCGGCGTCATAAATGCACAGATCTTTGAGGCCAAGATTGGCCCAGAGATTTGCCGGGTTGATCTCGATGGCTCTTTCCATCATCAGGCGTGCTTCGGCGCGCTGGGTCTTGAATTTTTCAACATCCTGGGCATGCAGAATCAGGTAGGCATTGCCCATAATGCAGTTGGCCATCGATTCACTTTCGATGCTGCGAAGCTCCTCGCGAATCTTTTCGATTATCTCGGTATGGCGCATTTCGCGGTCGGGCAGGTTGGCGCACAGGGCACGATATTGCAGAATCAGCCTGATCCAGGTTTCGCCATCTTCCGGGAGCTTTTTGAGCGCCTGGCGGTATGATGAAATCGATTCGTCAAGAATTCCCTGAACCGAATAAATATCACCAAGAGCCTTATGGATGGCCGGGTTTTCGGGGGAAAGGATCAAAGCCTTTTTGTAATCGAGCAGGGCTTTGGTGAAGTTGCCCTTGTTTTTGAGAATGCCGGCCTGGCCGATATAAAGATTGACCCGTTCGGTCTTTTCATCATTTGTGAAAAGGCTGGCGCGGTCGCGCAGAGCGAGCAGTTCGTTCTGCTCGGCGAGTTTTTTCAGCGACTCGAGGTATTCGCGCGAGGCGGTGCCGATTTCGAGAAAAATGCATCTTGAGTCCTGGGCATGCCAGAACATGCACTGTTCCTGGATGCAGGTGCCTCCCGTCCGGCTGTCTTCTCTCAGTTTACCCAGAAAAGGGCATATTTCCTTGGTCATACCTGAGTGCTACTCCTTCCGATGAGAACTCTACGTTTATTTGATCCATCCATTGGGCTGACCAGCCCTTTTTCTTCCAGTTGATCCATAATTCTGGCCGCCCTATTATAACCGATTCTAAACTTTCTTTGCAGCATACTTGTCGAAGTTTTTTCCTGAGTCTCAAGATAGCGGTAAATCTGTTCAATCAGAGAAGAATCGGAATCGCCGCCTTCTGTTTCGTCATCATCGTCATCATCATCGTCGCTCTCTGAGCGGATCGGTGCAATGTCCATGTATTCGGGCTGGCCCTGGGTTTTGACAAATTCAACCAGATCCATCAATTCACGGTCTGACACGAAGGCGCCCTGTAGTCTGAGCGGCTTGTTGCGGCCTTTCGGAATGAACAGCATGTCGCCTTTTCCGAGAAGACTTTCAGCGCCCTTGGCGTCGAGAATTGTTCTGGAGTCTACAGCAGATGCCACCGAAAAAGCAATTCTTGTCGGAAGATTTGCTTTGATCAGACCGGTAAGAACATTCACCGACGGGCGCTGGGTGGCGATGATCAGGTGCATGCCGACGGCGCGGGCCATTTGCGCAAGGCGGCAGATAGAGCCTTCTACTTCGGCCGATGCGGTCATCATCAGGTCGGCAAGTTCGTCGATGATGATCACGATGAATGGCATCTGTTCAAGATCTGCGTCCACATCGTTTTTCAGTCTTTCAAGCTCTTCGTTGTAGGTGGTAATTTTTTTGCAGCCGCATCTGGCAAGAATTTCGTAGCGGCGACCCATTTCTTCTACTGCCCAGGCAAGTGCGGCAGACGCTCTTTCCGGTTCAGTCACGACGGGGGCGATGAGGTGTGGAATCCCGTTATAGCTTGAGAGTTCGACCATCTTCGGGTCGATCATCACGAATTTAACCTGGTCGGCACGGGCCTGAAACAGGATGCTGGCGATGATGGTGTTGACGCAGACAGATTTGCCAGAGCCTGTCGAACCTGCAATAAGAAGGTGCGGCATGTCGGCAAGATCTGCGAAAACCGGTTGCCCGCTTATGGTTACCCCAAGGGCCAGGTTCAGCGGAATTGGATTGGTTTTAAACTTGTCGTTTTTGATCAGATCATAAAAATAGACAGGTGTGGGTTTGGGGTTTGGAATTTCGACGCCCAGAGCCGGTTTGCCAGGAATCGGCGCCTCAATACGCAACTGCAGGCCGCCCATGGCAAGCGAGATATCTTCTGCGAGTGCCGTGATTCTTGAGACTTTAACGCCCGGTGCCGGCTTCAATTCGAATCTTGAAATTGCCGGACCTTCAACAATGTCGGTTACGGTGGCTTTTATGCCAAAATCTTCCAGGGTTTTCAACAGAAATGCCGAGCGTTCCTGCAGGCTTGATTTTGTTTCAGAAACGTCACGGACCGGTGGCACTTTGAGAATTTCAAGCGGTGGAAGCTGTGCATCAGCATGCCGGTTGATCTTTTCGGTGCGCTTTTCGTGCACCTCTTTTTTAAGTTCATGGTCAATCGGGTTGTCATCGAGATAGACAGGTTCTTCTTTTAGATTTGTTTCACGAGAAACTGTTTGTACGCCACTCTTCGGGTTTACCGCTACGGGTGCCCCATCGACATTAACGGCTTCGAGCTCTTCACAGTCTTCGCAGTCTACATCGTCATCATCTTCTTCCTCATCTTCATATTCTTCGTCTTCAAAACGGACAAGAACCTGAAGCTCTTCTTCTTTAACGATTTCTTCTTTTACTGGTTTTACATGAGCAGCGCCGGCATCTACCGCCGGTGCCGGCGAATAAATACATTCACTGGCAAAGGTTGCTACCTGCACAGATACGCCAGAAAGACTGCTCTGAGCAGTTTTTTCTGATGCGGGCGGGGTGGGGGAGTGCTTTTCGCCGCCCCTGATTTCTTCCTGCCAGCACTTGGGTTCCGGAATGATAGTGGCTTCTTCTTCATCTCTACTGAATGATGCTGATGAAGAACCAGCGGTTGCCGTTTCTTCACAGAGTTCGTCACTCACGCCAGGCACTCTGGGTCTGAAAGAAAGGAGTTTCCCAAGGTGTCCCTCGGGATCGATTTCCTGTTCTTCCCAGGTTTTTTTGATCCGGCCGATTACTGCGGCAACAAGGTTGCCGGTGGTTTTAACTGCACCAATGAGCATCGAAAGTAGAGAAAGTGTAACTTCCCATGTGAAAAAAGCCAGGCGGGTGAGCAGACTGGCGATTACGAGAGTTGCGGCGAGAACATCTTTGTAAAGAATGTCGAGGGCAAAAATCAGCGATGAGAGAACAAGTGATACAAAGAGGATTTTACTCGGAACCGGGCCAAAAACGCCGGCAAACAGTTCAAAGGTATGAACCCCGACCTTGCCGCCTTCCATGCCAAGCAGGCCGAGACCAAAGGTCATTACGCCGAAACAGCCAGCCAGACGCCATCCGAGGTTCTGAAAAGGCCTTTCGAGGAACCTCTGGATTCCCATAAGGCCCACCAGAACCGGAAGAATATATACGCCCACGCCAAGATAGATCATGGTCGCATTTATGATTCCGGGGATTTTTGATGAGCTGATGTAGTGAATCAGCGACAGAGAAAAGGCACTGACGCCTACAAGCACAAGACCGACAGCTTCATTTCGCTGTCGGATGTCGGTAACCATGGGCATGGTTCTGGTATTGCCGCGCGTCGGCCGCGAACTGGCGCGCTGCCTTGGTGTTGCAGTCCGTCGTTCCTGGACTGCTTCTTCTGGGGCTGGTCTGCTGCGACCCCGGCTTCTTTCTTTGATGTTGCTTTCCGGGAGCAGGATTTTTTTGTTGCTCATGTTTCAGTTCCCCGCAAATTGAATGTAAGTCAGGCTGGCAATTGATACCAGGAAGAGGTAGTAGGCGAAATAAGACAGCTTTTGTTCGCGAATTATGTAAACAAGAAATTTGAGTGCCAGAAAGCCGGTGACTGCTGCCGCAAACGTTCCGGCGATCAGTCCGGCCGGGTTGATTGCTGCCGGCAAACCAGCTTCAAACAGATCTTTGGTTTCGAGAAGGGTGGCACCACCAACAGCCGGGATCATGAGAAGAAAAGAAAACCGGGCAGCATCTTCGCCTTTCAGGCCCAGCAGCAGTCCGGTAGCAATTGTGGAACCGGAACGTGAAATGCCGGGAGTTATGGCCAGGCCCTGCGCGATTCCTGTGACGATTGCTTTAATGTAGGAAAAGTTGCTGAGTTCGCAGCAGTTTGAATTCTTTTTGAGTTTTTCAGATGCAAGCAGCAGCAGTCCGGTGATGAAAAGAGCAATGCATACCGCTTTGGGCATGCTAAAAAGGGTTTCAAAACTGTCTTTGAAAGTCAGTCCGATCAGGGCGGTCGGAACGCTGCCAGCGATTATGAGAAATGCGATTCTTCTCCTGGCCGGGTCTTTCCAGCCAGTTGGGGTGAAGTAGGGGAGGAGGTCGGCGCGAAAAAAGAAAATTACCGCCAGAAGGGTGCCGGCATGCAGCGCCACATCAGTCAGCATATTTGCTTCGAGGTCTTTCATGCCTGAAAAATACTGGAATAACGTCAGGTGCCCGGAACTGGAAACCGGTAAAAATTCAGTCAAGCCCTGAAGAATGCCCTGAAAAATATAACTGACCAAGACCTGCCTCCTGTTGTTTTTGCGCGAACTCTGCTTTTATTTGAAGCTTGCGGGATTTGACCTTTTGCTTTGTCTTTAGAAGTATCGGAAGCAATCTGAATAATATTTAAGACAAATCTTAGTATTGTCTGAATATCTGTCAGCCCGAGCAGGGAAATTTGATGGAGCTCATCAAAAAGGACGGC
>JAKQKW010000048.1 GCA_029560455.1 Candidatus Rifleibacteriota bacterium
CAGCGACAGCACTTACACCGGCCCCTCGATCTGGGATCTTTTTCGCCCCGCGCCGCGTGACCCGGTGCTTGAGGCCAAACGTCGTGAAGAGCGGCAGAAAGCCAGAGAAGAGCGGGCAAGAAAGCGCAAAGCTGCGGCACAGAAAAGAAAATGGGAACGCGAAGACTGGGAAGATCGCGAATGGGAAGAAAAGCAGCGCCGCAAGGAAGAAATGAAATATTTACGCGGCTTCGTACCGCCGCCCAGACAGCCACGTGGCACTCCACCCAGTCTTAAGGCGCCTGTGGTAGATGTTCCGGCCGGTCAGGAAGGAAAAGCTCTTTCAGAAAACCAGTTCAGAATTGCAACCCTGCTGAAAAAGGGCACCCTTACGGATCAGGAAAAACAGGTGCTTGCGCAGCTGCAGCAGGCCTGCAGAATTCTTTACAACCGCGCGATCGGCAATGAGAATCTCAGCGCCGAAGAAAGAAGCCGCATCAAGCTCAGTGTGGCGGTTGCCGATTTTGCCGATCCGCAGATCGCAACCAGTCTGGTTGAGCAGCTGACCCGCCTCAAGGCTGATATTTCGACTGCCGTTGGTGCCCCTGAGGTTGATCTGATCAAAAAATACAATAAAGAAAAGCTTCAGACGCTCGCCGAACAGATGGCCGGCGAGGTTGCTGAAAACGTTGTCGAAGGCGGCCAGGATATATTTGAAAACTCGCTTGGCTTCGCCAAAGTAAGCGCGGCGATTCAAAAAGGCGATGTTCCGGCTGCCGGCAAAGAGGTTCTCGACTTCATGGTCGGCAAGATCGGTTCGCCTCAGGCCGGCTTTGCGGTCGAGGGCGGGCGAATGTATTCGAACGTTGCCTTTAAAGCCATGGACAATTTTATGAAAAAGGCGATGGGAGCTGTGGGCCAGGACTTCAACTCTCAGGAATTCTGGCAGAAGGTTCGCAGTGAAATGAATGTTGGCCAGAAAACCGTTCTCGAATTTATCGGAGGCCCCGATGGAAAGTAAAATACGTTATTTTCTGCTGATTTTCGCAGTTATTTTTTGGCTGCCCATGCTGGCCGCCGCTTCGTTCGATCCGATGTCTGATTCAACCGTGGTGCTGCCGGCGGGCAGTGGCGTCAGCTATCGCTGGGTTGTGCCGCCGACGACCATGGAAAAACCGATTCCGAAGCATACTCTCAACGAGATCAAATTTTCAGTTGATGCGTCCGGGAATCCATGGATCGGTATTGATAACCGCAAACTGATGAACCCGGTGCGTGAAGTGGCGGCTGCCGTATCAGAACCGTTTCAGGGACTGGTACATCTCGATAACGGGCAGTTGCTGCTGACCACTGTAAGAACTCTCGGCTTCATTGCCCCTTCGGCAAAAGTCGAATTCGATGCTGCCGGCCTGCCCCTTATGGTTTATCAGCCAATCTGCGATTTACCGGCTTATTACAGCCGTATTTACCGTGCCGCAGGCAACTGTGTTTACCTGGTGGCGGAAGATGTTCGCAGCAAAACCAGTTCAATTTATGTTCTCAGACCGGAAACAGCTTCGGCTCAGGGGCAGAATGAGCTGCGCAGCTACAAAAAGATTTTCCAGACCGGCGATGCAATAAATGCGGTTGCCGGCGATGGCGACAATACCTTTATCGCCATCGGAAAAACTGTCTTCATGCACACTCTGGCAGACAATAAGATTACTGCCGTGCCCGCTCAACCTGCAGAAGAGGTTCGTGACCTGGTCTATAAGCATGGTCTGGGTCTTTTTTATTCGAGCGCTTCTGGCGTCGGTTTTCTTGGGGCCAAAAGGGCATTCAGGTTTATTGAAACTTCTCATGCTAGAATTGCCCTGCATGGGCAGAGTCTGATGGTTCTGTTTCCGAGAAACCTGGGCGTCATGGCTTTCGACAATATCAAAAACCTCTGGAATTACGATTACAAGCTTGAAACTTCAGGGGAGTAGCGGTACGGTCCTTTGGCGGTTAGAATTAAAGGATAATCAAGGAGTACAACAACCATGAGCCGAAAAAAGTTTAACCGCCTGGCTGTCTGGGTGCTTGCTTTTGTTTTGCTTGTCGAGCCGATAATGATTCCGGTGGTTCGGGCTGCCGAACTGCCGAAGCCTTCGATAAACACTGAAGAGGTAAACGGCCTGGTCAGCCTCGAAAAGGTGGTTGCACCGGCCGATTACCTCGAGCAGATCATGCGCCTGCGCGGCAAAAGTCGTGAAGAGGCTGAAGCACGTGCCTGGGGCGAATGGATGTCGATGCTCAACGCCAGTCTGATGATGGCTGACGATGGGGCCACCGACGTTTTCGGTTTTTATGAATCGATGAAAATGCTGCGTGAAAACAGCACGATTCTGGCCGATGTCGCCGAAGTATTCAGAGCCATTGTCGGTTTTACGATGCGTGGTTTTGCCTTTGTCGGCAGATCAAGGCTCTCAGCAAGAACTGCCAATCTGATGATCGGGTTTATGCGTCTGAACAACCTGGCAAATATGGCTGACAGCACCATGTCGGCGGTTCAGGGCAGCAAATTTCTTGATTTCATGGAATTCACCGCTCCACCCCCGTGCTGGAACAACCCGGAAGTCGCCGGGCAGGGTTTTAAGTCATACTGGCGCTGGGTTCAGAAAAAAGCCGGTAACAATTCTATTCCTGATGAACTGACCAACGGGCAGGGCATTGCCCGCAGTATTGGCATCGGCCTGGTGGTGGTCGGTCTGGCAATCGATGCCTGGGGCATCGTCAGATCTGAAGACCGGCAGGTGGGCCGCACTTCTTATTCGCTGGCCAAGCACTACGTGGGTGCAGCGATTGGTGTCGCTTCGCTCGTTGCTCTGTTTTGCACGCCGTTTATCGGCCAGATAATTCTTTTTGCCGGTCTGGTCTGGGGTATCTTTACCTTTATCGGTGATGCGGTCGGCGAATACAACAAGCGCTGGAAAGACGCCTACAAGAATTCATACTGGTATCTTTACGAAAATGACCCCGAATTCCGTTCGTTTTATGACAACCGCGAAATTCTCAAGAACGAAGAAAAGGCCATTTCACTGCAGATGGTGCACAACCGTTTCATGGAATTCAAGGTTAAGGAAGCGGTTGCCGGGGATTCGTCCGAAGCCCGTAACGGCCGCGTTTTTATCGCCCTCGAAAAGCAGGGAGTGCTGATGAGTTATTACAGCCAGAAAGGCTTTTCCCTGCCTGATTTTGATCTGGAGCGCCTGAAAGAACTCTGGCAGCTTAAAGCCGACTTCATGTCATGGAAGCCTACAGAAAAGGAATCGCGCGAAAACGGTTTCTGGGATAAAGTTGGCCGTGCTGTTAACCCGGTTACCTGGGCCGGCTGGATCGGTGACCCGATTAAATCGGCTGAATATCGTAAAACCATCGAGCAGTACAACATTCAGAAAGTTTTCTTTAACCCTGATTACGTGCTGATCAAGAAATATCTCAATTACACCACAGCTAATAAGCTGCGCGGCGGTATTTACGACGCGGTCGGACTGCGCATCGAGCAGTCACCGTTCAATTATGCGCCTTTGATCGGGGTTGATGCCTCCGCATTCAATGAGACGCTGCTGCGGGAATCGCTGGCAGCCGATGCTCTGCAGGTCGGTCAGAAAGAACTGGCGTTCCTGCGCGATCAGGTAAAGGGTGCTGCCGAACAGGCTGACAAGTTTATCGAAGGTATGGATGAAGCCATCGAAAAGATCGATGCCAAAGACCTGCCTCAAGCTGCCCGTATTCGCAAATACCTTGAAAAGCTTGCCGCCGCCTGTGCTGGCGAACCCGATCAGAAAAACGACAGGCTGTTCTCTGAAGGTCGTCGGCTGTTCAACTGGCGCTGGGCTGATTCAAAGAAAGAAAAGACGCCAAAGGCAATTGTCGAAGCTTTCAGAAAAGATGTCGAAAAATCACTGCTTTATGAGCCTTTGTCGCTCTCACAGAAGGCCGCCGAAACTGTTGTGCTGCTGACCACTGTTAAACAGCAGCTCGACATGGCAACCTTGATGCACGCCTATTTGAAGGATCGCAACGATTCCCTGCAGAAGTTTGACGAGAGCTTCAAAACTCAGGCTGTGCGTGATTATCTGAAAACCGGTTCTTTCCTCGACGTCAAAGGCGGAACCATAAGCGACTGGTTTGGCCAGGTCTATTCAACTTACGACGAAACCGACAAGCTGCTGCAGATGCTTGAAAAAGACGTAGAGAAATACACCGGCTTCGCCAACACTTCGAACAGTGACTCGCGCGATCGTCTGCTCTGGTTCGACAAAGATGTGACTCACCCGGCCGAACTGCTGAAAAAACTCAATGAGGAGCTCGATGCCTGGAAATCGCTGATCGAAAGCTGGTCGGAGACTGCCGAAAAGGTTGACGTCAAATTGCCGCTGACCGAAAACAGCGACTTTGCCGCCAAAGTTTTTAAAGAATTCAAGCTCGACTACGAAATCGAGCCCTTGAACCCCGACAATCCGCTCGCCGAAGCTGCTGAAAACTGACTTTGTAAAAATCGCCAGTTTTTCCGGCGTCTGAGCTTCACAGAAAAAAAAGCGGTGCAACCTGGTTGCACCGCTTTTTTTCATCCTGAAAATCAGCATAAATGAGCTCGGGGGATGTGCCGGGCGCCCCGTCAGTCGTCGGGGTGGGGGCTGGCGAGGCGTTTGAGAGCCGCTTCGAGGCGCTCGCGGTCTTTGAAACTGACGGCGTCTTCGAGTCTGATAAAGGCCTTGTCTGAGGTTTCTTTCAGCTTATTGATCAGCAGCAGCAGAGTTTCTATCTGCAGTTCGCCCCAGATACGTCCCTTCTCATAATCTATGGCGATGGCGTTATCGAGAATGAATACGCCGATTTCGTTTATTTTGCCTGAGCCGAAGGCAATGTCACGCACCATGAAATGGAATGGGTTGGCCTTTTGCCGGCAGACAAGTGTAGCGGCGCATTCGACGGCATCGATTTCCATTTCCTGACCTGCTTCGAGATTGAAAAAGCGAGGCCCGCCTACCATGAAGCGGGCCTTTTCTCTGATAAGACGATAACCGGCGATTACTTCCGCTGCTGTTAATCCGCAGATGCAGATTTCGGGAAAGCTGCCGTCATCTTCATCGAACATGTCATGTATGTCGTTCCAAAGCCAGCCCATAATTTAATTATCGGCACAGCTTCAGCTGACAATCAGTGATTTTTATTCGACGTGTGCAGTGACCTGCAGCTCGAGAAACATTGATTCTTTGCCTTCATAGATCGGCAGCAGCACCCATTTGTTTCGTGCAATGTCGAGAGTTGGCGCATACTCTTTTTTTATGTCGACGGTGTGGCCGTCTTCCTGGGTGCTCCCGGTGACCCGCATGCGGCCGATCAGCCTGAGCAGATCGGGATTGGCGGTTTCATGAATTATGCACGACATGGAGTATGACATCGGGCGCCCGGCGCTCTTTTCGTCGTCGCTGCGTCTTTCACCAACTTCGATTTTAGCTTCTTTGCCGGGCAAAGTGATGAGAACCGGCGCTGAAAGTATGGTTGCCGTATCTTTTCTTTTTGCGTCGTCCATGCCGGCGAATTCCTGCAGCGAAACGGTTTTTCCGGCGTTGGTTTTCCAGATTCTGAACGAAATTTTCTGGGCTTTGCCTTTTTTGTCGAGATTGCGCAGGAATGCCTCGAACTTGTCGAGAGCTGTCTGTTCGCCTTCCATGACGATCGAATCCTGTGTGGCTTTAAATGTGACATTGCGACGTTCGGCATCAGTCGGCCGGGAAGCTGCCTGCTCAGGCGTCAGATGTGCCGGGGCTTTGTCGCCCTTATCGGCTCCCAGTTCTGAGGCAGCCATTTTAAGCGCTTCTTCGGGTGAGAGAAAGGCGAGTCTGATTTCGCGTTTTTCGTAATCTTCACGGCGGCTGCCGGCTGGTAGAATGATGAAAATGCCATCATTGTTTTCGAAGCGCAGGTCGGCCATTCTGCAGATGGTTTCAATTGCCTGGATCACGGTGGCATCAGTCAGTTTCAGGCTGATTTTATCTGTTATTTTATTGTGCACGACAATGTTGGCGTTTGCCTGCTTGGCAATGATGGTGACGATATCTTTTATTCTTACGTCTTTCATGTCCAGAGAGATTTTGTCCTGAAACTGTTCTGGCACTTTTCCGGCTTTTTTCTGCAGGATTTCCTTCAGCAGTTTGACAGTTTCTTTTTCTGAATCGTTTCGGGCGGTCTGTTCGAGCTTTGCAAGGTTTTCTTCGGCCGCTGTGCCGCCTTTTAGAATCTGCAGGCAGGCAAGATGAAACCCGGCCCGCTCGGCGACGTTCTCTTCGGCACTGTCACTAAGGCGTTTCAGAGTTTCTTCGATCTGTGTGTCGGGGCCATTACTGTAAAGCTTGATTATGGCGTTGTCGAGCTCTGAATCTGCCGCCATAACCTGCCTGAACACGAGTAATAACGAGAGCGAAAACAGGGCGATGAATAGTTTTTTCATAAATTGCTCCTTTGCGTTCTGACTTTCTGCTGTCGTTATTATCTGTAGCCGACGTTGCAATCATTTGTCGGTAATGTAACAGTTGTGTAACAGAATCTATTCAGGCTTTCAATGTGTAGCCAAAACCTCTTACCGTCAGCAGTGTTTCGGGCTCGCTGGCCGGTTCAAGCTTTTTGCGCAGGCGTCCGATGTGCACATCGACGGCCCGGCTGTCTTCGAGATCATCGATGCCCCAGATGCGATCGATTATCTGTTCGCGGCTGATCACCTGACTGCGGTTTTCCCAGAGGTATTCGAGAATCTGCCATTCGGTAGTGGTCAGGGTGGTTCTGCCATCCGGGCAGGTCACAGAGCGACTGATAAAATCGATATCGAGACGGCCGATGCGGTGTGACCTGGTTTCCGGCTGGTGCCCTGCACGCCGCAGAACCGCCTTGATGCGGGCAATCAGTTCGCGGATTCTGAATGGCTTGGTCACATAGTCATCGGCGCCGGCGTCGAGGGCTTTTATAATGTCGATTTCACGGTCTCTGATAGTGCAGATTATAACCGGAATTGCCAGACCGTTCTGACGCCACTGTTTAAGCCGGTCAGCACCATTGCCGTCAGGAAGATTGAGGTCAAGAAGCACCATATCGGGTTTTTCTGACTTTATGCTGGTTTCGGCATCTTTCAGACTGGCAGTCTGAATGGTGGTGAAACCTTCAAATTCGAGGTTATCGCCGAGCAGTTCGCGAATGATCTGTTCGTCTTCGACAATGAGAATTCTGGTCATGATTTTACGGTTTTCCAGGTGGTTACCATCCAGACTCCTTTTTCGGGCCGGGGTCGGGCGAAAAATTGCCCGGCGTGTGTCGTCATGATCTGCCGCACCAGAAACAGGCCGGTGCCGCTGCCGCCGCGTTCTGCCCGGTAGATAAGGCCATTGTTGAGAAGATTGAGATCGCCTTCAGCCAGCGAGACCGGAAAAGCCTCGCCCGCATCGCCGATCATGACCGCGGCCTCGCCGTCTTTCATGCCTGGCAGAATGCAGGTGCGCAGAAGCAGAGTTTTGCCTTCAGAGGCGTGACGAAGCACATTCTCGACAAGGTTGATCATAACCCGCTCGAACATGTCGGGGTCGGCGAGAATCAGGCCTTCGTATTCAAATTCTTCGACGGTTTTCCAGTCGTGCAGGCGGGTGCGAAAGCGGGTAAGAAGACTCTTCAACGTATCGGTTGCCGAAATGCTTTTTAACTCTGCGTTAACTGTTTTGCGCCGCAGTCTTACCGAAAGAAGCAGGCGGTCGAACAGCTCGGCAGCTTTGCTGGTTTCGATCTGGAGCTGAGAAAGGTAGCGGTTCTGCTGTTCGTCGCTGCGATAGCGTTTCAAAGCCAGAGTTTCGGCAAGAAAGCTGACGTTGGTGATCGGGGTTTTCAGATCGTGAGCGGTCTGTCTGAAGAAGTTTTCTTCTTCTTCGAGCAGCCTGGCCTTTTGAATGAACTGCCATTCGTGCAGCGAAAACCAGAAGAGCCCGAGAATACCTGCAGAAGTCAGAATCAGCAGCAGAACAAAGCCGCCCGGAAACGGCGCCGGCGGTTCTGTGACATCGATCGTTGCCCAGAGACCGGATGGACCGCCTGAACCGGCAAGAAGATGAGAATTACCCTGCAGACCTGGAATCCTGGAAACAACGACTTCAGAAAAGCCTCTTTGTCTGAGCAGCCCGGTTAAGCCGGCCAGAACCGTTGTTGCAGAAAAGGCGGCGGTGCCGTCGACATGCTTTATGACAAGGGTTTCGGTGGTCTGATTCTGTTTCCAGCCTGGTTCAATGGGCTCGGCATAGGAAAGCTGATAACAATGAAGCAGAAAATCAAGCCAGCCCTGAAGTTGTGGCGGAAGCTGGCCTTTCAGCAGCTGCTTCGGACTTTGCGGAATCACCACCGGCACTGGCAGGGTGCGCAGGCGCAGCAGCCATTGCCGGCATGATTCCGGATTATTTTCGGCAAGAAAAGCCTGGGCAACCTGCAGGGCCGCTTCGGTTTTTAAAGTTCGCCCGTTATCGAGAAGAAAATCGAAATTCGAATTCAGAATCTGAAAGGCGCAGCGGCGCATTTCGAAGTGATTGCCCGTCGCGGCATATTCGTTCATCTGCAGATAGCGCCAGAAATCCTGCTCGTCGGGGGATGAGTTCAGTTCTGCTTCGATGAGCAATGCCTGCTTAGAACCTGTGCCCATGGCAATTTTCATGAAGACGTTGCGGGCAAGAGTACTGTCTGGGGCCGACAAAACCGGCAAAGACGGCTTGTTCATCGGCAGCGGAATTGCTTCGGCGGGTAATGGCGACGTTTCGAGCTGTTTGAAATATTCTTTGCTGATCTGATCGATGCGGCTTAGTTTTTCGGCACGGTTCTGCCGGCTGAGCATCTGCTGCTGAAATCTGAGGCTGTTGAACGCAATGCCGACGAGCAGTACAAAAGAAACCAGAATTAAAATCAGGCTCAAAATAAAACGCTTGCTGGTCTGGTGAGGTTGCATCGATCTCTGGCAGGCTGTCTGGATTTAAGATTCCGCTTTGATAGAAGAAGGCTTATATGCAGTCGCTCACTAACTTAGCATTCAGCCTGACGACTTACAAGTCATCGCAATAATTTCATTGCTATCGGCCTGCATAAGCTTCTAACACAGACACAGGAACCAATAAATTGTCGATTGGCAAATCGATTCTTGTGGCCTGGCGGTTCGAAAGCATGTTATTTCTGGAACCCGACTAAAAATAGCAGTATGATAGCTTGCAAGGAAAAAGCGGCATGGACCCCAAAAAACTTGGTGAAAAATACGATAAAATCGCGGTGTGGTGGCATCAGCAGCACGTTGATTCGCAGTATGGCGTGCAGCAGATTTCGCGGGCTCTGAAATTCTGCCGGCCAGGTGGCGAGGCCCTCGACGTCGGTTGCGGCGCCGGTGGCCGCTTTATCCGTCTTCTGCATGAAAAAGGGTTTGCGGTAACCGGTCTCGACGTATCTGCCGAAATGATACGGCTTGCCAGACAGAATCATCCTGACGAGGTTTTTCATCAGGCGGATATCTGCGATTGGCAGACTTCCCAGACTTTCGACTTCATTCTTGCCTGGGACAGCATTTTTCATCTGCCGCTGCATCAGCAGAAGCCGGTAATAACCAGGCTCTGTCAACTGCTGGCCCCGTGCGGCGTGCTTGCTTACACTTTTGGTGACGCGGTGGGTGAACACACCGACCGCTGGCATGACGACACCTTTCACTACAGCTCGATCGGTATCAGCGCCAACCTGGCGATAATCGCAGAACAAGGCCTGACCTGCCGCCACCTCGAACTCGATCAGTGGCCCCAGAAGCACGTTTTCCTCATCGCCTGCCGCGACTGAAATGGGCAGACGACCCCATGAATACAGCCAATCTGCCGATTTATCAACGCATTTACCTGTTAATTTGACAATAATTCGCAGCTAAACAGGACAAACAGGCAAAAATTATGTATTATTGCAAAAGATAATTCACACTCAGCAGTTGAGGCACATGACAGTGGGAGCCGCATCACCGAATTTCGGGTTTTCGGTTTTTCTGACCAAGTGGAATCTCAGATTGTTAATGCCAGAGAACGAATCGAGAATCTGACCGCCAGTATTCTCACCAAAGCTTTTCGCGGCGAACTGGCTTGAGTTTAATTGAAAAGGTTCGGGCTGGTTTTTCAGCCCGGGTCGTGGCGGCCGTCGTCGCGGGCAAGGTAGCGAACCAGGCATGAGTGAAAGAGAAACCATGATTTCCGGCTCATGCGGGCCTGCAGTTGTGCGTGCCTGATCAGGCCGTCGCGTTCAACCGAGCACATCTGAGTGAAGTCGATAAAATAGCCTCTGCCCGTATCTGTGCGCTGCCAGACCGGCAGATAAAACCTCTTGTAGGTTGAATAGGAATAGAAGCCGTTCTGAAGTTCTTCGGCCGTGTGTTCAGGCACTTTTTCGACCGGGCAGATGTGGGTGTATTTAAAATCGCCGGTCTTCTTTGAAAAATCACAGGTATTTCCGGCAAAGAGCCACAAATTATCAGGGTTTGGAATAAATGAAATTTCGCCATCCGCGTCGATGAACGGAAAGTCGGTTGCAAACCGGATAATGTCGCCCTGACAGAAAAACGGCAGCTCGTTTTGACAATAGAATGTTTCAGAGAACCCCTTTTGCTCTCTAAGCCTGTTAATCTGCTCTTGCAAAGTATGCGAGTCGTAGGCAGGGGGCCATCTGTCAGCCATGTTACACCTTAGCTGCGTCGTGAATGAAGTTTAACGGGTTGTCTCTTTATGGTTTCGAAAAAATCATCCATCTTCTTTTCAAGGTGCAGATCGACAGGAAGAGTCGGAATGTCGGAAATCTGCCTGAAAGACTGCATTAAATGCTGTTCTGAAAGATGGGGCATGAAAATGTTGGCCGAAGCGTTTCCGAAGGAGTCGAAGGAAGAGTTTGTCTGCAAGGCGCTCTGGCTGACAACGTGTGTTTTATTCAGCAATCCCTGTCTGATAATATGCAAGCCGGCGTCTTTTGCATGCGGACCGGATTTCACAATTGCTGCGAAAGCTTCCGGCCTGGTAGCCGTCTGAGTAGAACCCGGCCCAGAAAAGCCAGAACGAAGCAAACAGACTGGTCTTGTGCTGGAAAATCCTTTCATGGTGCATACTCCGGGCATAATTGTGCTAGAAAATCTTCGTTCAGCAGTGAGAAAAAATGTTCCTTATCAATGCGATGGCAGGTTTCGATAGTTTGTAAAATCTGCTCAGGGGTTGAGTTTTCCTGAAATTCAATAAATGAGTCGATGTCTATGATTGAACCGCCTGAGGCTGTCTTGTCTTCGATAACCAGAGCAACGTTGTTGGCAATCTGAAGGTTTGACGAAATACCAGACCGGTTAAGCTGGCAGCTGAATGCTTTGGGAATTTCGGCAAGTTCCCGGTCTTCAAGAGAGATTTTCATTTTTATTCTGGGGAAGATGTCAAATTTGAAATGATCGATGTATCTGACACCAACCCTGCAGAATTTTTTTTCGACTTCGAGGCGGTTAAAATCTGCAAAAAGTTTTTTGAACTTTGAGAAGTATTTTTCCCAGCCGACGTAATCGCCGGGGTTCGAAAGAGATATAACCCTGGGGCCGACTCTGAGAACAAAACCTTCTGATCGGGCCTGAAAATAAGGGCTGAATCTTAGATTCGGGTCATTCTGCTTGACTTCATCAGGCAATTGAGCCACAGGAAGCTTTTCGAACCTGGGAAAATCCGACCTGAACTGCCCAAAGAAGAGCCCAAAGATAGCATCATCAGGAAGTCCTGTTTCAAAGCGTGTTTCAATGACGCTGTCTATGATCGGACAGGGAGAAATTCTAAGGGGCAGTTTCATAATTTTTCTCAGCCTCGGAAAAACCTTAAAAGAACTCTGTTTGCAATCTGGTATCAACTCTAATATCCTAAATACCATACTTGAAAAGCGCTTATCAACCAATTCTTTTAACCTGCAGGTTTAAATGAACAGCAAAACTGGAATTGAATGGACAGAAGTCACCTGGAACCCGGTCACGGGGTGCACCAAAATCAGTGCCGGGTGTAAAAATTGTTATGCCGAGCGCATGGCAAAACGTCTGCGCTTGATGGGCAGCCGGCGATATATGAACGAATTTGCCGTAACGCTGCACGAGGATTTGCTGGATTTCCCCAAGAAGATGCGTGCACCACGTCAGATTTTTGTTAATTCAATGAGCGATCTTTTTCATGATTTAGTGCCTCTCGAATTTATTCAAAAAGTTTTTGCAACCATGAATGCCTGCCCGCAGCATGTTTTTCAGATACTGACCAAACGCAGCACCCGTCTGGCAGAGCTTGCCGACAAACTGGTGTGGACGAAAAACATCTGGATGGGCGTCACTGTTGAAGATGACGCAAATAAACATCGCATCAAAAACCTGAAAAAGGTACCCGCTGCAGTCAGATTCATTTCGTTTGAGCCGCTTCTGTCTGAAATTTGCCACCCGGATCTGACCGGAATAAACTGGATTATCGTCGGCGGCGAATCCGGCCCTGGTGCCAGGCCAATCAAGAAAGAATGGGTCGAGTCGCTGCAGGAATCTGCCAGAATCAACCACATTCCGTTCTTTTTCAAACAGTGGGGGGGCACTAACAAAAAGAAAGCCGGCAAACTTCTCAACGGTCGTTTGTGCCAGGAAATTCCCGCTCAGACGCCGTCTCAATTGTCAACAGCCGGTTGAATCTTTTTTCCCTTAAATGATTGCTACTAGCCGGTCTTGTGAGTGCCGTTAAAAGCTGTAATTATCACAAAAAACTCCTTTAAAAATGAATATGCAATTCACTAAAGAAAAATCTGACAAAGAACTTATCGGATGTGAAAATCCGGTTGTTCTTGAATCGGTAATTCTTTGCATAGTATAATCATTTCTGATCTGGGCAAAAGTAGTTAATAGACAGGAGTATGCCAGTGAGAAGATATTTTTTGTCGACATTTTTTGTGGTTCTTGTTTCGTGCCTGTTCTACGGCAATGAAAGTATTGCCGCTGATCGCCAGACAAATCTCAGACGGCCTGTGCTTGGTGAATTTGCCTCTTTTGCGCAGCATCTTGAAACCGCCAGAAACGCCTGCAGAGCCGGGAACCCGGAAGAAGAACAGGGAGCCCTGCAGGCTGCCCGTCGGTCGCTTGAAAATATCAGAATGGAATCGCCGCACGCCCTGATTCGACAGGACTTTCAGAATATTCTGGTCAAGGATACGTTTAATCGTATTCATGGCGCGCCATCAGACCAGTTGCGCGGCCTGTATTTCGGGCTTGAATGCGGCACTAAGGGCGGGCTTTACGAGCATCTCGACGAAGCTATCCGCAGTCATGAATCGCGCATGCCATATTATTCAGAGTGTTCTGGTGGCGCCTCCGACCCGTTGTTTCGTAAAATCGCGACCTTACAGCGTCTCAATCTGCCGATTGCCTGGTACATTGATCTGCAGGCCCGGCGATTTCAGAAGGCCGGCATTCCGATAATCACCGGCGACCTTTTTTCGATGGCAACAATTTATCCGAAAGAGCGCCCACCGGTCTATAAGTGCATCATGAGCGATGAGACTTTGAAAGCCGTGCGGATAAAAGTGCGGGATTTTCAGAAAAAGGCGTTTCGTCACGTTGCGAAAAGTGAATTCTACAAAGTTGCTGAAGCGACCCATGGGCTGGTTGTCTGGTTGCGTCAGCTCGAAAAACAGCATAATGCGCATCTGGCAATGATGATTCATATGCTTGATTCGGTTGGCTATACGGCTTTGCATGCCGCCGGCTATCAGCAGAAAACCAGCGGCGCAACCGATAATCTCGCGCGCCAGTTTCTGACGATACAGATTTTTCCGCTGCAGGAATGTCTGCCTACCGACCATAAGGCGCAGGCGCTGCACGCCATGGGTATCGGCGTCATAGTCAACGATGTTCCTGACATCCATTTCCTCAAAGAATGGGAAATCTACCAGGCAAAGCAGCGTTAGAAAAGGCTCAAGCTGATACGATTCACCAGAAAGACTTTTTCAGCGCGGTTTCTTTCTGGTGACGGCTTTGCTTTTGCCGGTGCCGGCGGCGGCTTTTTTGCGGGCCGGGGCTTGTGCGGGCGGGCGTTCGACGACTTCGGTGCGCCAGGGCACTTTGTCTTCTTTAAGTGCGAACTCGGCCGGTGAAATGCCGAATACTTCGCAGAGGTCGATTTTAAGATCAGGGAAAAGGGCGGGGCAGGCAGGGTTGAAAATGCCAAAAATTTCGGGCCGGCCATAGGCGCCGTTAACCAGTCGGTAGGCGGTTACCAGCTGGTCGGTGGGGTGCACGAGCCAGAACTCTTTGACACCGTATTTTTCGTAGAGGGCACGTTTTCTGATGTTGTCATAAGATGCCGATGATGGCGAGAGAATTTCGACAACCAGATCGGGTGAGCCGAGGCAGCCTTTGTCGTCGAGTTTTTCGTGGTCACAGATAACCGACAGATCTGGCTGCACAACGTCGAAAATCTCATTTTCATTTTTTGCACGGTCAGCAAAGCGTACATCGAAAGGGGCGATATAAACTTTGCAGGGCTTGCCTTTGAGATAATTGGCAAATTGCCTCGCCAGTTCAAGCAAAATTTCCTGATGAATACGCAGAGGAGCGTTCATCGCGTAAACAATGCCATCGATTATCTCGTAGCGTTCGTCATCAGGCCATGTCTGATAATCAGCGTAAGATTGCTTTCTATCATGTGTGCGCCGCGCATTTGCCACCATAAAACACCTCCTGCCGTTCACAAAATTATAACACAGCCATTTTTTTATGCAATTGGTCTGAACCCTGATGTACTGTGTTAAAATTCACGGCATGAAAGAAAAGGCGAACGGAAAAAAGAGAAGCAATTTCTGGCTGAGGATGCTTCCGTTTATCATGTGGCTGCTGCCGCTTCTGGCACTGAACGTCGGGTTCAGATTTCTGGCCAGAATCGAACAGAGCTGGAAAGAGCGTGAGCTGGCTGAAACGGCACAGCAGGAGCTGGAGGCGTTAACCCGCAGTTCGACGGCTGAATACCGTCTGAACCGTTTTGGTGGCCAGATTATCGATAAATTGACGGTCGCCGGGAACGGCGTTTTTGACCAGACAAGCTGGCAGCAGCTGCAGGACGCTCTGTTTGCTGATATTGGCCAGGTTTTTCCTGACTTCAAACTGCATGTTTTCGGTAAAGTGGCGGCAAAGGACGAATTCGCAATGCTGTATGCGCGCAGCGACAAAGTTGAAAGTCGCCGCGGCATGGGCATGCTTTTCAATCACCTTGTTGATCAGCATAAGGGCCTGGTTCTGACTGACAGCCTTAAACGGCAGCGTGACAAAATCGCCGAAAACTATTTCGGGGTCGGTATCAGCACCGATGCGATTGCCGGCAGCATGAAGGGCCGCACCTGCAATATTCTGCACGGTCGGCTGCCGCACTGGTTTGTCTGGGATTATTATGAAAAGCCTGATGGCACTGGCTATGGTTACATGATGACCGCTGAGGTGCTTGAGACAACACGTGTTTCTGCTCTACAGGCCGCCGCTGAAGAATGCCAGAGCCGGGGGAATGGGGTCGGCGCTTTTATTCCGGTGCTCAAATTCAAAGAACCTGTGGTCGGGTCAGACAAGCTCACCAGATCAGGCCTTTTCAGAAACTGGCGGGAAAAGGAAGTCAAGCACCTTTTTTACGATCGCATCCACTGGATGGAGAATGGTCCGCCGGCACCGACAACTCTGGGCAGATATAGAATTTACAGCCACCTGGGACTCGGTATGAACCATCTTTCGGTGTTCGCAGCGAAACTGCCGCCTTTGGCGCCGCTGCCGCTCTGGCTTGGGTTTCTCAATACCTGTACCGGTTTTCTTTGGGTATTACTTGTCTGCCGCGGCTTTATTCTGAATATCTGGCCAGAAATGTCACTGACTCGAAGGTTTCTGATGCTGTATTTTCTGGCTGCCACGTTTCCGCTCGGATTTCTGGGAATTTCTGCCATTGCCTACCACCTGCAGACTGAACGTTCGGCCCGCAACCAGATCGCCGACAATCTCGAAGGTTGTTTGAGGCAGGTTGAAAGCACCCGCATGCAGCTGCAGGACGATTATCAGAAGGTTGCACGCCGGTTGTTCTCTGACACGAAGCTTGCGCAGCTTATCAAACAGTATGGGCACACCGCGGAAGAAGTTAAACAATACATTCTCAATGAGTTTTCTTCGCATGAACCGGCATTGCCGCTTGTCGGCTTCATGGTTCTCGACAATGCCGGCAAAGGTCTGGAATTTGCACATGATTCGGCTTCTCGAGCCCGGCTGAAAAACATTTTCGGCGTGTACCGCGCCCCGATAATTGAAAACATGCGCAAGCGGTTTCTCAAAAAAAAGCCCGGGGAAAAGCTGCCTGAATTTGAGGTCTCAGATGAAGAGAAGTTCGGCTCACAGGCTTTCAATTCACTTTCAGGCAATACTTTCACTCACGAAATCGAGAAGCGCCGCAATTTCTGCATCAGTCAGAAATCAGGCGAGATGACCGCAAAATTGATTTATGATCAGATCGAAATTGATGATCTCCCGGCCGCGATTCTATTTCTTACCTGGGATGAGGGAAAACTGTTCGAGAAGTCAGTTTCGCTGGCCATTGATGGCTTTCGCCGCGATTTTGCAGATTTTTCGTTCATTGCTTTTAGAAACACCCCTCAGGGTCTTAGAATTCTTTATCGCCCGGAAAATGACGATCTTGCCGCTCAAGGCTTTTCCGGAGCTGCCAGAGTTACTGAAACGGCGGCTGCCAGGGGGGGCACCGTAAAAAATCATCTGAATGGCATGACTGTGGTTGCCATGCCTTACGGGCAAAATTCAGAAATAATCGTTGCCGCAATCGCCGGACACAGCAAGATCGAGCATGACAGTTCAATGCGCCGGCGAACCTTTGAGATATTGATCGTTCTTTCACTGCTGATTGCGGGTCTTTGTGCAAGGCTCGTTGCAACGCTGCTTCTGCAGCCGATAACAACTTTGAAGATTGCTCTCGATAAGGTTTCACAGGGAGATTACAGCTTCAATGCGACGGTTGAGGGTAAGGATGAGCTCGCGAGTCTGGCCGGTGAATTCGGCAAAATGGTCGAGGGGTTGAAAGAGCGGGAAAGGCTTTCGGCACTGCTCTCTGACCACGCTGTCGAGGCCCTGGAAAGCAATTCTGAAACGGCGGGGCAACTTCAGAGTCGAACCTTTCGAGGCATTGCACTGGTTTCTGACATCAGGAGCTTTACAACCCTCTGTGAAACTTACCAGACCCACGAAATAACCGAAATGCTGAACCATCATTTTGCCGCCATGTCAGAAGTGATAAACGGTTCTGGCGGGCGGATATACAAATTTATCGGTGACGCGGTCGAGGCCATTTTTGAAGGCCCTGACGGCAGAGTCGTTGCGCTGAATGCCATTTCTGCAGCAGTGAAGATGCAGAAGGCAATGCAGGAAATCAATCAGCATCGCCGCAACCGCGGTTTATTTACCTATGCTTCCGGGGTTGGGCTTGCCTGCGGCGAGTTTCATGCCGGGCATGTCGGCAGCGATGATACCCGTCTGGATTACAGCATCATAGGTGAGGCTTTCGCGGTTGCTGCCAATCATGAGGCTGCGACCAAAAAGTGCCGGGGTCTTCCGATAGCCTTTTCCGGCGATGTTGCCGCTTTGATTGAACCCGGAATCAAAGTCTGCAAACTCGATGAAGATGACGGGGTTTTTTCGTTTCAGCCTGACCAGGATCAGATCAGAAAAATAAGTGATGATTTTGCCGGTCTGGAAATGCTCAAGGTTGTCGAAGATACAGCCCCGGAAAATGTTGCAGCGAATTCAGAGTTGCAGAAGGCCACAGACCCGAATCAATTTTTTCTGATTTTTTCTGTGGCTGTATTTGCGGTGGTTCTGGCAATAAGCATTTTTTACGGCTTTGAGTGGCGGCGACAAAGAACAAACGAGGTTGCCAGACACCAGTCTGAGCAGAAGATCGCAAGACTTGTCAGGCAGCTCAGATCAGACAGTGCCGGTTATGTCGCCATGGAAACTTTAATGAACAGC
>JAKQKW010000064.1 GCA_029560455.1 Candidatus Rifleibacteriota bacterium
TCGCTTCCGCCATCCTGGCTCACGCGACATAACGACGTCCTGTCGAAAAAGCCGCATCCTGCGGCAATCGCCCGCGTTTTGCCATCCAGGCAAAACGTCCGGTCTTAGCGGCATCGTTCGCAGGGAACTATGGGGTGCTCGACAAGCTCGCTTATGCAATCGCCTGACCTGCCGAAAGCAGCGCCTAGAGTTAATTAAGTTTGCGTTTACCCTGATGATTCAGGGGCGGTTCGTGCATTTGTCGCTGAATTATGATAACTTGTCTGCCAGACCAGATGAATGGAGAAAAAGCGATGAACAGCGCCGAAATCTTTATTGCCCACGCAAAATGCCGCAAAGACGGCATCTGCGTTAAAATCTGCCCATGCCAGATATTTAAGCCCGGTACATCAGGGGTTCCGGAAGTTGAAACCGGCCTGGTATCGACCTGCATCAAGTGCGGTCACTGCGTATCGGCGTGTCCTGGCGATGCAATCACTGTTAAAGCCCTTGATATAGCTGATTTCAAACCCGGCATCAGCAAACTGCCTGAATTCGAAGTATTCGAAAACCTGGTGATGAGCCGGCGTTCGATTCGCAGCTTCAAAAGCGAGCCGGTCAAGCTGGAACTGCTGCAGAAACTGATCGATATGACCAGATACTGTCCGACCGCCAAAAACACCCAGGCCCTTTCATGGCTGATCGTCAACGGCCCCGAAAGGGTCAGACAGGTCGCAGCCGACGTTATAAATATTTTCAGACCGGTTGAACGCATGGCACCCCTGGTCGCTGCCTTCGACAATGGTGAAGACCCGGTCTGCCGTAACGCTCCGCAGCTTCTGATCGCTTACGGCCCCGAAAAATATGTCTGGGGCAGCCTCGACGCGGCCATAGCAATCGCCAACCTTGAACTTGCTGCTAAAACCAGCGGTCTTGGCACCTGCTGGGGTGGTTTTGTCACCAACGCGGCAGGTTCAGACAAGCAGATTGGCCGGCATCTCGGTCTCGATGACTCAGAAAAGATTTTTGCCGCTTTGATGGTCGGCTACCCGAAATACGCCTACAGAAAAGTTCCGCCGCGCAAACCACTGCGGCTCAAAGTCGTCTGAGCCGCTGATGGACCGAAACTTCGACAAGCTCGCCGGCCGGCTGCGCAAGCATATATACAGTTCCGACAAAGGAACTGTGCGGCTTGCCATTCTGCAACACGATATGCTGACAGGAATCGACGAGCTTGCTGCGGGGAAACCGCTGCGCATACTTGACGCCGGCGGCGGTATGGGTCAGATCGCCCGATGGCTTGCTGAAATGGGGCATCAGATAACGCTCTGCGACATTTCGGAAGAAATGCTGCAGGTTGCGGCCGAAGAAAACGCCAGAGCCGGCCTGAGAGAGCAGATCAGCATCGTGCACGCCCCGTTGCAGCAGATTCCTGAACTGCTGCCCGGGGCCAGGTTCGACCTGATTCTGCTGCACGGGGTCATCGAATGGATGCAGGAACCACCGTTGGCTCTGCAGACTCTGGTTCCGATGCTCGAACCGGGAGGGGCCATTTCCCTGCTCTACTTCAATCGCAGCAAGCTGATTCTCAAATGGGGAATCAACGGGCAGTTCGATAAAGCCGAATCGGGCCGGCCAACCAACCCAAGGGTGCTGACACCGTCGAACCCACTGACCGAAGCTGACGTCATGCCGGTGTTTGCGGCGCTGAACCTTAAAATCACCTCGAAAGCCGGCATCAGAATTTTTTACGGATTTTTTACCGGAATGGTTAAGAAACGGCCATCGTGCCAGAAGACCCTCGATCTCGAAATGCAGTATTGCCGCACTGAACCCTTCGCTTCACTTGGCGAACACACACACTTTATACTGAGAAAACCCGCCACATGAAACAGACACGTGACCTCGAACAGCTGCCAATCAGCAAACTGCTGATCAGATTTGCCGTGCCGGCGATGACCGGCACTCTCATCACCTCGTTATACAACATCGTCGACCGCATTTTTCTCGGCCGCTACGTCGGCGAGCTGGGCATTGCCGCTACCACCATCGCCATGCCGCTGATGATGATCGTTATGGCAATCGGCATGCTGATCGGCTTCGGCACCAATTCACAGATTTCAATAAGACTGGGCGAAAAGCGTCATGACGACGCCGAAAAACTGCTCGGACAAGGTTTTTTTCTGCTGGTAACAACGTCGATCGCTTTTTCGACCATCTCGCTGCTGTTCATGGATCAGCTGCTGATAATGTTTGGCGCCACCGAAAAGGTTCTGCCCTATGCGCGCACTTACCTTTCGATCGTGGTTATCGGCACCATTACCCACCAGATTTCGTTTGCGGCCAACAGCTTTATCCGCGGCGAAGGCAACCCCAGGGTCGCGATGGCCACAATGCTGATTGGCGGTATCATCAACGTATTTCTCGATTATCTTTTTATCGGCGTTTTTGGCTGGGGAATGGCTGGCGCTGCCTGGGCAACGGTCATTGGCTACAGCGTCTCGTCGCTCTGGGTGCTTCACTATTTTCTCAGCGGCAAAAGCGTTCTCAAACTGCGACGCGAGAATTTCCGCATTCGCCCTGAAATGATTGGCAGCGTGCTGATGATGGGTTCGCCGAACTTCATCATGAACACGATTGCAAGCGTTCAGATGTCACTGTTCAACAACCAGCTGGCGAAATTTGGCGGCGACACTGCCATTTCGGTGATGGGCGTCATCATGAGTTTCAACATGGTCTGGATGATGCCGGTAATAGGCATTTCACAGGGTATGCAGCCGATTGTCGGCTACAATTTCGGCGCCCGGCGCTTCGACCGCGTTAAAAAAGCTCTTTTTCTTGCCAATGCGGCGGCAACAGTGATGAGTATCGCCTGTTTCATATTCATCGAGATGTTTCCCGGTCATGTATTCAGGCTCTTCATCAGCGATGGCGCTTCAAACGTCATAGGTGTCGGCATCGATGCAATCAGGCGTTTCATGCTTCTGCTGCCGCTGGTCGGTTATCTGATAATCACCGGCAACTACTTTCAGTTCACCGGCCGGCCCAAAGTCAGCCTGGCGCTGACCATCATCAGACAGGTAGGCTTTCTGATACCTGCATTGCTGATTCTACCGGAGCATTTTGGCCTGAACGGGGTCTGGTATGCAATGCCGACTTCTGATGCCGGGGCCTTTCTCATTACCACCTT
>JAKQKW010000069.1 GCA_029560455.1 Candidatus Rifleibacteriota bacterium
CCCCGAAACTTTTGGCACTATAAATGCCACATGTCGTCGGGTTTCGGTGCATGCGAACGGCCGCGCGACATATTTTTTTCTCGACAATCTGGATGCCGGCATGGCCAATATAAATATAGTTGTTGATCTGGTCCGCGACAAATGGGAAAAGTCGGGCGGAATCTATGAAAAAAACCGTCAGATTTTCGGAGTCGAGCCGGATGGCGTTTTTACTTCTTCTGACGTCACTCCAGTCGATACTACCGCAAGCGCAACTTATATACTGATTTCCCGCCAGATTTTCACGGCCGGGTATTTTTATTCCAGGGATCTTTTCCCGGAACCCAATTTCAACCAGAAGAAAATTATTTTTCTCCAACTACCCGCAAAAACCTCTACCAGTAACGAATACCTGCTCGCAGTCGATATGCTCGCTTCAACGGCAGCACACGAACTTCAGCATATGATACATTACTGGCAGAAAAGATCGCTTACAGCTGAGCAGTATAACGCCAATGCCTGGCTAGACGAGGCCATGTCTGGCTATGCCGAACATGTTAACGGTTTTTCGATTGCCGATCAGAACAACCAGCCGAAAGCATCCCAGGTTAAACAATATCTTGAGCTTGTTCAGAGCATTAAAACCAACACATGGTATTCAAGTGGCTATTCAGACCTGACTGCTTACGCCTATTATGGTAAGGCTTATCTTTTCGGTGTCTGGCTGGCGCAGAATTATGGCACCGCCGGCGTTGTCACCGGGCTTCTCAACAATAACCAGGTCAGCGATAATGCAATCGACTATTTCAATGGTAGCGAAACCCCGTCTCAGACTTACGCAAAATTCCTTCTGGCGCTGATTGTGAATAATTCAGACGGTGGTTTTTATGGTTTCAAGGGTTTGAGTTTGAATCAGATATATGCCTTTCGCTATAATCTTGCTTCTGTGACGCTTTCCGGGCCATACAGTCAGACTGTAGATGTTTCCGCTGCCGGGAGCCTGGGGCAACCGGTTCTTTCGCAATTTGCGGCGGCTTATGTGAAGATAATCAACGGAAATGGCGGAAATGTTACTTTTAACGCGACCCTGCCGGCCGGCGTGTCGTTGTTTCACCTTCAGAAATAGCTTCTTGGCGGCACTCGAATTTGGTGTCAAATTTGAATTAGCGATTTATACGTCATTCAGTAATTATATGATGTTCTCGAACTTATATGTGATAATGGGCTGGCGACCATCAAAAAAATCTGCTGCGTTTAAATTTTCGGCGGTTGGGCATGTTAGAAAATCGGTAAATATGATTCAAACGATCATTTAAATCAAACATTTGATTGAAGGTTTTCTGAAAATATATGATATCAGACGGCGCATTTTGAAAAATCCGGCTGGGAGCAAAATTTCTGGTCCTTATTCGGGCAATGGTATTGAACTCCTGAAGCCATTGTCTGAGGCCGGTAGTGATGCGATACATATCTGTTTTATTCGCACTTTTCTGGGAAAGGAACAGGCTGGAATCTTGTTTTGAGCAGGAATGCTGCCATTCTGGCAGGTTTTCTCCGGGTTATTATTAAACTATTATCTTTTTATCTGAAAATTGCTGAAAGCGGATTTATCATTGTTGCATGGCTCAACAGCAGAGGTTATACTGAAAAAAATCTGTGTACGGTGTTTGGCACAATGAAAAAAACTCTGCTGATCGTTTGTCTTTGCCTGATAGGGCTGCTTGCCGGCTGTTTTAACGGTTCTGACCGTAATTCAGGTCTGCTGTCTGATAATCCGGGCGAAGATGCCGCAAAATTGCCATCTTCGGTGACAGCAGAAGTAAGCATCAGACTGAAGCTGCCTGATGAAGCTCTTCGCGCCGCCTTCAGGGCGCAAACGTCTGCCAGTGCCGTATTCTCGCTCAAGCTTATCAACCGGGGAAACCTGAATAATCCGATCACCCTGATGCGCAAAACCGCCGCCATCAGCGGTGGCACAACTGCCCCCGATGGTACGGCAACCGTAACCTTTTCAGCTGTGCCGGCGGTGCCGGTCATTGCGACCCTTGAACTTGAAGGTGCCGGAATTGTTGTCGGCGCGACAAGATATCAGGTTTTTCATGGCGGTGCCGATCTTCTGCCCGGCCAGAACAATGTTATCACCATAGTTGCCAGCGGCTCACTGCAGCAGGAAGACGTTGTCGCCAGGTCTGCGCTGCTTGCCATTGCCGATTTTTCAACGATGAACGTCATTTCTTCGGCGTTTTTTGCCAATCTTAACGAGGTGTACACATCGGCTGCTGTCGGTGACAAGGCATTATCTGAGAAAATTTTCACAAGCTACAAGAGTAAAATTATCGGGGCGAAGTTGATTGCTCTTGCCGGCGGGGCAGTGCACAGTATAGGCCTGCGCGATGACGGCACGCTTGTCGGCTTTGGTGCCAATACCTATGGGCAGCTTGCCATCCCTGAGCTTGCAGAAACCCACTATCTGAAATTTTCACCTTTTACAAGGCGTGTAAGGGCCATCGCCGCCCGCGATGATTATTCGCTGCTGCTCTGCGAAGATGGTCGTGTTTATGCTTGCGGCAATAATGATTCTCTTCGACTCGGCAGTAATATTGGCGAAGAGACCGTTTATCCTGTTTTGGTGCCAGGTTTGGAAAATATTGCCGCGATCTCGGCTGGATCCCAGCATGCGCTGGCTATCGGCAACTTAGGGCAACTCTATGCCTGGGGGGGCAACAGCAAAGGTCAGCTCGGACTTGGCAGCGTTTCGACGGTCGGTGTGCCCCCGCAGGCGGTTCCCAAAATGACGGGAGTCACCGCGATCGCAGCCGGTAACGATTTCAGTCTGGTTGTCAAGGGTGGCAAGGTGTTTGCTGCTGGCGATAATTTAAGGCGTCAGCTTACCGAAAGCACTATTGACGGTTCGACAGGCGAACCGGTCGACAGCAGTTCAACTTTTGTTCAGATAAACCTGCCGGCTGATGTTATCGCTGTTGATGTTGCTGCGGGAAGCGGGCATTGCCTTGTGCTTGGCAGCGACGGCTACGTGTACTCATGGGGATTTAATTTCGCGGGGCAGGCCGGCCTGGGTGTTTCCACTACGGTAATTGCCTCACCCCAGAAAATTATTGCCCCCGCCGGCGTTAAGAAGGTATTGGCTGGCGCCAACCACAGCCTGATAGTTACAACTGGCGGCGAATTGTATGTTTTTGGTGACAACAGTCTGGGGCAGCTTGGGAACTCGACGACAAGTCCGACGAGTCCAGTCAGAAACAGCTTTTTCAGTGCTGTTTCCTCAGCCGGTTGCGGTGAAAACAATTCTTATGTCATTTCGACAGCCGGAAATTATGCTTTTGGCGACAACACTGCCGGGCAGGTTGGAAACGGCTCAAAGAGCGAAGATCCGGTTGCAACTCCGGTATCGTTGAACATCGCCAGTCCCTGGAACTGAAGATATATGACGCATGCAGCGGCTATGAGCAGTAAAGGAAAAGCGATTCTGGCTCTCACCGCCTTCACCTCAGCAATGGCGGTTTTTTTGGGCTTTTTCGGCCTCGATAAGGCCAGAATGGAACAATATTACAACGCCTATACCTGGTATTTTCTCGCGTTTTCGCTTTTTCTCTGGCTGCAGCTATGTTTCAGTCTGCTTCCGGCGCCCGGCGAAATCAGACAGCGTCTCGGCAGGCATCTGTGGCCGGTTTTGCTCGCCGCCGGGCTGAGTATTGCGGCGATTTTTGCATCGCCACCGGATTTTCGCATTCTTGCTGACGAGACCAACCTGCTCAGCATGGCGATGGCGATGTATGACGACCAAGCATGCACTAATCCGACCCAGCTGGTCAGTTACTATCATGGCATGCGCCGCGTCATCAGTCAGGTTACCGATATGCGGCCGGGGCTTTTCCCTTTTGCGGTAAGTGCTTTACATTCTTTGACCGGTTACCGGCCTGAAAACGCTTTTGCAGTCAACGCCATTGCCGGGTTTGCCTGTCTTTGTCTTGTTTATTATCTGATTCAGCTGTTCTGGGGCCGGTTCTGGGGAGCTGTGGCGATGCTGCTGCTCGGGGCTTTTCCAGTTTTCGTGCTTTACATGACTTCTGCCGGCTTCGAAGTTTTCAATCTGGCTTTCGTTCTGATGTTTCTGCTGCTGCTCAATCGTTTTATCAGAGATGCGACAGTTGGCAACGCAGAAGCCTTGCTTCTGCTGCTGCCACTTTTGGCGCAGACGCGTTATGAATCGGTTCTTGCTCTTTTTTGTGCGGTGCCGGTCATTCTTATGCGCCTGCCTGGCAGAGAATACAGTCGTTTCAGTCTGAGACTTGTCATTCTGCCCTTGCTTTTCCTCCCGGTCGCCTGGTTGCGGGTGGTGACGTTCAGTCAGCAGGCTTTTCAGGTCAGCAGCATCGACCAGGCTTTTGGCCTGGATCTTTTTGTTAAAAACATCAGGCGGGCATTGCCATTTTTCAGTGGCAGCGAGAGGGCATACGGCATGGTGCCGATGATATTTTTTCTCGCGGTTGCCGGTTTTGTATGGGTTTTCTTCGACTGGCAGGCGCGTCATCGCGAAGCGTCGAAAGAGCAGCAGGCAGCGTCGGCATACCGGGCTGACAGCCTTTTCCTGCTGGCTGGAGCGTGGCTGTTCATACTGCATGCTGTTGCACGCTTTGCCTACTATTGGGGCGACATGACTCTGCAATACACTTCGCGTCTGGGCATTGTCTTTTTACCGGCGCTGGTTTTTCTTGCAGTTTATCTGTTGCGGCGCCTGACGGTTATGTTCAACTGGAACCGCGCTTGGGCAGCCATCATGGCGGTGCTTGTTCTGCTGCATGGCTGGCCGGCAGCGGGGCAAAACCTGGCAGTCAGAGACATCCTTTTTTATCGTGAATTCAAGACGGTGCGCGAGTTTTTAGAACGTAATTTTCCTGATCGTAAAGACTACATTGTGGTTACCGAGCAGTCGAATGCCATGACACCACTGCGTTACAACACTTTTACCATCGGGCATCTGAATGCCTCTGCCGACCAGGTAAAGCAGGATCTTAAAAACCGCACCTGGCGCTATCTGATCGTGGTTCAGAAGATCGAAACCGACACGGGCAGATGCGTCGATAACTCAGAGGTTAATTCTGATTTTGCCCTCGAAACCCTCTATGAATCACAGCTTTCTATCAATCGTAAACTGCGCATCTCAAAACACATGCCAGAGTAGAGAGAATAACATGCAAAGAAAAATTGCTGTGCTGGTGATCGCTTCGATAGTTGCCCTGTTTGCCGGGTTTATGCCCGAAATCGCGGCGACAGAGTTTTATTACCAGAATCTTGCATGGTTTTTTATGCTGGCAATAACGGTGTCTGTGGTTGCTTCGTTCTGCGTTGCCGCGAGACAGATCGTCTGGTTTGAATGGTTTTCGCGACACAGGGCCGTGTTTATTGGGGCTTTGCTTCTGGTTTGTTGCGCGGTTCTGTTGAGCCCGCCAGATTTTAGAATTCTTGCTGATGAGACAAACCTTCTCGGGGTCTCGTTTGAGATGCACAGGGGCTTGAAAACCCGTCTGCCGCTTGAAGGTCTTTTCTATTATCACGGCATGTTTGAAGGTCTGACTTATAAAACCGAGATGCGCCCGCCAGGATACCCGTTTCTGCTTTCACTGGTTCACGGAATCACCGGTTACCGGCCTGGCAACGCTTTTATTCTAAATCTTGGTCTGGCATGGCTGTCACTCGTTCTGATGTATTTTCTGGTGACCGGTTATGCTGGTAATGTGTGGGGTTGGGCGGCAATGCTGCTTCTGACAGCTTTTCCTGCCTTTGTGCAGTCAGCTTGTTCGGCCGGGTTCGAAATATATAACCTGGCTTTGGTCCTGTTGTTATTGCTTATGGTTGCAAAAATGGTCGAAGGCCGTGTTGGAGTCGCGCCGGTAATCTCTGTGCTCCTGCTTCTGGCTTTTTCGCGTTATGAGTCGATCATCGGTTTTGTCTGCTTTGTGCCGCTGATTCTTTTTCTTCAAAGTTCTTTTGTGGCAGGGCAGTGCAGAGCAGACAATTCAGAACCCGTCTGGCACCTGCTTGTGTGGGCGTTTCCGCTTCTGATTGTTCCTGCATTCTGGCTGAGAAGGCTTACTTTCAACACCGGCAGCTTTCAGGTTCAGAATCTTGACGATGCTTTTACCGCTGCGAATTTTATGCCAAATGCGGGTGGCTGGCTTAAATACTTTACTCTAACAGAGTTTTCTGGTTTTGTCGGACCGATAATCCTTGCTGTGGCTGTCGTTGGGCTGTTGCTGAGATTGAAAGAGATGAATCTGGACAAGGGCAATGTTCGAATGAAACTATTTGAGATCAGCGCTGGCGTATTTTTTCTTCTGCACCTGCTGATCAGACTTTTTTATACCCAGGGTAACCCGATGAATCCTTATACTGCGCGCCTTGTTGTCATCATGTTGCCATGTCTGGTTTTTCTTGCAATTTCAGCGGCGGTTCGTATCGCTAATCTGCAAAAACGATCTGCAGGGGTTGCTTCCTGCCTGTCGGCCGGAATTGTTGCTGTTGCTGTTCTTTTTTTGATAACCAGCTGGCCAGTCGCTTCGGGCGGTCGCGGCACCAATAATCTTGCTCTCTACCGCGAGTTTAAGTGGGTGAGACAACAACTGGGCCGGCTGAGCGTCGGCGAAGAAAGCATTCTTGTCTGTCCGCGGCCGACGATGTATATTCCGCTCGGTTACAGCGCCATTGGTCCTGGATATCTGACGGCCAATGCCGCAAAAATCAATAAAATGCTGGAAATCTGCGCCTATAATCGCCTTATTTTTGTCGAAGCGATTGATTATAAAACCACCAGATCGAACATGCCTTCGCTTCCTGACAAAATACCAGGTCTGAAAGCCGAAGTGATCTTCGAGACACAGATGACCGGCAGCGAAAGATTGAAAATCACCTCTTTTACCCGCTGATCTGGTTTTTTGCCATGCACGGGTTCAAAGACAGGCAACTTGTATGGCATCCAGGTGAGAAGGCGCTTCTCCAGGCCTTTATTGATGAATTTGCGCCTTTGCGTGAATGAAAGACCCCTGACCGGCCGGGTGCTGTTTCAAAGACGCAAAAAACATCATACAAGTTTGGGCAGCCGACTCGTATTTTGCCATATTCGCAGTATTTTACTCTGTGTCTATCTGACTTCATCTGCGGCAGAAAAACTGTTGCTTTGCCTGAAAAATGGTGATATACTGCGGGGTACGTCCCTGCTTCTGTCTTTGATATGGCAGAGGCTGAAACTTATCCGAAGGGAGGTTTTCATTCAGTGAAACCTTACGAAACTTTGTTCTTCACCGAACCCGGCATTGAAACCGAAGCCCTTGATGTTCTCATCGGCAAAGTAGAAAATGCAATCACCAAAAACGGTGGCCAGATCGAAAAGATCGACAGATGGGGCAGGCGCCCCCTCGCTTACCCCGTGGAAAAACACATTGAAGGCAACTACGTTCTCGTGAATTTCCAGGCTACCGGCGATGCCCTTAGAGAACTCGAAAGAACTTATCTGATCAATCAGACGATTCTTCGCTTCATGACCACCGTTCGCGGTCAGTAAGCCGGGTTTAGCATGGCTGGCAATCTCAATAAAGTCTTTTTGCTCGGTAATCTCACCAGAGACCCCGAATTACGGCATACTGCCCAGGGCACTTCGGTCGCCAATTTCAGCATTGCCGTAAACCGCACCTACAAGGGCAACGACGGCGATTTTAAAAAAGAAACAAGCTATTTTAACATCATCGTCTGGGGCAAAACTGGCGAAAACTGCGCAAAATTTCTTACCAAGGGCCGCCCGGTTCTCGTTGAAGGCAGGTTGCAGAACCGCAGCTACGAGACCCAGGAAGGTCAAAAACGCACCGTAACAGAAATCGTTGCCGATAACGTTCAGTTTCTCGGTGGCGGCCGCGGCGATGCCGCTGAAGAAGGTGGCAATGACCCCGGCTTCAGCGCTGATTTCAGCGGTCCCATGGGCGGCGACGATGACGCAGTTCCGTTCTGAGAACGGGCTATAATTCTTTAACCAGCATTCCAACGGAGGAAAAAAATGGCTGAATTTAAAAGACACAGACACAGAAAAGTCTGTCATTTCTGCAAAGACAAAGTTTCTTTCATCGACTATAAAGATATCTCCCGCCTGAGAAGATATATCAACGATCGCGGCAAAATCACCAGCCGCAGATCGACCGGCACCTGCACCGCGCACCAGAAGCACCTTACCACTGCTATCAAGCGCGCCCGCAACATGGCTCTGCTGCCGTTCGCCAACGTCTGATCCGATATTGAAGAATACCGCAAATGAGTAATCCAACTGCCATAAGAACTCTGGGCCTGGCCGTCATGGTGATTATCACTATGGCAGGCTTTGTTGCCGCCACCCAGATGCCTCTTATCGGTGCGCTGGTGCTCTCGGTTGCCGCTTTGCCGGCATTTCTGGTAATTCTGGCCTGGGGAGGCCTGTGGTTTCTGCTCTATTCGGCATTGACCATGACCCTAACCAGTCTGGTCGCGACGCCTTCGGCTGCCATAATGCTTATGCCGCTCATTCTTATGCCTGCGGCATTTCTCTATGGTGCGGTCAAGGTCGGCCTTGCGCCGCTGCGGGCAATGTGTCTGGCTTTATTGTCAGCTACGCTGTTCTCAACCGGAATGTGGGCCGTAACCAACCAGGTCAGCAGTTCTGATGGTCTGCTGCCGGTGCGCGAACAGTTCGCCAGTCAGATTGCGGTAGTTGAAAAACAGCTCGATAAAATCCAGGAAAAGGGCCAGGAATCGCAGGAATCAGTCGAACTGATTCGCGAGAATATCCGTGAAGTCTTTGACTACACAGTGCTTCTGATTCCGGCAACTTTCCTGTTTGTCTGGCATCTGCTGACTCTCGGCATTTTCTATGCCGGGGCGGTGCGCCTTGCCCCCAGATTCGGCTTTCAGATCGCTACCATGCCGCCTTTCACCGACTGGCGCTTTGACTGGCATCTGATCTGGCTTTTTCTTGGTGGCTGGCTGCTTTTCTATGTCGTCGGCGCTGATGAAACAATGCCGATGCATGGTTTTGCCCGCACCGTCGGGGCCAACTGTCTCGCGGTCAGCAGTATCATGTATTACATCGCCGGGTTATCGCTGATTTTCTTCATGTTCGAAAAGTACAAGCTGGGCCCGTTCGCAAGAGTTGGCCTGTCATGCATGGCTCTGGTCTTCACTCAGGCTGTCGTCTGGTTCGGCATCATCGATGTCTGGGCCGACTTCAGAACCCCGAAACCAGCGCTTTTCCAGGCGTCAGATGATTCTGACGACGATTTTTAACTGATAATACCCCAGGAGGAAGATAATGGAAGTTCTGATGATCAATACCGTTCCCCGGGTTGGCAGAAAAGGCGAAATCAAAAAGGTCGCTGAAGGCTTCGCCCGCAACTACCTGTTCCCGAGAAACTATGCTATTCCCGCTACTGAAGGTGCCAGAAACCACCTGAATCTCATGAAAAACTCATGGGAAAAACAGGCTGCCCGTGAAAAACAGGCATTTGTCGATATGGCCGGCAAAATCGAAGGTCTGGTTCTCAAACTTACCCGCAAAGCCGGCGACAAAGGCCGCCTTTTCGGTTCAGTCACCAGCACCGAACTTGCTGAAGAAATCAACAAACAGGCTGGCGTCAACATTGACAAGAAACTGGTTGTTGCCGATCACATCAAGGAAACCGGCGAACATTCAGTAACCATCCGCTTTACCGGCGACGTAAAAGCCCACCTCAAAGTGGTCATTTCTGCCGAAGAAAAGCAGCAGGACTAATTCTCTGAACTGAAGGGTAGTGAGCGGCCTGGCGCCGTTCACTACTTTTTCTGTCTTCGGAACACTTTTTATTCTGCGATCGTTCCGGTAGCCCGGCTAATAACCAGGGCATTTTTCTCCCTGGATACGACATATTTTGTCACTTGCGGGCAGGTATAATTTTCTGGTATTTACCAGACCACCGGAAAACCTCAGGAGGGTTAACATGTCAGACGTTTTTCACAAGGTTCCGCCACACAGTCTTGAAGCAGAACAGAGCCTTATCGGCTCGATGATGTTAAGTGAAGACGCCGTTGTTGCCGCCCTCGAAATCGTTGAGGCCGTTGATTTCTACCAGACCAGCCATCGCCATATTTTTCAGGCGCTCGTCGACCTTTTCAATGCTCAGCGCCCCTGCGACCTGATCACCCTGCAGGAAGAACTGCGCAGCAAGGAACGCCTCGCCGAAATCGGCGGCGTCAGTTACCTTTCGCAGTTGCTCAATGTTGTGCCAACGGCACGCAATGCCGAGCACTATGCCCGCATCGTCAAAGAAAAGTCGATGTTACGCAGCCTGATTTCGGTATCGGGTGAAATCTCGACCAG
>JAKQKW010000071.1 GCA_029560455.1 Candidatus Rifleibacteriota bacterium
CCGCTGGTTGCCGACGAACTGGCCGCCCTGACGCCAGAAGAGCCAGAGTATGAGCGTTTTATCGTCGAAAATCGCAACGATTTTGTCGGACTTTTCAAAGAGAAATTTCATGCCCGCTCTTTGCGTACCAGTCATATCGACGCCTTCGACTGGAACGGTACTTTCAGGCTCTTCGATGCGCTCACCTACGCCACCTACACCCTGGATTCAGATCTTTCGGCCTTTAAAAAGGCTCCAGAGCTGCGTTTTCTCGGCTACTGGAGCGACGGCCGCAAGCTCAAAGGCCTGATTGTCGGCGACCGCCCCTGAAAAGCCCGGCAAAAACAATTGCAAAGACAAAGCCTCTGTATATTAATTGCGAGGCGAGAAGACGGGATTGCTTTTTCGTAAGCTTGTGACGAACGAAGTGAGGAATCGCTGGAGAAAAAGCAACCCGGCTGATAGGCCGAAGCATTTCAATTTGGAATAAATTCACTGGAACTTCTGCATAGCAAACACTCCCTGCCCAAGCAGGGAGTGTTTTGAGTAAAATGCTGATTGATTTCTTGTCAGGAAACGGTGCTGAGTGATTCCTGTTTATCGCGGTAACGCTCGATGGCGAGTTCTACCAGACGGTCGACGAGTTCGGGGTAACTGATGCCGGTAGCTTCCCAGAGTTTGGGATACATGCTGATGCTGGTAAAGCCGGGGATCGTATTGATTTCATTGATGATGATGCGGTTGGTTTTGCGTTCGAGGAAAAAGTCGACGCGGGCCATGCCGGCGCAGTCAAGAGCTTTGTAGGCTCTGATTGCAGCTTCTCTGATTTTTTCGATCATTTCGGTCGGCAGATCAGCCGGAATCTTCAGTTCAGAGCGATCATCGACATATTTGGCGGTGTAATCGTAAAATTCATTGCAGGGAACGATTTCGCCGGGCAGAGAGGCGATGGGGTGATCGTTGCCAAGCACTGATACTTCTATTTCGCGACCGTCGACATGTGATTCGACGAGAATCTTGCGGTCGTAACGGGCGGCCAGATCCATGGCTTCACGCAGGCTTTCGCGGGTTTTTGCCTTCGAAATGCCTACCGATGAACCTGAGTTTACCGGTTTAACGAAACATGGGTAACCGAGTGTCTTTTCTATTTCAGTGATGACTGCATCCGGGCTGGTGCGCCAGGTGCTGCGCAGAAATTCGCGATAGGGGGCAACTTCAATGCCGGCTTCGTGAAACAGGCGTTTGGAAAAGGTTTTGTCCATGCCCACGGCAGATGCGAGCACGCCGCAGCCGACATAGGGCAGGTCGGCCAGTTCGAGCATTCCCTGCAGGGTGCCGTCTTCGCCATAGGTGCCATGAATGATGGGGAACAGAACATCGAGTTTAACCTGTTCGCCGGTTTTATGCTGGTCGAGCAGCATCAGACCCTTATTCGCCGGGTCGCAGTTGAGGCTGGCCTTGCCGCTGTTGGTGCCGGCAAAGGCAATGTTACCGGTGGTGCGGCTTTTGCTGTATTCCAGCATGGCATCAGGCTTAACACCGACCATCCATGAACCCTGACGTGTGATGCCAACAGGAATCACCTCGTATTTATCTGGGTTTAAAGCCTTCATGATCGAGTTGGCAGAGACCAGCGATACTTCGTGTTCTCCAGATCTGCCACCAAAAATGACGCCTACTTTAAGCTTGTTGCCGGTTTCTGCCTTCATGCCGCACTCCTTTAATTCTGATTACTACCACAACAGTCTATCGGCAAAAAAACGGCAGATATTAAGGGGCTTCGGAATGGGCTTTGTAAGCACCTTTTCCAGTCTGAATCGGCATCTGGCGTCGCAGGCTGTTGCGCGTCATCTTGCTGAGACGCGGGTGGCTCTGACCAAGTTCATTGGGCTTTCCGAACAGATGTCTGGTCAGCAGATACTGGTCATCATCGCTCAATGCCGGCCCGGAAACCAGTATGGCGTTAATTTCCACCGCCGAGACTTCAGCGGTCTGACCGGGATACTGGTTTGGCGCAATTGTTGACGGAAAATAGAACGTATAACTGTTAACCAGTTTCTGAACCAGATCGTGCTCTACCGGAATCAGCGTAATTTCTACCTTTTTGGCGAGTTCTATGATCGACGGATTGGGAAGGCCACTGGTAAAGATAAAACCATCGATTTTCCCTTCCTGCAGTTCTTTCATGGCATCAGTGCCACCAATGAACTGCTGGTCGATCTTTTCCCAGACGCCCGCGAGAGTGAGAATCTGCTGAGCATTGTAATAGGTACCGCTGTTCTTGCTGCCCACTGCGATTTTACGGCCTTCCATCTGTGTCAGGGAACTGATGCCGGTTTCCTTGCGCACTATAAACTGAACGACTTCCGGAAAAAGCGTTGCAATACCGGTTACATTGGTGATTTTCTGGTCGGCGAACATTGCTTCACCTTCTGAAGCATAAAAGGCGATGTCGTTCTGAACCAGCGCCATGTCTACTTTGCCTTCTTTGAGCATCTGCAGATTCTCTACGCTGCCGGCTGTTTCGAGAACCTTGAGCTGCACATTCGGGTAGTCGGTCTTGAGAATGCCCGCCAGTGTTTCACCGATCGGGTAATAAACCCCTGATTTTGAACCGGTGGCGATCGTATATTCGTTTTTGCTGAGGCTTGAACTGCCGCAACCCAGGCCGAATGTCAGCAGCAAAGCAAAAAATAGCATCATACCGAGTTTTCTGTTCATTAAATTCCCCTTCCTCTGGCTGATATGACAGAATGATAGCACGATATCGGCATTAATATAAGGCTGGAAATAATTGCTGCGGGGTGGTACTATCGGTGAAAAATATGGCTGTGCAGCAGTTGAAAATTCGCAATCTTAAAACGATCACTGAATGTGGAATGCTTCTGGCAACGGCTTTGGCACTTGCCAACTTTAAGCTTTTCCAGATGCCTGGCGGCGGGTCAGTCTCACTGGGTGGGCTGCCGGTTCTGCTGATTGCTGCCAGACATGGTCTGGTTACCGGCTCACTCTGCGGCGCTCTTTTCGGAATTCTGCTGCTGACGAGCCGCCCGTTTATCGTGCATCCGCTTCAGTTCCTGCTCGATTATCCGATCGCTTATGCGACTCTGGGCCTGGCTGGTCTGGTTTTATGGGAAACACCGCTAAAAGCGGCAACGGCAACAACGGTGGCAAACCTTGTTCGTTTGCACTGTCACGTTGTTGCCGGTGCTGTTTTTTTTGTGACCGATGCAGGCACGCTCTCGCAGACAATCGTTGCGAGCTATGTCTACAACCTCGGTCACATGCTTCCGGAAACTTTGTTGTTTGCAGTTCTGACTGGCTATTTCGCCGCATTTCAGTCGGCGTTATGCGCCCGTCAGAGCTGAAAAAAAGTTTCAGTTAGCTGCAACTACCTTATCACTGCCCAGGCAGCGGGTGCATACATAGCCGCGAACGCGGGTGCCGTTAAGCATTACGCGTTTTCTCTGGAGGTTGATGCTCCAGCGCCTTTTGGTGCGATGATGAGAGTGGCTCAGCTTGAAGCCAACTTGTGGTCCACGATTGCAAACCATACATACTCTAGACATTTTCAAACCTCCAATATAGAGCCGATGTGAAAGTCTACTATAACAGAAACCTTTCTGCGAATCAAGCCCAAATTTTTCAAAATTACACGATTGCTCTGCCCGATTAACGATGCGATGCCGCCCTAAATCGGTCGGCCTGTGTACATTAAGTTTTCCGGCAGTCGTTAATAAATTTCCGCATTCGGTCGATAGGGCGATCAGCCGGAGGTGTTTATGAAAACACACAAAATCCTGTCTCAGATATTCTTTCTGGTTGCCTGTGCGTGGTTGGTAATGACCTTTGCCGGGTGTTCCAGTTCAAATTCTTTATCATCGGTGAACCCAGCCGCTGCCGACCCTGAAACCTCTATTAACAGGGGCGATTCTACGGCAAGCAATACTGCTGGTCTTAAACTTGCGCCAGTTGTAAATATTTTTGCTTCAAAAACCATCGTCGGGCCACTGAGCGAAATCGATCTGCGCGCCGAAGCCGTCGACCCGGCCGGTGGTCAGGTGGCTATTGCCTGGCAGGCTGAGAGCGGCACAATTATCAATACCAGTGGTAACAACGCCATCTGGAAAGCGCCCGCCCAGACCTCCAGCAATAAGATTGTCTGCATAGCTACAGATGTGCGCGGCACTTCAACGAAAGCCGAAGTGACCGTAGAGGTTATCGGCAATGCCGTATATCGTCTGATAATCAATGCTGACCGCTCTTCGCTGCTGACGAGCCGCGTTACCTCAGACCCGGCCAGCCCCTTTATTCCGGTTGCCGGCGCCAGGGTTTCGATTGAAGGCTTTGCCGATTCGGGAGTGTCTGATTCTTCGGGCGCGGTTGAATTCAATCTTGATCAGAGCAGTGTCGTTGCCTCGAACGCGAAAGTTATCGTAAGCTATTATGACTGGGAAGCTTCATTCATTGCTAATCTCGCTGTTCCAGAAGGAATGCGCATCGTCGACAATCTGACTTTTTACCCCGGTTACGACAGCGTCACCGTTGCAATCGCCCGGGGCGATTCATTTCAACTCAAGCGCGGCATGCTTGAAGTGACGACCGTCGAACTTTCTGCCGGCGTGCTTAAACCGGTGGCCGAAGTTCAGGTCGATGCCGGCGCGGCTCAGGCTGTTTCTGCCCAGACTGACGGCCGCGCCCTGGTTTCATCGAACACTGCCGGTAATTCAGAAGTGCTGCTGCGCCTCGCCAGATCAGGCTATCAGACAATCGAAGGCTACAACGTGCCGGTATCGATTGATGGTCTGACACTGGTGCGGGCCAGAATGGCAAAAGCAGGCACTCTGCCTGATTCACAGGCGGTAATTTCTTTTGTCAGGCCCTATAACGGCCAGACAGCCTTTTCGGTTACCTCGCCATTCGTGATTGGCTTCGGCCAGGCCATGGAAAAAAGCACTATTTTCGACAACGTTAACCTGATGATCGAAAACAAGAATACTGGCTCCATGCTGTCGATTTCCGGCCCTGAAATTCTGCGCAAGTTCAAGGTCGAGTGGGTGGGTGACACGTTGCTGAAATTATACCCAAATTTCATGCTGCGACCGGTAACCCGCTACAGCCTGCTTGTTAGCCGATGGGAAGCCAGAGCCGCCGATGGTCGCGTGCTGAAAAATTATTCAGGCATGTATGGTGAATTCGTTACTGATGTCGACCCGGCTCCCTCGATTGTTGCCACCAGCCCGAAAAACGGCGATACTGCCGTTGGCCGCAACGGGCCGTTCAAAATTACTTTTGACCGACCTATGAACACTGAATCTTTATACAGCAATCTGCAGATCGAAATCACCAGCCTGGATTCAAACTCAAAACTCACCGTCGATGGCAGCACGCTGAAAAGCCACTTCTCTGTCACCTGGAAAGACGGTAATCGCGTGCTCGAACTCGTGCCTTATCGAATGCTGCGTGCCAACGCCTCTTACCTGATCAGATTGAATAAATCAGGTCTTGTCTCGGAGTCGGGCAAAGCCATCTCCGGCTTTGCCAATCTCTGGGGCCAGTTCAAGACCTCCGGCCTGTGATTCGTTAAAAAACAGACCGTTTCAGATGCCGGTGCGCATGATCGCCGTTGGCAGTGTGTCGATGATGATGATCAGATCGAGCAGTATCGACATGTTTTCGATGTAAAACAGGTCATACTCGATATGATGATGAATGGGCAGGTTTTCTGATCTCGCATATACCTGCCAGAGACCGGTTATGCCAGGCTTGACCTTGAGCCGCTGCCGTTCGAGAGCGGTATATTTTCTGGTTATGAATGGCATTTCGGGCCGGGGCCCGACCAGACTCATTTCGCCCCGCAGTACATTAAACATTTGCGGCAGTTCGTCAATGCCGGTAGCCCGCAAAAATCTGCCCAGACGGGTAATTCTCGGGTCGGCCCGCTCACGTGGCGTTTCGGCATAAGGGTCTGCCGACTGCTGCATAGTGCGGAACTTGAAAATATCAAACTCGACACCATTAAGGCCATTGCGGCGCTGCCTGAAAAAAACCGGCCCCGGCGAATCCAGTTTTACAAGAACTGCGGTTATCAGAAAAATCGGTGAGAACAGCAATAAAGCCAGCACCGAACCTGTAATGTCGATGAAACGCTTGGCGAGCATGCCGGCTCTGCGGCCATTGGGCGAACTCATGCTGAGCATAACCATGCCGTCGAAGAAGAATCCCTGAAGGTTGCGCAGATAAAGATTCGCGAATGACGGAACCAGATGCACGGTCATATCCTGATTCAAAGAGGCTTCTCGCAGCTGCCAGACGAACTCGTATTCTGCCTGATCACGAAAAAGAAACAGATCGTCGATACTCTGAGACTTTAAGAATTCCATCAGCTCGTTGTCGTTTTTTGCCGGACACTCGAAGAGTTTCAAGCCACAGCCTGGGTTGTTGCCGATACGCTGCTGCAGAAATGAGCTGCTGGCCGAACTGCCATACAGGCAGGCAGTTCGATTGCCGATTCCTGATGTATAAAGATGTCCGAGTATTTTGTGAGCAATCTGGCGTGCAAGATTGCCGCTGAAGACCAGAAAAATGCCTGAAAAAATAACGATCAGGCGCGAATAATCGTAATGCTTGTAGAGAAATGTCGCTGACATTACCATAAATACCAGCATGATCGAAGCTTTATAGTGAAACAGCAGCTCGTCGATCTTGAAAATCGCCGGCTTGCGGCGATAAGCTCCGGCCGCGGCCGCCATAAGATGCCAGAGTAACAGTGCTACGCCAAGCAGTAACCAGTATTGCCCGGGGTTCTGCAGATATTCATCAACCTTGAAAAAGCTCGACAGTCTGAGCTGATATGCCATAATGCCAGAGACTACAATGGCAATGCTGTCCGCAGTTCCGAATACGAGCAATGGCAGCAAATTTTTCATGCAGAATCGGTTCCTTGCCACATTCCAACGGCTGAATTGATAATCAGCGCGTTATCCCCGCGAACCATAGAGTCTTGAAGTCATTTGTTACAGCAGGGTTAAGAATTTCGGACTGATTTCCAGTCTGAAACGAAGAGAAAAAACCTGTACCAGACGAAGGCCACCAGCACTGAAATGAGCGTCGCGGCAAGCACGTAACCGGCTCTAAATTCAAAACCCGGCGTCGCCTGATCACTGCCGATTTCAGATTTGGCGACCTTCTGCGCGTTGCCGGCCGCCTTGCTTGCCACTGAAGCGGCAGTTGCAGCGGTGGTCGCAATACTGGCCGAAGTGCTGGCCAGGTCGACAGCCGGAGCTTTAACAATCTTGACCTCAGGCGGCTCAGTTCTGGCAGTTGCTCTTGCCTTTGCGGTCTCCGCCGGAGCCGCTTTGGCAGCAGTTACAACTTTTGCCGGCTCAGGTGCAACGGAATCGGTAGCTGGCGGTTCCTCGCCCGAAATAACTCTGGCGGTTGGTTCTGGCTTGTCTGCATGCCTGATCGCTGAGGCTGCATGCCTTAGCTCCGGAACTTCGTCATTTTTTAACGGTCTCTGTGGCGCTATTTTAGGTGGTTGCTGCGCCGGTGCCGGGCTGTAGGTCTTTATGCCCGAAGCCGTTTCTTTTCTGAAGCTGATCAGA
>JAKQKW010000073.1 GCA_029560455.1 Candidatus Rifleibacteriota bacterium
GGTTCTAAAAAAGAAAAAGAAGAAGTCATCAAGTCGCTGCGCTCGATCGTCAGAAAATCACCCGAAGAATTCATGGCGCATTATTACCTCGGAATCATGGTCTCGGAAGAAGGCTCGCCCACCCAGGCTCTGCGCCACCTCGAAACCGCGCTGGTCGGCTTCCCTAAATCTGCAGACATTCATGTGCGCATGGGCACGCTTCTCGACAGCAGCAAAAAAAGCGATCAGGCGGTTGAACATTACCGCAAAGCCCTCGAACTCGAACCGGCCAATGCAAAAGCCCTGTCGCGGCTCGGCATTTATGAACTCGAAAACAGCAACCTCGACAAGGCCTACGATCTGCTTTACAAAGCAAGACAGGTGCAGCCTGACAACCCCGACACGCTGAGGGGTCTGGGCTCGATTCTCGTTGAGAAGAACAACCCGAAAGAGGCGCTGCCCATTCTTGAGCAGGCGCTTCTTTTCGACCAGAAGCACGCCGAAACTCACTGGCTGCTTGCAAGAGCTTATGAACAGGCCGGTCAGCCGGAAAAGGCGGCCGAATATTTTGCTCTGGCAAAGAAGCTCGGGCGCCGCGACCCCGAAATGAAAGAACTTATCGGCTACGATATGGCCAGAAGCCTGGTTAAAGCCGGCAAAATGCAGGAAGCGGAAGCGGAGTACAAAAAGGAAATCAAAAAGAATTCTGACGCGGCCACCGGGCATTATGAGCTGGCCCAGATTTATCTCGATACCGGCCGGGAAAATGAAGCGATTGCCTCATACAACGAGGCATATAAGGCTGACAAAAAGTTTGGTGACGGCATGCTGAAAGCTTCAGATATCTACCTGCAGCGCGAAGAATATAATAAAGCCGAAGAGATTCTTAAGCAGCTGAAAAAAGACCCTGAATATAAAGATAAGGCTGAAATGGGGCTTGAGGAAATCAAAGAAACCCGTGAGAAACAGGAAAAATTGCGACTCGAAGCCGAAATGGCCGACCGCAAAATGGATGATGCCGGCGTCGAAGCCAACTTTCTGCAGATGCTCAGCCTTAATAAAGACGATGCCAGCGCCCTTGAGGGTCTGGTCGAGTTTTACAAAGAACGCGGCTATTACGAAAAGGCTCTCTACTGGTTCAAGCGCTTCAACAAGGTGCGCCCAACTTCTGATGCAAACCGCAAAATGATCGAAAAAGATCTTAAAGACCGCAATGATCAGGACAATTTCAGTCTGTTCGGCCGCAAACTTGTCACCAAGGATTATAAAGACAACAAAGTGCTCGACAATTCGCCAATCTCGGGCAACGATCTGACCAATAAATACACCGGCGAACACACTGTCTGGCTCAAGGCTCTGCCGTTGAAAGATTCGGTAATTCCAGATGACAACCTGATGCAGCTCGCTTTCAACGGCGAAAATGACCGCCTTAAGGAACTGGCGTTCCTGATTCTGCTTACCCGCACCGAGTATAAAAAAGACCGCCGGCTGCATGAAGGGCTGATGGAATTCTACGCTGAGCGCGGCCGTGTCGAAGATGCGGTTAAATGCGTCAACACTCTTAAATCGCTTGGTTATTTTACCGCTGCCGAAGCCACAGAAAAGCGTGGCAAACTGCGCGGCAAATAAAAAACTGCGGCTTACAGCAAAAAAGTCCTTGCAAATTGTTGATTTTTGCTAAAACTATTAGCCTAAGTTGTCGAAAGTTGAATGTAACGATTTAGACGATCAGCTCTCAGCCTGTCTAAAAGGAGTTATATGATGAAACGCGGTTTCTCGTTGATTGAATTATTGGTGGTTGTCGCCATCATCGCCATTCTGGTCGGTGTCGCGACGCCATACTACGCAGACTATGTCCGCGAAAGCAAACGGGCCAAAGCCCTGCAGGATCTCGACGTCCTCAAACAGGCAGTCGTTCTCTACAACTCCCAGGAAGACCTACCATACATGGGCATGCTTTCAACAACTACCACAAAGTTAGTTCCAATCCTGGGCGAAAATGACTTTAATGGCCTTCAGGGTCGCTACCTGACCTATATACCGGTCGACCCCTGGGGCAAAAACTACAAACTTGACCCCTATGCCTGCTTTGTTTACAGCGACGGGCCGGATTCTCGCGTTACTACTGACGACATTAAAGACTATTACATCAAAGATCTGGCAATGTTAAGAATCGAATGGGAAGATACAAACAATAATCGCTCGATGGATGATAACGACAATCTGTATTTCCATTTCAACAAACCACTTTATTGTAGTGGAATGAGTACTAATCATTTTGATGTCTATGAAAACAATGAGGTAATATCAAGCATCACGCTTGACATAGATTATGTCCCACCGGCTGAATATTCTCACCTGACAGCCTCAAGCTCGACATTGATCGCACAAGTGAGATCAAACAAAGTCAAGCTTGGGGTTCACGCAATAGCGTTCAAAGATGATCTGGAAGTTCTGAATAAATATATGGAAGTTAAAGTAGACCGTCCAAATTCAACCAGCGATGATCTCAGAACTTTGGTTGATCCTGACACAGGTAACCCATATCGCTACGCAATCAGAACCAACCCCATTAAAATCACTCCGAAATGACCTGATTCAAACCGCGTTTAAAAGCCGGCTGACGTTTTCGTCAGCCGGCTTTTTTAACTAAAGAACCTTATCAGCGCAGCCTTTTGAAGACGCGGCTGGCGGTGGCAATAGTATGGTCGATATCGGCTTCGGTGTGGGCAATCGAGACGAAGGCGGCCTCGAATTGTGAAGGGGCGAGATAAATACCTTCGGCAAGCATCTCTCTAAACCATCGGGCGAACAGCTGCGTATCTGATTTTTTCGCCGAATCATAATCGGTGACCGATTCGGCAGTAAAAAACATCGTCAACATCGAACCAAAGCGGTTGCCGACCACTTTGATGCCGGCTTCGGCAGCAGCCGCGGCCAGCCCCTTGTCAAGTTTCTCAGACCTGGCAAGCAAGCGCTGATAAAAGCCATTATCAGCTTTAATTTTTCGGAGAGTGGCGGTACCGGCAGCAACGGCAACCGGGTTGCCGGAAAGAGTTCCGGCCTGATAGACCGGCCCTTCGGGGGCAATACTGCTCATTATATCGGCGCGGCCGCCATAAACCGCGAGTGGCATACCGCCGCCGACGACCTTGCCAAGACAGGTCAGGTCGGGCTTAACGCCAGACAGTTTACTGACGCCGCCGAAGCAGCCTCTGAAACCGGTCATGACTTCGTCAAAAATCAACAGGGCGCCATTATCGGCGCACAGCTTCTGCAGCTTCTCGAGATAACCGGCGGCCGGGTTGACAACCCCCATGTTGCCGCAGACCGGTTCGATAATCAGACCGGCAATCTGATCGGGGTGTTTTTTAAAGCAGGCTTCGACCGCAGCAGCATCATTGAACGGCACCACCAGGGTATTTCGGGCGATATCCTCAGGAATACCGGGGCAACCGGGTATCGCGAGCGTGGCGACGCCAGAACCGGCGTTGACCAGCAACGAGTCGGCGTGCCCATGGTAGGCGCCATCACACTTGATGATCAGCGGGCGGCCGGTAAAACCACGGGCCAGACGCACGGCAGACATGGTCGCTTCGGTACCGCTGCTGACGAAACGCATGCGCTCGATTACCGGAAAAGCCTCGCGAATCAGGCCGGCAAGAACCGTCTCACGCTCGGTCGGAGCCCCAAAACTCAGACCATCGGCAGCGGTACTGCAGACGGCCTCGACAATCTCAGGGTCAGCGTGACCGAGAATCATCGGGCCCCATGAGCCCACATAATCGATATATTCTCGGCCATCGATGTCAAAAATGCGGCTGCCGGCGGCCCGACTGATAAACAAGGGGTTGCCACCGACAGATTTGAATGCACGCACCGGGCTGTTCACCCCACCCGGAAAAACCTTTACAGCTGCTTCCAGGGCTTTGCTGTTCACGGCTGTGCTTCCTCGAAATAGCGCATCGAAGTCTTTTTCAGCTCTTTTTCGGTTCTGAAAATCTTGAAGCCGTTGAACTTGAAACGCTCGCTGATACCGGCGACGATGTTGCGCAGTTCTTCTTCAGAACGGGCATGAATCATGGTAAAAAGGTTGTAATTCCAGCCGGGTGGGCACTCGCGCTCGTAACAGTGAGAAATTTCGCGCAGTTCAGCCAGAGCAGTGCCGATTTCATCGACATTCTCTTCGGAAACATCCCAGGCAACCAGAGCATTCGCGGCATGGCCAATCTGTTCAGGCCTGATAGCGGCACCGATTCTTCTGATGATGCCGTCATCGCGGCATTTACTGATTATTTCAATGACTTCTTCTTCTGTGCAGCCAACTTTGTTGGCAATTCTCTTGAACGGACGTGTTTCGAGCTTAAAACCATCCTGAAGTTCACACAGAATCTGACGGGTTTTACTGTCCATTACTGTCTCCTAGTCAAGATCAACCTTTACCTTGAACAGCTTCTTCGAAGCGAATATCAGAATATCTTTAACGCCGGTCTTCTGCCTGATTTCGGCAAAAATCTGTTCGCGGCGTTCCTCTGAGGGCGCAATGACCGTAAACCAGATATTGGGGCTGCCTTCGCGCAGATAATTATGGGTAATTTCAGAATAACCGTTAATTACTGCGGCAATGGCATCAACCCGGTCTGCCGGCGCATCGATCGCGGCCAGGCAGCCTTTGTAACCGAGTTTGCGGCTGTCGAAGAAAGGCCCCAGATAGCGTATGGCGCCGCTCTCGTACATTCTGGCAATTCTTGATATGACTGAAACTTCGTCCATCCAGAGTTTGTCGCCGATTACTCTGTATGGCTCAGATTCCAGCGGAAAACGGCCCTGAAGCATCTGCAGTATTTCGCGGTCTTTATCGTCCATCAGGCTTGTCCTTCCTTGATCATACAGTGATAACCAGTACTGCCATCGAGTATGGGGATTTTAACAATATACTCAGGTTTTGTCTCTTTGACCAGCAGAAAACTTACAATTCGGGTCAGTGGCCATGTAACTGCCATGTACCGCATGGGCGCGAGCCCGGCAACCGCCACAGATACGATTGAAACGGCAAAGACCACACACGCCTTCGAGTTTTTCAGGTGTACGCATATTTTTTAACTCGATGCTGCCCTGATAAATTTGTTTCAGAGGCGTTTTGCGAATGTTGCCAACCACCATATCGAAATAACCACAGGGTTTTACCTCACCGCACCAGCTGACAAAGACAAAACCGTTGCCAGCCATGCAGCTGCGCCCGCGACTGCCCGGCTCACGCCCCATTTCGGCGCGAATCTGCGCATACTGCGGCGCACAGGTAACCTTAACCGGAATCTGCCAGGCATCAGAGTTTTCTGCTACATACTGCAGAACCCGCTCGATTTCATGAGGCGGCAGCTCCACTTCAGAGCCGCCATCAGCTGCCCTGCCGGTCGGCACGATAAAGAACAGGTGCCAGGCAGCAGCCCCCAGACCCACAACCCAGTCTTTTATCTCTTCGAGCCGGTGTGAATTCGTGGGCAAAACGGTCGTATTGATCTGAAACGACATACCGTGCGCCTTTATCCGGGAAAAGGCCCGCAATGCTTCCTGATAAGTTCCGGGTATTCTGACAAAAGCATCGTGGTCAGCCTCACTGGAAGAATGCATGCTGAAGCTGAAGTGCTTGATCCCGGCTTTTGCAAGGCTTTCAAGCCTGGCATCGGTTAACAGCCTGCCATCATTGCACGACACCACCGGCCGATGCCCCATTTCAACTGCCTTGGCAGCTATTTCTTCAAGATCTTCACGCAGCAGCGGTTCGCCACCGCTGAGAATTATCAGTGCCGGCCCCATTTCGGCTGCAGACTTCAGCATGGCGACTGCTTCTTCAGTTGTCAGTTCGTCTGGGTCACGAAAATCGACGGCGGCGGCACGACAATGCGGGCAGGCCAGCGGGCAGGCGCGCGTGGTTTCCCAGGCAAGAACTCTGAGATTGTTCTGATCGACATTTCCAGGGTGACGGGCAGCGTGCGGGTGCGTCATTTATTCTCCTCTTTGAGCCATTGAGCGACCTGCGGGGCAAAATAGGTGAGAACCAGATCGGCACCGGCACGGCGCATCGCAATCAGCGATTCAAGCGCCACCTGCCTTTCGTCGACCCAGCCTTTTTCGGCAGCAGCCTTGATCATTGAATATTCACCAGATACCTGATAAACAGCGAGCGGGCACGAGAACTGACTGCGCGCCTCAGCCAGAATGTCGAGGTAGGCAATTCCGGGTTTGACCATGAGAATGTCGGCACCCTCTTCAAGATCGAGCTGCAACTCAGTCATCGCATCTCTACCAACCGCAAAATCCATCTGATAGCCACGTCGGTCACCCTTGCCAGGCGCCGAACCGGCCGCTTCTCTGAATGGCCCGTAAAAAGATGACGCATATTTCGCTGAATAGGCCATAATCGGAACCTGGCTGAATCCTTCGGCATCGAGAAGCCTTCTTATCGCGCCGACCCGGCCATCCATCATATCTGAGGGGGCAACCATATCAGCGCCGGCTTTAACGTGGGCAAGCGCCATGTTTGCCAGCAGTGCAAGCGAAGAGTCGTTGTCGACGCAGCCGCAGGCATCGAGAACGCCACAATGGCCATGCGTAGTGTAAGCACAGAGACAGACATCGGTAATGATATAGGCTTCAGGGCAATGCTGCCTGATATGCCTGATCGCCTCGCAGACAACGCTGTCAGCCCTGGCGGCACAACTGCCGTCAGAGTTTTTAGCCGAAGGTACGCCAAAAAGAATGAATGCTTCGACACCAGCCTGCATCGCCGCAGCGACGGGCTCATGAACTCTATTGACCGGCCAGTGCATCTGTCCCGGCATGGCCGCTATTTCGCGAGGTTTTTCGAGACCTTCGACAACAAATAGCGGGTAAATAAGCTGCTGTGGCTCGACACTGACCTGACGAATCATTTTTCGCAGGCGACTGTCCTGACGAAGCCGCCTTGGGCGCTGAACTGGAAAACTCATATGCTGCTCCGGTTGATAGGTTTCGCAGCAGTGTACCACGCCACAACCAGAGCTTCAAGCAACCGCGGTTAAATATAAAATCCCCGCCTTACAATTACTGCAAGCGGGGATCTAAGTCCGTATACGGGGATCACGCCATTCAAGCGTGCTCGAGCTCACCTATTCTTCGAGTTCGAGAACCTCGCTGTCGTAGCGCATCATCGGCAGCAGATCGGAAGAATCGCCGGTATCAGAGACCGATTCGAATTTAAGCATTTCAATTTCCGGTTCGCCACCAGAACTGAGGTTATCATAGCTCATCTGCATGCCGCGTTCTGCTTCATCTGGCAGGGGGCCGGAGTCGTCTTCTTCAAAGCTCTCGGCATCTGCCCCCTGTGCCATCAGACTGTCAGCGCTCTGGTTCTCGCCGCTTTCACCAAAGAAAAAGTCAGCGCCAAGCTCTTTCGTCAGAATGTTCATTTCTGGCTGCATCAGACCGGTTTCATCGTCTGCAAAACTGTTTTCATTGTAGAGCACCTGCGTTGTTCCGCTTTTGGGCACAACCGGCCTTTTTGCAGCCCGGTTACCGGGATTGAGGGCGATAAAACCGTCGAGATTTTCACCATTTGCAGCCCCGGCAGTTGATTTCGTGCCGCCGAGAAGCAGATCGCCGCTATTCTGCAGATTCTGCAGACCAGGCCCTGAATTGCCGCGAGGCGCGCCATTTCCGGCAACTGAAGCCTGCGAATCGCTTCCGCCACCGTTTCCGAGCAGAAACAGCGGCAATTTCTGGCTGCTGGCTCTTTGGGCATTTCTCGACGCGTATTCATCACGGCTTTCAAAATTAACCGCCGGCGGCAGATTACTGGCATTAGGCCGCGAGGCCTTCGCCATTTCAGTGCGCATCAGCAAAATGTCTTCTTTCACCCGCAGAAACAGGCCACTGACCTGATTCCTGGCGTAAGTCGAGATCTGTTCAGGTGCTTTTTCGCCGCCAGCCTGGCTCTGATATTTCAGGCTTTCGCCGGCTTTGGCAAGAAAGCCGCTGATCAGATGCGTAAACTGCTGCGCCGTGTTACGAACCTGAGAGTCTCCGATGGTAACCGTATTTTCAGTGCCTTTGATCGAATTGGCCAGTGATGTCAGCTGCACGAAGATTTTCTCACGCGAAGGTGCGGGCAAATTTATCAAAGGAAACTGCTTAACGGCAAAGTGATCAGAGAAGCGCAAAGTCTCGCGCACTGTCTTTTTAATATTCTCAAGTCCCGACGAAATCAGTTCGTTGCTGCTCTGCATATTGAGCAACAGACCTTTAAAAGCTTCGGCATTCGACTGGGTCATGCGCATAAGCTGCTTCGACATCTGTACCATGAGATCGAGCCCTGGAACCGACAAAGATGGAATCAGCTCAAGCGTTTCATAGGCAGACTGGGCCAGCTGAATCGTTCGTTCCGAACCGGCCATGTATTTTTTTACCAGTAAAGACTGACTGAGATTGGCAGCCCCGACTTTATCGACCGCTTTATCGAGCTGGTCGAGTGTTTCCTGGCCTGGTGCCGTAATTATGCGGTTAAGATCCTGAATTCCCTGCCCCAGACCATCGTTCACTGTCAGAATCTCTTTTACGGCCAGGGCTGAATTCTTGATTGCTTCTTTAAACAGCTGAGTGTCGATGACGAAAAGTTTCTGCAGAATATCGCGAACAGCAGCGTCGTTATAGCGGCTGCTGATAGCCCGGCAGGCGTTTTCCAGTTTGCTTTTAGAATTTCCGAAATGCGACTGGGCAAACTGATAAGAGTCGAGATTGCTGCCGGTCAGGCTTTTCTGCTCAAGTCCGGTGAGCTGAACAACCTGCTGATCGCTGGAAACTCTGGCCTTTGCCTGTCTTGGCCTCGATACTTTTGTATTTGAATTCAGCCAGTCAAGCGCACTGGCCTCGGCTCCCGAGGTGAAAGCTGCGGCAAAAAACGCCGCCAGCAGCGTGGCTCGAATTTCTGATGATGATTGCAGACGCGAATTGAACAAGCAACCGGACATATTGCCTCCTGTTTTCCGACACCTTTTTTAGATGTATCGGCAGAAACAGAAGATTTATGCAGCAGCATGCACAAATTCACAACTGAAACGTGAAAAGTCAGGAAACTTTGCGCACCATGAGCGGCCGACCGGCTTCGCCGGTTGATTCCACGAAGCCCAGGCGAATAAGATAGCGGCGATGCGCCTCAACCCCGGTTTCGACTTCGAGCTGGCAGATCTGGCGGTCGCGAAACAGGTAAGACTTTCTTTCATAAAGATAGGCACCGAACTGAAAATCTCTGAATTCGGGCACGATGTAGTCCATCACGATTCTGGCACGGCCTTCGCCGACCATGCGCAACGAAAAAATCCCGACCGGAATCATGTTGCGAAAAAGAATCGAGGTTTCACAGCGTTCGAGTTCATCGAAACTCACGTCAGGAAAAAAGCTGCGAATATCGTCTTCGTAGAACCCATAGAATTTTTTGAAGTAATTGTGCCCGGTGTTGGCGAGCGAATCGAGCGAAAAACTGGCGCTGCTGCGCGAATAATCGATGAGATACCAGACGTTCATCAGACAGATGTAGGCATTGACGACAAAAATCGGCCAGGCACCGATCAGATAGCCATAAATAGAAAAGAACAGACTGCCGACAAGGTTTATCCAGCGCAGCTTCCAGAGTGACTTCATGCTCAACGAAACCGCTACCAGCAGTGAACCGAGATAACCAACCATTTCAACGTAATTCATCAGAATTTCTCCCGCAATTTCGACAGAAAACAAAAAAGTCACCAGTTAAGCTCTCTCTGGTGACTCTTGAACGGATCGGACGGGACTCGAACCCGCGGCCTCCGCCGTGACAGGGCGGCGTTCTAAACCAAACTGAACTACCGATCCATATATAAAAGGCATGCGCTTCGGCATACCTGTTGGGGAAAGCTCTTATAGCGAACTTTCACAAAGGCGGCAATCGGATTTGAACCGATGAATAAAGGTTTTGCAGACCTTCGCCTTACCACTTGGCTATGCCGCCGGGCAAAACAAATGGCCAGGGTCGGAATCGAACCAACGACACACGGATTTTCAGTCCGTTGCTCTACCGACTGAGCTACCTGGCCT
>JAKQKW010000076.1 GCA_029560455.1 Candidatus Rifleibacteriota bacterium
GAGGTGGCGCAGAGCCTGGGTGGGCGAGCCTTCTTCCGAGACCATGATTCCGAGGTAATAATGCGCCATGAATTCTTCGGGTGATTTTCTGACGATCGAGCGCAGCGACTTGATGACTTCTTCTTTTTCTTTTTTAGAACCGATCTGCCAGGTTCGCCAGGCTTTGTCATAATAGGCTTCGCTGATTTCCTGCTTCGGCTGCTGCAGTTTTACCTTTGGCCTACGGGTGGCAGCAGCTGCCGGTTCTGTGTTGATCAGCCCATGTCCGGAAATGATCAGGGCCAGTGAAACCAGTTTTCCGATTTTTACGAAGGTCTGCCGACTCATAAACCACCTCATACTTCAGATATGCCTAAAACTAACACGCCTGCCCCGGCAATGCAAAGGCAGGCGTGGAATTCTGACGAATTTTTCTGGAAGTCAGCTCATTGGGCCCTTGAACAGCACAACCAGCCCGGAAACAAGTGAATAAGCCGAGCAGACAAGGGTGAAGTAGAAAAGACTGAAATGGAAACGCCGCAGATTGTCGCGGGATTTTTCCTTGACCAGGGTTTTGATCGAGTTGCCGACAAAGATGTTGGCAAGCATCAGGCCGAGGAGAATAGCGCCAACAAAACCGTGCCCGTAAGTTTTCATGAAGATGGTGTTGACCTGCATAAACTGGACAACGCCGAAAATGCCGCCGATAAGACCGATCGCAAAAAGAATTGCGGCAATTTTGCTGACTTTTTTGTGCTCCGCGAGAAACACTTCGCGCTGATCGGCATCGGGTGATTTCGGGTTGACCGCCAGTGCCTGTTTGCCGAACTTGTGAATCTTGAACAGATAAGACAGCACAAAAAGCATGAAAACCGGGTGAATGAACTTCATGACGCAAAACGCTCCTTAAAGTTTAAATTTGCTGATGTCAAAGTCATCGAGGTCGAGAGGGTCTTTGGCGCCTTTCTTCTTCGATGGCGACTTTTCTTCAACCGGGCTGTCGAGGTCGATGATATTGTCGAGGTTGAAGGGGTTGTCGTCAGCAGGAGCAGGTTTCGCTGGTGCTGGCGGCTTCTTGCCAGGAGCTGGAGAAGGCGCCGGAGTCTGGGCGTCGTCATTAGGGAAAACTTCGAGAACATCCAGTTCCAGGTCGAGGTTTCCAAAGGGGTTCTTGTTCTGACCAGAGCTCTGATCTGCGGGCAGACCAAGGTTCAGGTCACCGTCTGAAAACAGAGAGGCAAAAAGGTCTTTGCCGCCCTTGGCATCTTTTGCCGGCGGTGTTTGTGGGCGCATTGGCGGTAACGGGGTGTCATCGTCTTCGAAAACATCAGTTGGTGCCGGAGCCGCAGGTTTCGCGGCAGGTTTCACTTCTGGTGCAGGTTTCCCGCCGGCCGGGCGCATTGGCGGCAACGGAGTGTCTTCGTCTTCTGCCGGCGCCTGTGGCTCGAGCTGGCCAAGCGAACCGAGGTCGAAAGCCGGTGTTTCGTCTGTTGTCTCACCACCAGGCAGACCAAGGTCGGTGTCTGACCCGGAAATGAGCGCGTCAAAATTAAAGTCAGGAACAGGCGCCTTTGGAACCTGCGGAGCTGCAGGGGCAGTTGCCGGTTTTGCCGGGCTTACCTGTCTGGGAGGCTGAACTGGTGGTGGCGTAACTGGTATAGCCGGTTCAGCAGGACTCTCGGCTCCAAGGCCCGGTATTTCTACTTTCAGGCTGCCAAAAAGGTTGTCGAGTTCAGGGGCATCAGTCTTGTTCTCTGACGATTGATCACCGTTGAGCGCAAACTTACTGAAATCAGGGGTGTCGATATCTTCGTCAGGCAGGTCTTCTGCGGCAGGTGTTGCGGGTCCGGTAAAAACAGGCGGTTGCCCGGCTTTGTGAGTGGCCGGTGCTGGTGGCGTGGGCTGAACTGTTTTGCCGGCCTGTGGCAAGGGGCTGGCGGCGGGTGTTGCAGTCGGCATTGCCGGAAAGCTGTGGTGTTCATCAGACTGTTGCGGTGGCTGTGCCGGAACCTGAGGTGCAATCGGAGATTGTGGTATGTTGCTCTTTGCTGCGGGAACGGCCGCAGGCACAGGCTTAACTGTCGGCACTGCTGGTTTTGCCGCACCAATGGCAGGTGCAGGAACTTTGGTCGCTGGCGGAACCGCTGGTGAAGTTGGCAGTGATGCCGGTTTGACAGGGGCAACTGCTGGCGGCTTTGGTATATCAGCAGTCGGTGCCGGTCTGACTGGAACGCCAGTTTCACCGGCTTTTGCCGGCGGTTGAACCGGGCTTGCGGCCGGTTTGACCGGGCCGGTATTACCGGGCAGATTTTTTAAAGCTTCGGGGGCGACAACCACGGGAGTGCCGGGCGCTGGTCTGACTACCGGTGAAAGAAGCGGGGAGGCTGGCCGTTTCTTTTTCAGGATCGGTTTGATCGGCAGAGCAGGTTTGCGTGGCCGTGCAGCGCCAGATTTTGCTGCTCCTGCCAGCGGCTTGCCGCAGCATGGGCAGAATCTGATGACATAGTCGCAGTCGGGGCAGACAATACCTTCGCCGTCGAGAACCGGCGCACTGCCGCCACCGCTTGTCTGGGCAGCTGATGATGATTCCCAGATGCCGCTGTCATTTTTGCTCCAGTTG
>JAKQKW010000095.1 GCA_029560455.1 Candidatus Rifleibacteriota bacterium
GGTTTCAAAACCGTCACGACCCGCTCGGTCGAAATTCTCGACTGCCAGTTGACCACCAGCGAAGCTAACCTGAAAATTCTGCCTGGTACCCGTTATCGTCAAAATTCAGTCAGCCTCAGGGTTTCCGTTCACGAAAGTGCAAAAACTGCCGCCGAGGGCTTCAGAAAAGTTGAACTGCTGCAGATTCCGGTTGGCGGCATAACTTTCAGAGTGCCTCTTTCGAAAAAGCTCAATTCCGGGCAGAGCTACAAAGTTGCTGTAATGGTAGACGAAATCGAAACCGGCAACCGCGAAATTCAGTGGGCCGCTCTTAAGGTTCAGGGAACCAGCTCCGACGACTTTTTTTCGCGCAAGTTCAGGCCAATAACCGAGCCTGCCAATCTGCGCAATCAGATCAGCGCCCATGCCATCAGAAGCCGCCTTTGATGCGGTTTTTGCGAATTCCGCCTTAGAGTCGTATTTTTCGGCCTCAAAATACTGTTTTAAGAGTAAAAAATGACTGCTTTTTAGACGTTTTTGCCCTTTTTATGGGCTTTTCTGCTGGTCCGACCCCAGGTTATACCCCGGTTATAAAAATCTTGCGGAATGAATGACCAAAACGCCGACTGCGGCCCATATAATCACACACAATTGCAGCGGGCGGTCGCTCAATACCACTTCAGATGGGTTTTCTCCCAGTTCCTGAATGTGAATCAGATACAGATAGCGCAATATGCCGTAAATCACCATCGGCACTGTATAGATCATTTTGTCGCTGCCAAACTTCGCAATCGTTTCGGGGCTGACCGTATAGAACGTGTAGGTGACAATCGCTGTCGCGGCTAAAATTGACGTCATCTGATCGATATAGCTCAATGAATACTGCGCCAGAATTTTGCGATGTTTGACCGCATCATCGTGGTAATTGGCGATTTCCTGGCGGCGTTTAGCCAGGCCGAGAAACATCGCCAGCATCAGCGTTGAAAGCAGCAGCCAGTGCGAAATATAGATTCCCGGTTCAAGACTTTTCAAGGCTCCAACCCCGGCGGTTGCACGCAGCACAAAGCCAATGGCAATGCACATTACGTCGAGTATCACCAGATTTTTCAGCTTGAAACTGTATGCGAGATTCAGCATGAAATACGCCAGCGACAGTGAAAAAAACAGCGGCGAAAGATTCCAGGCTGCCAGCAGGCTGATGATAAGAATGATTATCAGAGCTCCCTTGGCTTCACCTACCGAAAGCTCACCCGAGGGAATCGGCCGCTGGCATTTTATCGGGTGCAACCGGTCTTTTTCAAGGTCAGCAAGATCGTTGAGCAGATAAACACTGCCCGAAAGACCACAGAACGTAAAAAACCCGGCAATGGTGAACAGCCAGGCCTGCCCTGAGAAAAGCAGACCTTTCTCCGAAAACAGCAGGGCCGCGAACAGAATCAGGTTCTTGGTCCATTGTTTTGGGCGAAGGCTGGTAAACACAGGTGCTATCATAGGTTTTCCTGACTGAATTTTGGTATATGTGGCAGATTTTAGCAGCTGAACTCAATTCTGTAAAGATTTCCATCCTTTGACTTTGTCTATTTGTTCGAGATTTTAGGTGACTGCAGGCTGGTTTGTGTTAAAATTCGTTATCATTGTCACACCGTATCGATCATGCAAACTACAGGACCGGAAATACTTCTGATGAAGCTGCCGGCCGACTGTGATGTCGTCTGGCCCTGCTATAACCGATTCCCCGGGCGGAGCGCTCCCCTGGGGCTTCTTTGTCTCGCCGCGGTCGAACCTCAGAGAATCGCGACTCTCGACGCGCCCACCAGTCAGAGCCTGATCGACTGTCTCGCATCATATTCCTCAGAAGCTATCAGAGCAGTTTTTCTACAGCGGTCAGACAAAACTGATCCGGAAAAGGCCAGAGTCTTTTCGCAGCGCGTTCGAGAGTTCCTGCCAAAGACGTCTGTCGGCGTCAATGTCGAAAAGGCTGAAGCGCCTGACTGGGCAGATTTTGCCGTTGATGGCACTGGCAAGTCGGCTGTTTTGAGAATTCTGCGCGGCGACCGGCTCACTGGTTTTATTGATCACCGACACGATGACGATCTTTCGCCTCTGCCTGTGCCTGAAGAAGCTTTTATCGACTGTGGTTACGACATTCACCCCGAAAAATGGCTGGCCGGAACCACTCTCGAAGTATGTCAGCCCTGGCAGGGTCTGCACGATATGAGCGCCGGCAGACGCAGCTGGCCAGGTCTCGACTGGGTTTCACGACTGGTTTCGTGGCTTAAGGCGTCGGGAATCGCTGCCTTTCATTTCCGGCCTTCCGGTCTCAACTGTGATGATCTGCACGAATTGAGATCGTTACTGCTCAACCAGAAGGCTCGCTTTGCAGTTTCTTTCGCTGCCGATGATGAGATCAATATCCGTCAGATCGGCTGGCCACTGCAGCAGGTCTGGCTTTATTACCCGACCCGCAGTTCTGCTGAAAAAATGCGCGAGCATCTGCAGCAGATACATGACGCCGGTTTTCAGGCTGGTCTGCATGTGAATTCAGCCTGGCTGAGCTGTCAGGGCCATGGTTGCATGGTCGGGCTTGCCGACCGTCTGGCGATAATCGATGACGGTCTCTGGCCCGCAGGTGAACTTCGTCGCCTGGTGGTGCGCTACTGGGGTGGAAAAAACCGGTTTTTCCGCCGGCTTTTCTCTCTTAAAAGTGCTTCAGAGCTGGTTATGTTTATGAAAACCTCTTACTTTCTCCTCGAAACTCTTTTTTCATCTGAAGAAGAAGGCGGTAAAAGATGATACATGTTGTTAACGGCCCCAATCTGAACCTGCTTGGCCGGCGTGAACCCGCAATTTACGGCACACGAACCCTTAAAGACATCCAGGAAGAACTCGAAGAACTGGCATTCTGCAACAATGAACAGCTGTCTTTTTTTCAGAGCAACCATGAAGGCGAGATTCTCGATTACCTGCAAAAACTGAAAGAGGGTGAGCGGGTCATCATCAACCCCGGTGCTCTGGCACATGCGAGTGTCAGCCTGCGTGACTGCATCGTCGGAACCGGTATCGAGGCTGTCGAAGTGCATATTTCAAATATTTCCGCCAGAGAGGCTTTTCGTCAGAATTCCCTGATCAGCCCGGTCTGTCGGGGAGTCATTTCGGGTCTTGGAGCCGATGGTTACCGCCTCGCCCTGACCTGGTTCATCGAGAGGGAATAGTGACAACACCGCCAGCCAGATCGATCGAGCTTCTTGCGCCAGCCGGCAGCCCTGCCAGTCTGAAAGCAGCCTGCATCGCCGGTGCAGATGCGGTTTATCTTGCCGGAAAAAGATTTGGTGCCCGCGCTTTTGCCGCTAATTTCGACGAGAAAAGTCTGCGCTGGGCGCGCCGGGTTACCCAGGCGCTCGGCAAAAAGATGTATGTCACCCTCAACACCATTGTTTTCGAACACGAATGGAAGCTTCTCGATGAAGCCCTGGCCTTTTATGAATCCCTGCAGCCTGACGCGCTGATAATTCAGGATATCGGGGTTGCGGTCGAATTGAAGCGCCGTGGCAGCAGAATCCCGCTGCATCTGAGTACTCAGGGGGCCTGGTTTGGTCATGGTGGTGCCGAAGAACTCAAGGAACTCGGCATTTCGCGGGTGATTCTGCCACGTGAAGTCAGTGCTGACGAACTTGAGCAGTTGCTGAAGACCGCGCCTTTCGAGCTTGAAATATTTGTGCATGGTGCCATGTGCTACAGCATTTCCGGGCGCTGTTTCTGGAGCATCGCCCTCGGAACCCGTTCCGGCAATCGTGGCACCTGCGCCCAGCCATGCCGGCGTGAATACTCAATCGATGGCAGCTGCGGCAACGGCGGCAGTTGCCTTTTCAGTCCGCGCGACCTCCGTTTGATCAATGAAGTTGAGTGGCTCAAGAATTCCGGGGTTGCGTCTTTGAAAATCGAAGGGCGCATGAAAAGCCCTGAATATGTCTATCAGGTGGTTAAGGCTTATCGCGAAGCCCTCGACAACAGCAGAAGTGTAGAGTCGTCAAAACTCAACGAGGTTTTCACCCGGGCTGCCTCGCCAGGATTTTTCAACGGCCCGGTCGAACCTTACGCCTGGCAGACCGGCGAAAATCCTGGTCGTGAAGGGGTGATAGTCGGCATCACCACCGGCAAAACATCAGACGGGCTCGTTGAGCTGCAGGTCAAAGAGATACCTGTTCCTGGCGACGGCATTGTCTGGGAAAAAAATGGTGAACAGCAGGGTGCCAGAATTACCTGGGTTAAAAATGACAGAAAACACCCCAAAATGGCCTGGGTGCGCGGGTTGCCGGTTACTCTCGGCGCTGGTGTCGAACTGCGGCGAACCTCAGCCTCAGACGAAGGCAGCTGGGAATCACAATGGAACCGCGACTGGGAGCGCCGACCTGTCGACCTTTTCTGGTCGGGGCATGAAGGCACACCTCTCGCGGTAGAGACGGTTATCAATGAACACCGCCTGCGGCTCGAATCTGACGAGCTTCTGCAGCTGGCTCTCAACAAGGGGCTCGAAGACGGCCCGCTGCAGGAAAAATTTGCGGTGCTTGGCGATCTTTTCAAATCGGGCAGAATGATCACCAAGCTTCTGGGCAAGGGCCTGCATATAGGTGGCAGTGCCCTGAAAAAGCTTAAGCGATCGCTGGTCGAGAGTCTTTGCCGCCTTGAACAATTGCCGCCGCCAAAAGGCGAGCCATCGCTTGCGGCTCTGATAATGTCTTCACGTCAGAGCCGACCTGACTACTCGAAGCATTTCGCCGAAAATGCCAGACCTCAGGTCAATCTGCGCGTCTGGAACCACAGTTTTCCGTTTCTGCGGGATCTGCCGGTCGATGGCTGGATTCTACCCTGGCATGGCGATAATGCCCGCGCCGAAATGGTTCTGCGCGGTCGGGTTTCATGGTGGCTGCCGCCGATAATGACAAGACAGCAGTTTGAGCGCCTGACTGACGAACTCAGGGGGCTTGAATCAGGAAGTTTTGTCTGTCTCGGCTGGGAAGGCTTTGCCCTGGCAAAAATGTTTCCCAGGCTTAAATTTACATTCGACTGGTCATTCAATGTCTGCAACCTCGCTGCCCTCGATTTTATACGCAGCTGCGGGCTCGATGCGGTGTTTTCAAGGGAATGGCGCGAAGAGCGTATTCCGACTGATCTTGCTGGTTTTCGAAGCAGCTATGCCTGGAATCCGCTGGTGTCGTTTACCCGTTTCAAGCCAGATCTGAGGCCTGGAGCGGTTGCGCAGAATTCTCATAACGACAGGTTTTTCGTGTTGCCGGTCGGTAATGATGTCACTGCAATGTTTATTGAAGACAAACCCGCTTCGATCATTCGCCGTAACAGCGCTTCGCTGCAGATCGACGTTGCGGTCTCGCCTGAAGAAAATCCGGTTCAGGTCGCAAAAGACCTGAACCGGATGCTTGAATCTTTCAGAAACGCCTGAGAGGCGTCGTCAGGCTGCTCTTTCGACGAACCCGCGCCCCTGTGGTTTTACGGTAAGAACCGCGCATGGCGATTTGCGGGCGATCTCGTAGCTGTTGCCGCCAAGCCATGAGTCGATAAAGCCGGTTTTGCCGTGAGCACCGATGATGATCAGGCTGATTTCATTGTCTTTGGCATAGTTGATGATGGTTTCATAAACCAGGCCGCCCTGAACTTTTCTGATGATGTCGAAATCATTGTATTTGGCAGGAACGAAGCTTTCAAGCTGCTTCATGTTCTGATCATGCCATTTACTCGAGGTTTCGAGCGGGTCGCCAAGGTTGCCGGCGTGAAGAACTTCTTCTTCGATGACGTTGAGAAGATGAATCTGCGCGCCATATTCGCTGGCAAAGGTGGCGGCATATCTGAGAGCCAGTTCTGAACCTTCCGAAAAATCAATGGGTACGAGAATTTTGTTAATTTTTATCATCGAAGAACCTTCCCATAAATGTTTTGCTCATTTTACAATTCAAAGACTTCGAGGTCAAATTATTTAATCCAGACAGGTGTACGGCCGGCAGTCAGGGTTTTTACGTCAAGCCCTTCAATAGAGGCCATACCGATGGTGTTGCCCTGCTGAAAGACAACATGACGGTTGTCTGGTGAAAGGCTGGGGTAGATGCCTCTGACGATTGGCCGCTGAACTTCACTCTGGTCGACAGCCAGGTATTCAAGCTCGTTTTCGCCGTGCCGGTCGGTAAAGTAGACAAGAAACTTGCCGTCTTTGCTGAAGACCGGAAATGACTCATTGATCTTTTCAGTCGCTGTAATACGCTTGATGCCCTGCATCATGGTCGATATCAGGTAGAGGTCAGAGGTGCCGTCTTCGGTCAGAGCCGAAACTGCAATCCAGGCACCGTCGGCCGACCAGTTGGCAGCGGTGACCTTGAGATCCTGTGAAATCTTGTTTGCCTGCTTGCGCTCGAGACTGTAAACATAAAGCTCGGCTTTGCCGTTGCAGGTGGTGTAGAGAAAGAACTTGCCATCGGGCGAAAAATCTTCGAAGGCCGCATCGGTCAGCACTCTTCTGACGCGGTCGCCAGCCTTGTTGAGCAGGTAAATTTCTGAGGTCATATCGGAGGTCTTGTTGGTGAAGCCGATCCAGCCGCTGGCTTCATTATAGCGCGGGAACATGATGTTGTTGAAAGCCGGTGTCAGGCGCAGTTTTTCTGTGCCGTCGGGGTTGATGACTGCCAGATAGTTGGCATCTGGTTCGGGCGAATCGATAAACAGTATTCTGCCTTCGGGCAGATCAGCAGCCTGAGCGGCGAAGCAAAACAAGGTCTGAATAAGCAACAGAGCAATCAGCATTTTCCTCTTCATGTTTCTACCTTTCGCGGAAGAAAAATCTGGTCAGGGTATGACCCTGACCAGAAGTATAAACCATTATCAAGCTGGCGACCAGCAGTTTTTAGGAGCCGCAGGGCAAACGCACTAAAATGCCTGTGTCCCTCATCAGAACTAGATTCCCGCATTCGCGGGAATGACGAATATAAATTGCGTCATTCCGGGCGTAGACCCGGAATCCAGAAGTTTAATGCGTTTGCCCTGTTAGGAGCCGTTAAACAAAAACCATGACAATGGTTTTTGCTTTTACGGCCCCTTATGGCCGGCCGCATGGACAAAGTGTAACAGTAATTTCTTAACAAGGCCTTAGATTTTGAAGACGCTCTTGAGTTCTTTGTAGTTGTTGAGTTTCTTTTCGTCGTCAGAAACCTTTTCGTTGATGTCCTTGATTTCCTTGCTCAGTCTCTGAACTTCGCCGGCGTTCTTCGAATCATATTTGTCGAGCTTGTCGAGTTCTTTCTGGGCAGTGGCAGCTTTGGCTTTGTTACTGCTGACATTGGCTTCGAGTTCTTTGGCTTTGGCCTTGGATTCATCAAGAGCCTTGCCAAGTTCGCCCCAGGCTTTTTCGAGTCTGGCCCGTGACTGTTCGACCTTTTTGCCGGCGCTTTCGATAGTATCACCGAAAATACCCAGAACGCGGCCGGTCTTGTTCTTGTCGATGGCCTTTTCATAGTTTTTCTGGGCTTCGCGCAGGTCTCTCTGCAGCGACGGAATATCGTATTCAGGGAAGTCCATGCTGTTTACAAACTTGTAGAACGAGGTGGTGCCACCGAAGAAGCCTTTTGAAAGCAGGTCAGAGCCATTCTTGATGCCTTTGTAGTAATCATTGCGTTTGTCAGCGAGGTCAGGAACCCCGATTTCGCTGAGTATTTTCTGATAGCGGGTTTCGGCGACCTTTGCAGCTTCGGCAGCAGCCTTTTCGGCATCTGCTTTTTCTTTTGCGGCTTTTTCAGCAGCAGCCTTGTCGGCGGCAGCTTTTTCAGCATCCGCTTTTTCTTTTGCTGCCTTTTCAGCGGCTATTTTGTCAGCAGCAGCTTTGTCGTTTTTGGCTTTGTCAGCCTTTTCTTTGGCAGCTTTTTCGGCTTCAGCCTTGGCTTTGGCTTCTTTTGCCGCTTTGTCGTAGGCTTCCTGTTTGGCTTTCGCATCAGCGTCGGCTTCGCTCTTGCTCTTGTCGACAGCCGGTTTGGTTTCGGTTGCAGGCTTGGTTTCAGGTGCCTTGGCCGTTTCTTTGGCTTTTTTGTCGAGGGCGGCCATGTCGGCATTAGTCAGCGGTTTGTTGTCACTGCCGACCAGCTCGATTTTCCCGACCCGGTTCAGGCGATAGGTATAACCTTCGGGCGGGTTCATCGCCATCCATTCTTCTTCGGTCATGAACTTGTTGTCGATCAGGAATCTGACAGTCTGTTCATTGAGATCAGCGATGCGCTTTTTCTGGGCAAGCAGTGCGCGATTAGCTGAATCGAGGGCACTCTGCAGCTTTTTAATCTTTTCTTCGGTTGACCACTGCGGCAGATTTTTGACCTTGTCAGCCGAAACCGATGTGTCTTTTTCTACTTTGGGTTCAGGCTTTTTGCCTTCTTCGACTGCGGGTTTGGTTTCTTTTGGTTTTTCTTCAGCCGGTTTCACTTCTTTTTCGACCGGCACTTCAAGCACCCAACCGGCATGAATCAGGTCGGGGTTCTTTTCGAGTGAAGGATATTTTGCTTTGTTGGCTTCGATGATTTCGCGGTAACGGTTACCGTCGCCGAGCAGCTTCTGGGCGATGCGCCAGAGGCTGTCGCCGGCCTGTACGGTATGCTTGGCGATTTCCTTGACCGTTTCAGGTTTGGCTTCTTCTTTGGGTGCTTCGGCCGGCGCTTCGGGCACTTCTTCTTTTGCTGCATTTTGATTTACAGCAGCATTGGTGCCGCTTTGTACCGAAAACGGGTCGGCTGTTGACGCCATTACGGGTTCTGCTGCTGGGTTAGAAAGAATAAGGGCCAGTAAAAGACTCAAAAATAAACCAGAGCGTTTCATAGCTTGCACCTCACGAATGATAAGTTCATTGCTGTAATTATACAAAAAAAAACGCTGTACGGTAACAATATCAATTTTTTTTGTTAACCAATTTGGGTTTTACTGAAGTCGGTTATCGTGGTATGCTGTGGCCTGTTATCAATAGAGACAAGCTGGAGGAAAGAATTTATGTGGCCAAGATGGGTGCGCGCAATTGCAACTATATGGGTTGCCTGGGACAGCCGTCAGAGAAAAAATCTCGACTGGTTCTGGGTGCTGGTTATCTTTCTGCTTGGACCGCTGCTGCTGCCATTATATCTGGCAACCCGCCCGCTGCTTAAATCTGAAAAGCGCGTCGGCGGACTTTTCTGGAACCTGCTGGTCAGCTGCGAAACTCTCTTTACCTGGCTGGCCGGCCTGGCTGCCGCCGCCGTATTTGTCGAAAATGTCTCGATGCCATACGACAAGAATCTTGCAGAAGTTAAGCGTGCCGAAATCAAAGCCGGCAGCCTTATCGGCGTTGCCCTGTTCATCGTTGCCCTTGGCCTCGAAAAGATGGGCTTTGAACTTTTCAGAGAACGTATTGAAAAGAAATATCTCGAATCCTGACCAAACTCGATGCGAAATATTTTCAGGCTGATTCTGCTTCTACTGGTAACTATTCCGGCTGTTGTCTGTGCCCGCGAAGTTCCGCGCGGGCCGGTTCAAAGCGCCATGGGGCCCGGTGGTCGCAACTATCTGCATGAAGATTTCACCGTCTGGGAAAGCGGCATCGCCCACGAACGCTACCAGGTTTTCGAACCTGCCGGGCCGGCGCCAGCAAGTGCCGGGGTAGTCGTGCTGCTGCACGACTGGATGTCGACCAGCCCAGGTCATTATCAGGGTCAGATCCGGCATTTGTGCCGATCCGGCTGGGTTGTGGTTTTTCCGCACTATCAGGGAACCGGCCAGTTCACCCGTTTTTATCACACCAATGTCGTGCGCTCGGTAAAAGACTTTCTGCAGCAGGCTTTTGCCCGTCAGAAAATCGAGATCAACCGTGACCGCTTCGCAATTATCGGTCACGGTGCCGGCGGCGTACTGGCTGCCAACCTCGCTGCCAGCAGTGATTATTTTGGGCTTCCGGTGCCGCTTGCGCTGATGATTGTTACGCCGCACCAGAGAAACATCAAACTGCTCGATCTTACCGGCATCAGTCGCAGAACCCGCATGATCATTCTCTGCGGCGACCGTGTCCAGGAACCGGTTGCCCAGGTTGCCCGCGAAATTTTTTACGCCTCCGACCGTGTCAAAACCGAAAACAAGGCCTTTATTACGGCGTTGTCAGATTATTACGGTCAGCCGCCGCTGGTTGCCGACGAACTGGCCGCCCTGACGCCAGAAGAACCAGAGTATGAGCGTTTTATCGTCGAAAATCGCAACGATTTTGTCGGACTTTTCAAAGAAAAATTTCATGCCCGTTCTTTGCGCACCAGCCACATCGACGCTTTCGACTGGAACGGTACTTTCAGACTCTTTGATGCGCTCACCTATGCCACCTACACCCTTGATTCAGATCTTTCAGCCTTTAAAAAGGCTCCAGAGCTGCGTTTTCTCGGCTACTGGAGCGACGGCCGCAAACTCAAAGGCCTGATTGTCGGCGACCGCCCCTGAAAAACCGAACACTCCCCGCCTAAGCAGGGAGTGTTTTGAGTTAAATGCTGATTGATTTCTTGTCAGGAAACGGTGCTGAGTGATTCCTGTTTATCGCGGTAACGCTCGATGGCGAGTTCTACCAGGCGG
>JAKQKW010000103.1 GCA_029560455.1 Candidatus Rifleibacteriota bacterium
GAACTGCTGGCGAAGTTATTGAAAGATGAAATCAAGGCCAGGTCAACGCGGAATCTGGTATTGAGCCGGCAGTTCAGTGAGATGCTGCAGAAAACGCTCAATGCCTATCATAACCGGGCTATCGCAACCCAGGAAATAATCGAAGAACTGATAAACCTGGCCAGGGATATGAGCGCGGCAACGAAGCGCGGCGAAGACCTTGGCCTTAACGATGATGAAATCGCCTTTTATGACGCTCTGGCTGCCAACGAAAGCGCAGTCAAGGCCATGGGGAATGATGAGCTGAAAGTCATAGCCGCCGAGCTGGTTACCCAGGTGCGTAAAAACGTATCGATCGACTGGACCGTTCGTGAAAGTGCCCGTGCCAGGATCAAAGTCATGGTGAAGCGCATCCTGAAAAAGCACGGTTACCCACCGGATCTCCAGGAAGAGGCGACCAGAACCGTTTTAACACAGGCAGAAATGCTCTGCGCCGAGTGGGCTGTTTGATTAAGAAAAGCGTCACAACAAGTGATCATATGGAGGATTGGAGGTTTTTGATTATTTTCCGATATAAACCCTAAGAAATTAATACTAGAAAAAGTATACCGGGATTTGCACAAAAAACTCCAATCCTCCGAGAGTTTAGTGTTTCGTTTGTTCAGGATCGTCTTTTAATTCAGAAATAGTGTGCTCTTTAGATTTTTCACATTGAATATCTTTGAGTTTTTTTTCGGTGAGGATTTTTTCATACTCCGGGTCTGGTAAAGAAGTTTTTACATTAATTTTCAAGCCAATACCTTTGTAATAGGTTATGCCACAGACTTCTTTCTCGAAGCTCCGTTCTGCCAACGCTCGACTGAAAGCGTTGTTTGTTTTAGTTTGCTCGTGATTTTTTTCGCACCAGGTAGTGTAAGCTTCGTAAAGGTCGCTCAGCTTGGTTCTTGCGCTCTGATGCAAATAGCATTCCTCGGAGATAAATTTTGCGAGCAGATCTTGGTCACCACGGTAGTCTTTGGTCGCGTTCATAATTTTGGTTGGCGGATTTAAACCGCTATGCTGCCACTCCAAGCAACCTTCGACAGCCCAGTTTAAGATTCCAGGCCATTCTTTTTTCAGTTTTTCTGGCAGTTTTTGGTCTCTTTCGGCCTCCGGAATAACTATTTCAAAAGGAATCAGGCGGATTCGTCGCCACGTGCTCTCGGTCGTGTCCTTGATGATTGGTCTGTGATTGGTTGCCAGCCAGATTTTATGAGTTGGCAAAAATTCAAAAAAATCTTGTCGCATTAATCTGGCCTTGATTGCGTCTCCACCTGTCATTTGCTTGACCAGCACTTCGGATAACCTTCGCCCTTCCTCGGTTTCCTGACAGACAACCATTCTTCTTCCTTTTAAATCAGCCAACTCGGTCGGGTGTCTATCGCTACCGCTTCGAGATGCCATAAGTAATTCTGGTGCGGCCGGTCCAGAGTAGTCGCCGATCATTTCTTTCAAACAATTTATGGTCAGGCTTTTTCCGTTGGCACCTGCGCCGTGAAGTATAAACCAGCACTGTTCGTTGATCATACCGGTCAGAGAATACCCAAATGCGCGCTTAAAAAAGTCGATCATCTCTTGGTTGTTGGAGAAAATTCTGTCCAAAACTCGTTTCCATGTTGGAGCCTGTGCATCAGGATCAAAGATAACCGGTGCAAGTTTGGTAATTAAGTCGTCCGGGTCATGTTTCCGCAGTTCCCCCGTTCGCAAATCGATGGTGCCATTCTCGACGTTCAAAACCATTTGATCAGCATCCAGCATTTCCGATTTGACAAAAAAATCTGGCATACTTGCCGCAGAATTCAATGCTGAAACAATATTTTTGTCAGACTCGCTCCGTTTAGCCCATTTTGCAAGGTCCTCTACACCTATGGTGTCGTGTTCTTTGGCCTTGCTAACCACTTCTTCATATAACTCACTAATCACAAGACTTTTGTAGAGCTCTTTCACGCCCATTGGATTGTACACGTATCGCCTGCCGTCCCACATGAACCAGCCCATGTTCTCAACAAAAATAGCCTTTTTGCCTGCCAGACGCTGGAAACGTTCAGCATTACCCATGTCGGTGCTCTTGTGCGGATTGTAAAGAGCCCGAGAGCATAAGTTACCCGCTTGGTCCAGTGACTCGCGGACCAAATGATATTTTTTGCCCCCGTGGGCAAACGAATAAACAGAAGGTCTCGGTCCTGAGGCATTGAGTATGGCAACCGGGCGGCCATCACCGTAATCGCTTTCTGTAGGTTCGAAGATGCGTTTCTTGTCATAAAGGCTTTTGTCGGCGAAAACATCAGTGACGCAAAAAGTCCTAAGGCTGCCATCTTCGCTGAGGTATGCAAGCTTGTGATCGCCGTATAAAATGCCTTCGTCACCAAGCATGGCCGTTAAGCGCTTTCTGACCTTGTCTTTGTCAATGTCAGAGGTTGTTTCCAGTTCGGACTCGATATACTTGCTTTTGACTTTTTCTGATTCAGGCTTCAATGAGCGTTTCGCCTCGCTGACAAGTGTTTTATACGCATTAAGTTGAGCAATCGTGAGATGGGGTACATTGGAATTCTTGAGCATATTGATCTCCATTATTGTTTGCGAGCCGGGATTAAAACTGGATTGCCACGACGTTGTATCAGCGGTGGTTTACAGTATGCACCGCCAACAAAGTCGAGACGACATGGTTGATAGACGGAGTCATCGATGAGTGTGCGTGTTAGACATGCCCCGCTCTTGCCGATTTTTATCCAGCCATAACCCGCCATCCAAAGTTTCTTAAATAAAGTATCAGTGACACGCTCTATCTCGTGACCATCGTCGATGGAAAAATAAAAGCGCTGGCCTCGAATTCCGCGTAACTCAGCGCCAGTCTCGGCGTTGTAAATGCAGCTGCCGCTGCTTGGAACCCAAAGTATTTCAGTATACGCCAGTTCGGGGACGGCCTCGTCAAAAATCTCGACAAGCTCGTCGCACGAATAACATCGCCCATCTGGTGAAGAATCGTGGTCGATCATCCCAATGCTGGGACCAAGATGCCATCCAAAAAATGTGTTAGTTCTAGCTATAGCGCCAGTTTCAAAAGGCAGCTGACTCGTTGTTACGATTCTTTTTCTTTCTCCTGGCTGTAAAAGAGGGATTCCGTAGCAGAACGCATGATGTGGTGTGGCATTTGTAATTTCCTGAGCGAACTCTGCCAGAGAAGTTACCTGGCGAACTTCGACAAATCCCTCTGTCATCTGCCCCCCCTGGTCTTGCAGGAGCTCGCCGTCTGGTCCGAGATGAAAAGATTTTGATAAAACGTGGTCTGATCTGATAACTGAGAATTTGATTGTTGGCATAAAAATCTCCTGCTGTCGCGTTTTTTTTGACGCGACAATTTTTTCAGTGCCCAAAGGGGGCACCGAACTATTTAAAATGTTGGTGAGCTTTAAAGGAAAGAGGCGTTTACGTCGTTAACGAAGGGTTTTGATTGAAGGCATGGAAGTCTCCTGAAGCAAGATTTTTAAAAAGGTTCCCGCCTCAGAAAATCTTCGCCCACAACTTGCTTTTTTGGCGAAAAGCTGTTAGAATACCCGTGTCTAGAGGGTTTTCGGGGCTTGGATTTTTTTTAGCTTCGTGAACCTTTTTTCTATGTCCAGTATACACGGTTTAAACGCCTCTGGCAACCGGAAACCCGCATCGAAAGCCGGGAAGTTTGGTGTGTGTTATTTTTACCAGCTTTTATTCTTTTTGATTTCGGCTTTGTAAAGACGATTTATGGTTGGTGCATCCAGCTCGGCAATATCCTTCAAAATATTGATGTGCTTTTCTATTTCGTCATTATCCATAACATTTAGTTCCAGAAGCATTTTTATAAGTGTTTCCTGATTTCCCAACACCCTGAACACGCTTTCTCTTCTTGTTTCGTTATTTTGGTCTGTTTCTTCTTTTTTCAGGCGGCGTTTTTGGCCTGTTTCCTTTGCAATACGTTTGTCTGCAGAAAGTAAAAGTTCGGTGAGAGTTAAAATATTCTGGCCAATTTCAGATTGGCTTCGAATTCTGTCTCTTTTTCCAGCCACGCCCTTTCCGAAGCTTTCCGTCTCCCCAAAGTCGCTGCATTTTCCAATTAGAACGGCGTTTATTTTTTTCTTAAATTCAGTTTGTAGCCAGCTTGGGCAGGGAAGCTTCAGGCAAAGCAGGTTGGAAACATTTATAAGTATTGCCCAGCCTGGCAAATTTTCTGCGCTATTTTTTAGTGTCTTTGCCAAACTAAACTTTCGATATTCTTCTGTAATTATCCGATCCTCGTTAATAACGTCTATTTCCGATGGTGTGTGTTTGTTTGCTAATTTTATTTGAATTTCTCTGCAGTGCGACTGGAATTCCTCACGGCTGGCTTCCTGATAATCAAAAGGAGTGTAGTCGCTTTGAAGGATGTTTGCCATGGCCTTTATGAAAGAAAGGGCCGTATTGGATTTTATAAGCATTGCTGCTTTCATAGCGCCTTCCAAGGAATATGCCGAGGGATGACCATTTCTATTTTTCAGGTGGTAATTTTTAGATGTCTCATTTGAGGACATCAAGAAGTTAACTTCTTCTTCTGATAACTTAAATTTTTCTTCTTCACCAATCCAGCCGAGGTTATTACTTGTCTTTTCGTTAAGCTTGCTTGTGCTTATGCCGAGCAAACGAGCGAGGTCGGAGTCGAGAACCACATTTTGGGCTCGTATGAGCTTTACGATTCTCAAAATTTCATTCTTTTTCTGACTTTCCTTTGCTCTCATTTTTTTTCCCATGGTTAAATTGACCAGATTTTACAAGACCCAAAGTTGACTGGCAAATATTTAACAATTGAACTTTAGCGGATTATTATATTAGCTTTTTTTTTGAGGTTGGTGCGGTTATACGCTCGGCCGATGTGAGCCAGTCGCTGTTTGATAATGGTCGAGTTCTTAAATCTGTATTTATGCAGAAGAATAGCCATATCAAGAATTTTAAGTGATAAACCTAATTGGAAGGCAATTCAGATTAACTATTTTTTAAAATCGGTTTGGGGTTCGATGCTTTTTTGCTGGTTGCATTGCTTGAAAAAGCGATGTAATCTGAATTTGCTAACATGAAGAAAAACAGGAAAGTTTCCATGCTTTTCTCCAGTTTTTTCTCCATATCGGAGTGAAAAATTGGGGAGTTGCGGTTGTCTGGCGAAAAATGGCAGGCTTTGAAAAGTCGATGAACGCCGGAAAATACAAAAGCCCGCTTTGCAGCGGGCTTGCGGCTGGGGTGCAGGGACTCGAACCCCAATAAGCAGTTCCAGAGACTGCTGTCCTGCCATTAGACGACACCCCATCGTCGATGGGGTTGATTATAGCACTGTCGGGGTGGCGAGTCAAATATTTTTTGCAAAATTGCCGAAAAAATCAGGAGTTGCCTCTGGCGTGGCGGGCGTGGCCGATGTGGTTTTCCCACCAGCCATCGAGAACGCCGCGCTTTTCGAGGTCGCGCAGGTGCTTTTTGACCTTTTCGTTGATCGGTGACTGCAGCTTGTTTTCCCAGGGTGTGGAAGGCAGGGGCACGAAAGTGTGCATGTGAATGCGAATGGCGTAGTCGCGCAGCATCTGTTCCATGAAGTCGATCAGTTCGAACTGGTCTTCTTCTGTCTCGTCGGGGTTGCCGACGATAAAATCTACGTGCGGCTGAAAGCCGAATTCGCGTATCAGTGAAATCGCGTTGATCGACTGCTCACGGCTGTGCCCGCGGTTCATACGTTTCAGCATTTTGTCGGAACCCGTCTGCACGCCCATGACGATCGTTTTGTTCGACAGATATGGGGTTACCAGTTCCATGACTTCGCGGGTAACGAAATCGGGGCGAACCTCTGACGGGAAACTGCCGAGATTGATCTCGGGCACGCCGACTCGCTTGAGCATTTCGAGCAGTCCGTGCAGTGCATTCAGGTCTGGTTTCAAGCCATCAGAACCGTAGGCAAAGGCATTGGGTGCGAGAAACTTGATGCGCTTGCGACTGGGTTTGAGCCTGAAATATTCTTTTATGACCGCTTCAATGCCTTGCAGACTGCGGTGCCGCAATGTCGCCGCGTTCAGACGGGGAACGCCGCAGAACATGCAGCCGAAGCGGCACCCGCGGCTGATTTCGATTGGTGGCAGATATTCGGTGATCGACGAAAAGCCGGGGTAGAGGTCGAGATTTACCTTGCCGCGCGGCGTCTGATGAATGCCTCTTTCGGCGCATCCGGCGAGCCACTTTTCAAGGAATTCCGGGAAGAAATCTTCAGCTTCGCCGGCGACCACGTAGTCGAAGCCCATGTCGATGGCGGCCTCGGGAGCTGAGGTTGGCTGGGCGCCCCCGCAGATGGCTTCCAGGTGCGGAAACTGCTGCTTGATCGCGCGCAACTCAGCTTCGACCGGCTTTTCGTGCGGCTGCATATATGAGCAGACGAGCAGTGAGGGTTTCAGCTCGAGTTCGGCCGGCGGCGGGGCGTCGCTGACCCAGGTGAGAATATTGAAGTGCTGCAGCAGGGCAGGGCGGCAGGCACCCAGGATGGCGCCGAGGCTGACCCTGTTGTAATTGTGAATTCGAATAATCAGATTTGGCTTGTTCATGTAATTTCTCAGCAACCGGCTGCTGATAATTTAGCACTTTTACCGGAGATTATAAAGTAATTCCGCGTTTAACGCTTTTGGCGGGCTTCTAAGAAATGGTACGCAATTTGCATCAGAATAATTGCAAATCTTCTAACCGAGGCTGATATGAAAGTTAACAGGCTTACATGGCTGGTCCTTTTATTCGCACTATTCACCGTATCTGCCGCCTGGTGTGACGTGGTCGCCGATCTGATGGCCAATGACAAGGCAATGAATTCTCAGGAAGCATCGCGCGATGTTTCCCTGCAACTGCGCGAGTCTGAGCTTTTCACGGCGCTGCTGGCCTCTAAAGCCGATATTCAGCGCTTCGTCGAAACTGCCGAAACCACAGAATCAGATATTCTCAGCCGCTTTTTCGAAAGGGTGAACTTTGAAGTCGTGCACGAAAGACGTTCAGACCTTGCTTATCTGCTCGACGAATGGCATGGCGAAGGCAACCAGTCCGAACCTGCCCGCGGCAAGAAGAAGATTGCGATGATCTACGGCAGCGAAGTCAACCTCTACGACGGCGAATGGCGCCAGGCTCCCGATGGCAGGCGCTTCTGGGTCAGCAACGAATACCCCGAAATCGTTCTGTCGGCCGCCGAATACAAGAAATACCTCAACAGCGCGGTAGTCGTCGAAGACTGACTTTAGCGCCCGCTGATACATTTCGCAGACAGCCCCGCTGGCAGTAGCCGGCGGGGTTATTTCCAGTTGCGGAAAGGTATTTTTGAGCCGACGATGTCGACGGTTGGCAGTTTATTGGCAGCGAGAAAGGTCGACAGGCTGTTGCGCGCCAGTTCCATGTGCGGTGATGGCCCGACGACAATCGATCTGATGCTCAGTCGGCCATGTTCGTCTTCGATCTGGAAGTTATAATACGGAATCAGCGAGAATTCACCCTCTCTGAAGGCGAATTGCGGCGATTTGCTTGAAACCACCGATGAAACCAGACGCCATTCTTTTTCTTCAGAAAAGCTTTCATCCTTGATGATCGGGGCAAGCTGGCAGACGCTGGTGTTGATGATAGCCAGCATTTTTTCGTGTTGAACGGTTTTGTGGCCGCCGAACTCGCGGCACCAGTTGTCGATCAGGTAGGTTACCAGTTCCATCTGCAGGGCGGAGTTGTAGACGCAGGGCCAGAGAACGAAATGCTGGCGTTTGGCGATATGGGTCAGTTCTTTGAGGTTGAAGCCGATGGCGTAGCCTTTGCCCTGATTGCCATAGCCGCGCCACTGGCTGAGCAGGTCGCTTTCTTCGCAGAAAGAAGCGATGCAGATATGCCCCTGGTCGATGCGGGGCAGGTTATGTCTGATGTTGTTGAGTATGGCTTTGATGGCCGGAGTCTGTGCCCGGCCGGCCTGCTTTTTCAGTTCGCGTTCAAGCAGTTTGAAGGTCAGGAAAACTTCGTTCTTGTCATTGAGAAAATGTACCTGCGTCGCCCACATTTCGCGGCGGGTGACGATGCCCAGAATACCTTTCTGGGTCGTGTAGTGGTAGATGTTTTCCGGCGGTTGCATCGGAAAAACCGTCTGATACAGATATTTTTCAAAACTGTCGAGCATGGCCGACTTTCCTTGTTGTGTCATTTAATTTTCGCTGCTGATTCTGCCATTACTGGCCGACTTTGTCCAGATACCCGACAGTAATTTTCGTTTTGGGGTTGTCAGAAGCAGTTTAACCTATTGTGAAAAAAAACACGAAACAAAATCTTTTAATTTTTTGTTGACTGTAAAACCGGGTTGCGCTATAATCACCTTCACGTCCCCCGCCGGGATGGTGGAACTGGTAGACACGCACGTTTGAGGGGCGTGTGGCGAGAGCCATGCGGGTTCAAGTCCCGCTCCCGGCACCGTTTAAAAGATTATCCCTGACCGTTACGGCCAGGGATGATTTTTTTTTGCACAATTTTCGGGTTTGGCTCGAAATAGACCAGGTGAAGCTTTTTTCAGGCCTGTAGAAATGAGTGATTATAGTGCAATGATTGAAAACCTGAACCAGTGCTCGCCAGTTGATGAGTCATTTTTTTGCTTCTGCAGCGGCAGATTTTGACAATCATTTTTTAGCAACAAGCTGGTTTGTCGATCATATTTTGCGAATCTTGATCGACAAATATGCCCGGGTGGCAGTAAAAATGCTGCCGGCCTGTGTTGTCGGGTCTGATTGACCTGCAGGACTGGCTGGGAATAAAAGCTTATTCGCCGGGAAGATCTTCGAACTCTTCTATTTGGCCGTTTTTCAATATGGCTTTAGGCAGGCCGAGAAGCTTATGTGCAGAATCGAGATAGTCTCTGGCTTTTTCAATTTCAGAGAAACCAAAACAGGCAAGAGAAATCGAGAATTTTGCGGGGTTTTTGGGGTGATAGAGCATGATGTGCAGCAGGCGAGATTCAATTCGGCCGTATTTGCCTTTTCTGATCAGCGTCAGGCGATCTGGGCGAAAATGAAGCAGCTCCGGACCGTCAAGAGATGGCTGAGTTTCTTCAACGGCGATGTATTTGAAACTGGCGAATGGTTCCTGCCATCTGATCGCAAGAAATGGCCAGCGTTCCGATTCCCATCTGACAGTTTTTTTCGTGATCGACATTTCGATTTTGCGATAGAAAATACCGAGAAAAGGCACGATAAACATAAGAGAAAGAAGCGTCATGCTCACAAAATACTTGCCCGGTGCGCGGAACAGCAACCCCATTCCCCAGATGCCTGACAGAAAAAGGGCAATGCAAAAAAGCGCAAAATTGATGCTTATCGGGCTGCCGATCTTGACGATAACCGGCATTTGATTCATGGGCAGATCAGGGCAGGTTCGCATGTTTTCTCTGTCTCGTTCCCAGTTTCTGAAGAGTCCGCAATCAGGACAACCGGCGAAATGTGTGTGGTAACTCATTTCAAGTCGTAAAAGTTACCACACAAAATTACCACAAAGTTTGTGGTAAGTCCAAAGAGGTTCATGGGGGGCGGCATATTGTCGAAAATGCTGAAGGCCCGCTGTTTAAGCGGGCCTTCAGCACCTCGGCGAACCTTGGTGAACTTATAAAAAGCGGAGAGGGCGAGATTTGAACTCGCGGAAGGCAAAGCCCTCAACGGTTTTCGAGACCGCCCCGTTCGACCGCTCCGGCACCTCTCCAGTAAGTTCCTTTTTAGACCATAAATGGCAACTTTGCAAGTGTTTAGTGATGCTTTTTTTATGCTTAATAAAATCGTGCTCTGCTCCAGCGCCTGATCATGGAGTAGTTTCAGGCATCTGGAAAGGCGCGGCGTCAGGTGTCTGTGCCGGTATTGGCTGTTGTGAGTCACCTGGTTGCTGTGTCTGGAAAGGACATTGTTGCTGGGAAGGTTCGGATTTCGGTGTCTGGGGTGGCGTCTGCTGCCGCATGCCAAGTTCGATGGCGTTGTGAATTTTCTGCCAGTTGATGTTTTCGGCGATTTTGCTGAGTTCCGGGTCGGTAAGCATGCCCCTGATTTTTGGGTGTTTAACATATTCGGTGAACTTTTTGTTTTTTACAAGCTCTTCAAGCTCCTTGTCTTCAAGCAGAGACTGAATCTTCGGATGCTCACCGATGGTGGACAGCTCAAGCTCAATGCTTCGCCAGTCCATGTTTGGTGCTTTTTCGATGAATTTTTTGTCGGCCAGCAGCGGCAGAAGAGTGGCCGGGCCGGTGGCAACCGATGCCAGCATCGGCTTAACGACAGACTGTTCGACAGCCCTGCCGAGCTCTGCGGTCAGTGAGCTTTCCATTTTGAAGTTGCCGGGCGGAACGTAGCTGAGCGCAAAGCCGGTTATCGCAATTACCACGCCGGCTTCGGCAATGCCGGCAAACAGCCCGAGAATCTGGCCGGGAATGGTTGGCACCTGCGGCTTGAGAATATGCTGTCTGAAAACCCGGCCGACGATAAAATACGACAGCATGAAAACCAGCGGGCTGCCAACTGCGAGGCCGATGAAATTTGGCATGCCGAGAAGACTGCCGACTTCGCTTCCGAACTGCCAGGTTAGAAAGGCTGGCACTGCGAGTCGCGCCAGTAGAACAATTTCGTTGAACAGACCGTGTCTGAAGCCGGTAAAACCCCAGAGCGCGGCAAACCCGACGGCGCCCCATGTCAGGGATTGATCGAGATCTCTGGTTTCGATCGAGGTGTTGATCAGGCATGACAGGCCGATGCCGGCGAAAATGTAGGCAATTACGTCAGGCCACAGGGCAAGAACTTTTTCCTGCTCGACCGGTTGGCTGGTGTCTACATTCAGGGTCGGAACAGCCGGGTTGTTGTAAAATTCCTGCATTTTTTCTGTTGGCCCGCCTTTTTGCACAAAGTTGGATCTGCTGCGCCAATTATAGCGATACGGCACAGGCGACGCAAGCGGCCCGAAAGTTTACTGGTTTGCCAGTTCGTGTACCCAGTTGCGGAATTTTTTTTCGAAAGCGTCGACCGTAAGGGTGCAGACCTGTTGCAGGGCCTTTTCAAAAGGCTGTCGGTTCTTCAGTTCATTCAGAATCAGTCTTGGCGCTGTCATTGTGTGATTCTGAATCAGAAACCTTGCATAGAGACCGGCCAGATTGTAGGCGGCAGCGACACGGGGGCCGCCCTCGATCTGTCTGATGTCGGCAAATTCCTTTTCGAGCTGTTCGAGGGTCATCAGACTGTCAGGTGACGGAATCTGAGGCTTGAACTCGGTAAAACTGTCGTCTTTGTTCTCAGCGAAAACCGCCAGACCTTCGTTGAGCCAGGTTGGGCAACGGTTGTCTGCGGCAATTGCAACAATGTTGTGGGTAAATTCGTGCAGAAGAATTTTTCTGGCCGGCAGTCGAGATTCTGGGTCGGTCTGCGGGAAACTCTCGGTTTTGAGAGTCATCGACCTGCCACCCTGAGCAAAGCCGCCGGCCCACGAAGTCGGTTTTACTTCGTTGAATTTGACCGGGTCGAGAACGATGATCGATGTTCTGAAAGCCGGAAAACACTCGAGATCGCCGGTTACCTGCGCAAAAACCTCTTCAAGGCGTTCATCGGTCAGTTCTTTGTCGACGTGAAAATAATCGCTGCTTACCGGCGTGTAAATGATAAACCTGTGCCCCTGGCGCATGACCATCTCGTTTTCGGCTGCCATGCGGCCGAGATTGAGCGTGACGCGCTCACGCAGTTCACGGGTTGCCTCTGAATCGTCATCTTCGATCAGGTGGCGAATGGTTTCCCAGCATGAGACCTCTTCGGCTGTCTCTTTAAGCTCTTTACAGCAGGTTGCGAGAAGTTCGAGAGCGGCAAGATCTTTGGGTTTGATTTCGAGAGCCTTTTTGATTCTGGGTACCGCTTCGGTAAAGCTGCGCTTTTCGAGTGCAAGATACTCGGCATGCCGGTAGAAAAGATCGAAAGATTCAGGAAACAGGCCTTCGGCAAGAAATAGCTTTGCCCGGTCTTCTTCGGGTATGTCGGTGACAGGCTTGCCTTTAAGCACCGGTTCGACCTTCTGGCTGATTTCTTCGATCTGTTCGGGACTCAGGCCCATTGTGGCCTGTTCGGCCATACCAGCCGGCATGATGAAAAGCAGAAGGATGACGGTCAGCAGCAGTCGCAGGCCGGTGCCTGCAAGGCGTAATTCTGGCATTTTGAGCCTCCCTGATAAGGCAATTGAATATTTCAGACGCGTTGTGATCTATCTTACCTGTGGTCAAACAAAGTTCTGGCGCCAGATTACCGTTGTTTTTGCGGCGACTGGCATAATGGTCATATCTTTAATTTAAGCATGATTATCAGATATTGCCAAGTCCCTGATATTTTCAGAAATTCCGGGCGCTGACCGGGAGTTCGACAGCAACGTCATTGCTCCGGGTATTTTCCTGTATGTTTGACAAGAACACTGCGACAGTCTAATATAACTACATCCCGGCAGATGTATATCGTTTTTTTCTGCCTGCCTGCGGCTTCGTTATACTTCAGTCACTTCAGTTTAATCGGGGGAGTTATGGCACTGCCTAATCGGATTCATATACCTTTCCGTGTTGCAGCCTCGATGGTCTGGAATTACGCCAGAGCACGGATTTTCGAGCAGGTAAAATCTGTTGCCTTCATCATTCTCTATCTGGTTGCCTTCAAAATTGTCGTGCTTAACACGCCGCCAACCAATGCATTGCAGATTTCCGCCGGTGTCGGAATGGTGGTGCTGGGTCTGGCCTTTTTTCTTGAGGGGCTGTTTCTTGGCCTGATGCCGCTCGGTGAAAGGGTGGGGCTGCAGCTGCCTCAGCGGTGCAATATTGCAGTGATCATGGGTTTCGGTCTTTTGCTCGGGGTGAGTGCCACGCTTGCGGAGCCCGCCATTGCCGCTCTAAGACTGGCAGGTGTAACTGTTACCCCCTGGGAAACCCCGCTGCTTTACCGCCTGCTTGAAGTCGAAACCGACAAGCTGGTCATGTCTATTGGCGCCGGGGTTGGTTTTGCGGTCGCTTTCGGTATGGTGCGCTTCTACTGGGGTGTTTCGATCAAGCCCTTCATTTATTTTCTGGTTCCGGTGCTGCTTGCAATGACGGCGGTATTTTCACGCGATGAAAATCTGCGCCACATTCTCAACCTTGCCTGGGACACCGGCGGTGTCACAACCGGTCCGGTAACCGTTCCTCTGGTGCTTGCCATGGGTATCGGGGTCAGTCGCTCGGCAGGCAAGCATGAAGGCACAGCATCCGGCTTCGGTATTGTCGCCCTCGCTTCGCTTTTCCCGGTCATTGGCGTTCTATGTATGGGTGCCTGGCTGAACTCGACTACGCCAAAGCCGGTTTCTGCTGCCGAGTTCTTCTCGCCGGGCAATCGTGTCAATGCCATGAAGCTGGTAAAAAGCGAAAAAGAGCTTGAGGCAATAGCTTTTCAGCGCGGTGACGAAACCGCCAGGCAGTCATTCTATGGCAATCAGCTTGCCTACGAGTCGTCACTGCGGCTTCTTTCCGATAAGGAAAAGCGCGCGCCTCTGCTGGGTGCACTTGCGTTGAATGACTGGCTTGCCAGGCGTGCTTCAGAGAACGAAAAAGCGATAGTCGCTCTTGAAATGTCGGGCCGCCCTGCGACTTCGGATGTTGTCGCCCCCGACAGTGCGGAAGTGGTGAAAAATGAAGCCAGGCTTGCATTCAGGGCCGTAGTGCCGCTGGTAATTCTGCTGGTGTTCGTTCTTATGGTCATTTTGCGTGACAAGCCGAGGCGCACTGACGAAGTTTTACTGGGTATTCTGTTTGCGCTTGCGGGCATGGGTATACTCACCAGTGGTATCAGGCTTGGGCTTGGACCGCTCGGAGACCAGGTCGGCCGTCCGCTGCCGCAGGTTTTCAGAAGTGAGACGCACGAAGAGGGCCGTATCATTCTCGAGCCATTCGATCTTGGTCAGGTGCTGACCTCGTTTTCGCAGCATGGCACGGTGAGCAGGTTCTTTTATCTGCAGGACCGCAAGGGAGTTCCCCACCCGGTGCCTTTCGATGCGACCAGATATGATCAGAAAGCCCGTCGTTACGAGCATATCGTCGAGCGCCCGCCGCTGTTCGGGCCAGAGCTGACAATGATCGGTATCGCGCTCGTTTTTATTTTTGCATTTGGTATGGGCTACGGTTCGACGGTGGCCGAGCCGGCCCTGAGTGCCCTTGGCGCGACAGTCGAAGACCTGACGGTCGGAACCGTTAAAAGAAGCGGGGTTATTCGTACTGTTTCGCTCGGAGTTGGTATTGGGCTTGTGGTCGGGGTTGCCCGTATTCTCTATGCTATTCCTGTGGTCTGGCTGCTGTTGCCCTCATATCTGATGGTGACGATCCTGACTTATTTCAGCGAAGACGATTTTGCCGGCATCGCCTGGGATTCAGGTGGTGTAACTACCGGTCCGATTACCGTGCCGCTGGTGCTTGCCATGGGCCTGGGAATCGGTGGCGAATTGAAGGTTGTCGACGGCTTCGGCATTGTGGCCATGGCATCGGTGTTTCCGATTCTGACGATGCTGATTTACGGAATTGCCGTGCAGATGCGCCAGCGCCAGCTTCTTCAGGCACAGACAGAGGTAAACAGCGATGAATGACCTGCAGGCGATCTCACGCGAAGTTTCAAGAATCACTCTCATTGCACACCAGAGCCTGAGCGGAAAAATAATCGAAATATTCGCCGGGCTTGGTGTCAGAACCCTGTTTGCCGAGAATTCACGCTGTGTCAGACAGAAAGTTAATACCAGTTTTCTCGGAATTCCGGGCCTGGGCATGGAATTCAGCGATGTGGCAACCGAAATTTTCAGGGTTACCGTTCCGGTTGCGACGGTTGATATGGTGCTCTGCCGGCTGATAAAAGAACTCGAACTGCAGATTCCCGGTCGCGGGGCAGTTTTTGCACAGGATCTCACCGAAATTACCCGCATGGATGCCCCGGAAATAAGATGCGAAGAAGCTGATGATCTCAGATTGCTGAAGGACCTGTCGCTGATAACCGGTATTCAGTCAAAGTCGGGCAGTGGTGCTAACCTGTTCAGAGTTGCTTTGAAACTCGGGGTGGGTGTTCCTGTCGTCAGTATCGGCATTGGCACCGGCATTCGCGATCGGCTTGGGCTTTTGCGCATCACCATTTCGCCCGAGAAAGAACTGGTCTATCTGATGGTGCCATCGCACGATGCCGACGGCCTGCAGCGCCTTTTGATCGAAGAAGGGCACCTCGACCGGCCTGGTGGCGGGTTTCTCTATCAGACCCCGATTCGTGCCGGTATCGTTGACCCGCTGATCAGAATTGGCCGCCAGGAACACGCGGCAAGCATCGAGCAGATCATCGCCGCGATTGACGACCTCAAAAAAGGTACCGCCTGGCGCAAACGCTTTTTCGGCATGGAATCGAACTATGACAGCTCAGGGCAGCCCGTGTACACGCACCGCGAAATCGGTTTTCTCTGCCACGAGGGCGAGGGCGATGCTTTTGTGCATGCCGCAATGCAGTCTGGTGCTGAAGGGGCGACTATCGCACGCCTCAGGGCCATTCACCTTGCCGGCGACAAAAAAGGGCGCAGCGTTCCGTGTGAATACGGCATACTCTGCGTTGCCTCGCCTCTCGAACAGCAGGTTCTTGCAGCCCTTTCAGAGGTTGCCGGCAAGCGCGAAGACAATGAATGGGTTCTGCAGTCGCAGAAAGCCTGCTCAGTTTTCTCACACAAGCGCAACTGAGTCCGGGTTTCGTTTACCCGGGTCTGTTTCCGCCAAGATGCTTCAATTCAGGTGAATAATAATTATTGAGCGTGCAGTCAATTGCTGCTGAACGCGATTGGAACTATGCCAAGCTTGCGGGCTTCGTCGATGTCGATGATCTGGTAGTCAGGGTCGTCGTCGGCAATGAATTTCTTTTCGTGCTTCTGAAAATCCTGCATGGTTTCCTGAAGGGTTTCGACGAAGAAATCTTCGCCTTTGCCGGCTGAAAGCATCGTTGTTTCAAGACAACAGTAAGATTCGGCCTTTTCATCGAGATAGAAACCGATATACATGTGCCCGGGAACGATAACCAGGAATGGATTAATGCCGATTTTGTAAAGCACAGAAGCTATAAGAACGCTGCCGTCGACGCAGTTTGCCTGAACATTGTTGAGGGATTCTTCTATAAACCTGACGTTTTGCGAGGAAACCACTTCGGAATGTGCTGAGGGAGTGGTAATGGAACTGTACTTTATCCCGCGCTTCTGGAGTGCTTTCCAGATTGCATATACCTGTCTGATAACTTCATCATCATCGCCTGACTGGTAGCCGGTGAAACTGTCGACAACTTTTGTTTTCAACGCTTCCCTGAGAATTACATCTATCATCGGGTGGCTTTCATTGACATAAGCAGCGAACAGAAAGCTGATGTCGGCGTAGGACTCGTCTGCAAGGCTTGTATAGAAGGTCGGGCAATCATTTATCGATCGGATGAGAGCAGTTTTGACCCTGGTGACGGGTTCTTTTCCGTTCACTGAAAGAGCGAAATTGATACTCAACGGGAGAGGCTGCCTCTGTTTTAAAAGAATGTCATACTTAAAACTGATCTGAGGGCAGAGAAAATATATTTCATCAGCTTTTTCCAGAGTGGCTTCGATGGTGGCAGCGTTCATGATGAGATTTTCGCTGATCGTCAGGCGTACCCGGGTGCCTTTTGCGGGGTTTCTTATGCCAATGCCGATCAGACCGCCCTGGTCACCATGGATCGTCGGGTCGGGGGTTTCAGGCGCGTCGAGCTTGATGATGGACGTGGAAATCAGGAATGATGGGAAAAAATTTGCGTCCATTTCTATGAAAGGTTCCCAGTCGCCCGGCGTGGCAAGTTTCATTTCCGGCTTCTGCACGGTCGAATCTTCTGATTCCTCTTCATTTCCTTCTTCAACAGCCTCTTCGCTTTCTTCAGTTTCTTCTGTGACTGTGCTGTCTTCAGAACTGTCTTCGTCTGAACCCGAAAGTTCAGAATCGTCTGAATCATTGTTTTCAGAAATATCTGAAACACCCTGGTCAATTAGTTTCTTTGTCCAGCCAGAGGCTTTTTGGCCAGGTTCAGACGGGCGAATCCGAGTCTTACCCGAGAGCCCGGCAGCCATTTCTGATTTCGCGGTCAGTCCGCCCTGAGAAAAGCCTGATTCAATTGAGCAGAAGGTAAAAACAATGATGAGAATGGCTAAAAGATGCTTGCTGATATTGGTTCTCCTGTGGCTGATAAAAAAGGTGTCTGCCAGTAGGCAGACACCTGCATCAACATCTTAAAATCTTCAGTTATTCTTCGTCACCGGCAGCTTCATCTTCGGTGTCTTCAGTTTCTTCGGTGGCGGCCGGAGCTGTGGCCGGGGCGGCGACTTCAGGAGCGGCAGGCTTGATGCCCTTGATCACTTCGGCGATGCCGGCGGCATGCTGTTCTTCAGCTGCTTTAGCGGCGAAATAATAAACGCAGAGGGCGTTTTCGGCCGGGGTGATGATGATTGAAACCATTACTTCAAGGCCTTTTTCAGCACAGGTGCCTTCAAAGGTGATGGCGGGCATTTCGTTGATTTTTTCTTCGACCGGTTCACCAAAAGTGGTGGTGCCGATGGCTTTGTCGATTTCGGCCTTGGCCTTTTCGAGACCGGCTTCAAGGTCTTTAACATCGAGAACTTCGAAAACAAACTGAACGGCTTCGTCGGGTGAAGCCATGCGGATTGCTTCGTCAGTCATTTCATGTTTCCAGCCATCCGGGCATACGAGATCGACTTTTCCATCGGGAAAAGTGAATTCTTCAACGGCGGCAAAAGCGTAGCCGGAGAAAAGCATGCAGAAAACGGCGAGGGTTACGAGAATCTTTTTCATATCTGATCCTTATCAACATCATGACTTACCCTTAAAAAAGGGTACACAAAATTAACATTAGACTGTTTTTGAAGTCAATCTGCCTTAAGCCGCTGGAATTCAGGCTTAAGAGAAAATGGTCGCCTGATTTTTCATGGCAGTTCAGGCCGATTCTGGAGTAAAAGACTTCATGGTTTCAGTAAAGAAGGCAAGAAGCTCCATTCTCGCCTCGTTATCCGAGATATTTGGCGTAAGCGAGAACTCTTTCGCCAGCGGTGAGAAATCAAGCCCCTGTAATTTGTCGATGGCGCTGTTAAGAAAGGCGTTGGCACAGATTACCGGTCTGACGATCTTGTCGAAGGGGCCTGAAACGATGCTGTGGTGATCCGAAGTGCAGGTTTTTACGTAATCAGGAAGTTTCCATTCTGTGGCCAGGCGGGCGCCGACTTCGCAATGAGTGGTGCCGAAGATTTCCTTCTCAGTAACCAGAATATTCAGCTTTTCAGAAACAGCTTTTGCCACAGCTTTTGCATATTCGTCGAGATAGCAGAACTGCAGAGCCAGCGAGCCGACATCGTGCAGCAGGGCTGCGACTCTTATTTTCCCGAGAGTCATGAGGTCTTTGGTTTTTCTTTCGGCAAGTTTGACCGCAAGATGTGCGCAACACTCACCATGAATCAGCTTGTCTTTCTGATGCGCAAAATATTTGGTTGCCAGGCTCTGAAAAATCAACTGCACAAGAACCTGCCTGATGCCTTCAAGACCGAGGTATGCCAGTGCATTTTCGATGTTGTCGACCGGGTTGCGGCGCATATAGAACGCTGAGTTGGCTACCTGCAGGATACGGGCGATCAGCAATGGCTCGTCGATGATGCCTTTCTGAATCTTGTCGAACGAGATATCAGGCTGCTTGAGCATATCGAGAATGTTCAGCGCCGAGGTTCTGAAAGGCGTGACGTCAGCGAAATCCTTGATTACTTTTTCCATGACGATTGCGCTTTTGATGCTGCAGACCGCATCATCTGACGAGGCAAAAGCTTCGGCGAAATCATGGGCAAACGGCACCTGCGCCTCGTTCTGGTAAGCCATTTTCAGTATGGTTTTTTCAGAAATCAGCTTCAGTTGCGGGCCGACGTCCGGAGTCAGACTGCATTGCGGCTGCATAGAAAAAACCACGCCTTTGAATTTGCGCGCCAGAATGTTGAGTGCCCCTATCGATCGGTGCGAACCGTCGATAACGGTGTCTGTATTGATGAATTCCATTACCCCAAAGCCGCAGTCTTTAACGATGAACGGGTGTGCTGCTGTCGGTGATTCCATGTCGGCCTCGCTTTTATAATTAATCTGATTCTAACCCGTCAGGAAAAAAAATTAAAGCACCTGGGATTGCCGCCAGCATTCTTAAAATCAGTCACTGAAACAGGCGCAGCAGGCCCCAGCATTAAGGAACTGCAGAATGTGTCTGCGCTCCAGGCTTCTGTAGAAATGAGCGCCAGTTGAAAATCCAACTAATTCGCATGCTGCAAGGAATTTAGAAGAACTGGTCGTAAAATTACCGGTTTGTTATAATTCACGCAAAGACTGAGACCGGGGAGAGCAAGTATGAGTAAAAATTTGAAGAGATCTTTCATTCTGCTTTTCATGCTGCTGATTATCGGCACGGGTAACGCTGCCGGGCCTGATGAGTCTGTAATACCTGTTTATGCCGAATTTCTGCTTGGCGGCCGGTTAAATGGTGAATGGGTAGAGGCTGAAAAGATCGCCGATAAACTAATTGCCAGTCAGACCTGGAAAGCTTTTGCGTTTGACCGGCAGCTGCCGGACGAGCAGGGTGGCATGCCGCGCCGTGAAGAAGGGCCGGGCGAATACTGGGATATCACTTTCCCTGATGCGGGCGAAGGTGGCGAGGTAATTCTCAGAGTCGCATCCGACAAGGCGGCGATGCCGAGAAAGCCCCGTCTGCAAAGCGGTGGGCTCGAAACCTATGAAAAAATCGTGGCCGGGTATCTCAAAAAAAATGGCATCACATCGGCGCCAAAGCTCAGGCAGGTCATTCGCGTCGACCTTGATGGCGACGGCAGCGAAGAGGTTTTTATCGTTGCCGACAATGTCGATGCCACTGTGCCGGTTACCGTTGCCAATACTTATTCGCTGGTGCTTTTTCGTTGCCTGAAAAATGGCAAGGTCGAAACGACGGCGCTGCGTGAAAATTATAATCATGAAGGCATCGAGGGCATGGCTGACAGCCCGAATGCCTATAAAGTTTCTTTTGTCGTCGATCTCGACGGCAACGGAACAATGGAGGTCATTATTTATGGCCGCTATTACGAGGGCTTCTGGTATGAAATTCATGAATTTTCAGGCGGGGTACTCAAAAAGGTGTTCAGCGAAGGACTGGGTGCCTGAAACAATTTTTTAAAAAAAGTTGAAACCTTTTTGATTCTTTCGGGTCAAGAGATTTTCAGAAAGAATGTAAGGAGGTTTTGCCATGATTGCGGTACAGTCACTGACCCGGCATTTTGGCTCGATAAAGGCCGTAGACAACATATCATTCACGGTCGACAAGGGCGAAATCCTTGGCTTTCTCGGGCCGAACGGCGCGGGCAAATCGACGACCATGAAGATGATTACCACGTTTCTGCCCCCCACATCGGGCACAGCGACCGTCGGCGGCTTCGACGTGATAGCGCAGCCGCTCGAAGCGCGTGCGAAGATCGGTTATCTGCCTGAATCTTCGCCTTCTTATCGCGACATGAATGTTTTTGACTTTCTCATGTTCGCAGCCGAAGTACGCGGTTACGACGGTGACGAGCGCCTGAACCGGGTTAAGAAGATAATGGAAACCTGCAATCTCAAAGAGGTTGCCTACCAGCAGATCGACACCCTGTCGAAAGGTTTCAGACAGCGCGTCGGGTTTGCCCAGGCTTTTTTGCATGACCCTGAATATCTGATTCTCGATGAGCCGACTGACGGTCTCGACCCCAACCAGAAGCAGGAAGTGCGCAACCTCATCAAACAGATGGGTCGCGAAAAGTGCATCATTCTCTCGACCCACATTCTCGAAGAGGTCGAAGCGGTCTGCAGTCGTGCCATCATCATCGGCGAGGGAAAAATCGTCGCCGACAGCAGCCCCGAAGAACTGCGCAGCCGCTCGAAGCTTCACGGCGCCATCACTCTCGAACTGATCGGCGTCGATGTCAAAGACGCTCTGGCCGGCCTCGAAAAGGTGCAGTTCGTCGATCGTGTGACCGACCTGACGCCATCAGCCGAAGAAGGTGGTTCTGAAAAGAACGGCAAGAAAGTCATCAGGCTGCGCCTTTACCCGATGAGCGGCAAGTCGATCGCCCACGAAACCGCAAGTTTCGTTCACCAGAAAAACTGGCAGGTCGACGGCTTCACCGTCGAAAAGGGCGATCTGAACGAAGTCTTCTATAACCTGACGAAAGGGGGCGTTGCCAGATGAGAAACTTCAAAGCCGTTTTGAAACGCGAGCTCAAAAGCTATTTCGAGTCGCCGGTCGCTTATGTCTTTATTGTGATTTTCCTGCTGGCAACCTCTGGCTGCACTTTCTTCATTTCAAGGTTTTTCGAAAACCGCATCGCTACGCTCGAGCCGTTCTTTATCTGGCACCCCTGGCTGTATCTGTTTCTGGTGCCGGCGGTCGGGATGCGCCTCTGGTCTGAAGAGCGCAAGAGCGGCACGATCGAATTGCTGTTCACACTGCCAATCACCCTGTGGGAAGCCCTGGCCGGCAAGTTCGTCGCTGCCTGGCTGTTCATCGGCATCGCGCTGGTGCTGACTTTCCCGATGGTGCTTACGGTAGCTTATCTTGGCAGTCCTGATTACGGCATCATCTTCAGTTCTTATCTCGGTTCATTCATGCTGGCCGGCGGCTTTCTTGCCGTTACCTGCCTGTTTTCGGCGATGACCAAGAATCAGGTCATCAGCTTTGTAATTTCGGTCGTTGCCTGCTTTGCGATGCTGATGCTCGGCGTCGGCGTCTTTACCGACTTTTTGAACCGCTATCTGCCGGTATGGCTGTCTGACGCAATTTCGGCCTTCAGCTTTTTCACGCATTATCAGGGCTTTCAGCGTGGCCTGATCGACAGCCGCGATCTGGTGTATTTCATTTCGGTGATCGTGTTCATGCTTGCGGCCAACGCCCTGGTGCTTGAGCGCAAGAAAGCCGAGTAAGGAGGCAGACAATGACCAGTAATACCAATCATAATGCAAAAATTGGCGGCATTGCGGCTTCATTGGCTTCAGTGCTGCTGTTCGGCGTAATTCTCATCGCGGTGAATTTCATTTCGGGCTTTGCGGTTCTGCGTGCCGACCTGACTGCCGAAAAGCTGTTCACCCTGTCTGAAGGTACGAAGGCGGTGCTCGGCAAACTCAATGATAAAACCCGCCTCAAATTCTATTTTTCGCGCTCGATGGCCAACGTGCCTTTTCTCTATAAACAGTATGGGAAAAGGGTAGAGGAATTTCTCGGCGAATACGTGTCTGCCAGCGGCGGCAGGCTTGAACTCGAAGTTCTCGACCCGCAGCCCGACACTGATGTCGAAGAATGGGCGGTTAAATACGGTCTTGCCGCAGCCGGCCTGCCGACCGGCGAAAAATTCTATCTTGGCATGGTGGCTATGGCCGCCGACAAGGAAGAGGTGATTCCGTTCTTCGCCGTCGATCGCGAAGAATTTCTCGAATACGACATCACCCGTGCCATCGTTCAGGTTTCGGCCGCGAAAAAACCGGTAATTGGCATTCTCTCACCACTGCCGGTTCTCAGAGCTGACAACATGCCGTTCATGGCGCCACAGCCGGGACAGCCCGATGACTGGCTTTTTGTCAAAGAACTGCGCAAGAATTTTGAGATTCGCAGAGTCGAAGAGAACAGCGACACAATCAGCCCCGAAATCAATCTGCTGATGGTCATTCACCCGAAAAACCTGCCCGAATCGACGGTTTATGCAATCGACCAGTTCGTCGTCAAAGGCGGGCGGGCGATCGTTATGGTCGACCCGGCAGCAATGGCCGACAACCAGCAGGCCGCCGCCAACCCGTTCATGGGTATGATGAACCGCTCGTCAGATGTTCCGGCTCTGTTCAAGGCCTGGGGCGTCGATTACAGCCCGCAGAAACTTGCCGCCGACGTGAATTCTGCGACTCAGGTCAACATGGGCCCGCAGGGGCTTGGCAATCACCCGCTTTGGTTGAGCATCAAAGGTGAATCTTTCAATCGCGAAGCTGCCGTCAGCGGCAAACTCAACGGCATGTTGCTCGTCAATTCAGGCTTCTTGAGCAAGGCTCAGGGCTCAACTTACGAATTCACCAATGTTCTGCAGACCACGGCCGCCGGTAACGAAACCGATATCATGAAGGCGATGACCGTTCCTGACGAAATCGTGCGCAGCCTGCCGGCGACCGGCAGTCAGAAAACCCTTGCGGCGATGATCAGAGGCGAGTTCGCTTCTGCCTTTGCAGAACCCCCGGCAATTGCCGCACCAGAGGGTGAAACTGAAGATGCGAAAAAAGCCAGAGAAGCCCGCCATGCCGATCTTAAGACAAAGCATGTTGCCAAAGCCACTTCGGCCGTTTCGGTAATGGTGGTTGCCGATACCGACC
>JAKQKW010000112.1 GCA_029560455.1 Candidatus Rifleibacteriota bacterium
CCTGTGGTTCGCCTTCTTTGTGAAAGCTGTTCTTGCGCAGCGAGGTTTCGAGAACCTGGTTTGGGCAGGCGCCAATGCAGATGTGGCATTTAACACATTCGGTATTTTTAACGTGCCCGAGGTCTCTTATTTCTGCTGCAACATCGACGCCCATCGGGCAGACATTCGTGCATTCGAGCTGACATGAAGCGCATTCTTTTATCTGTCTTACCTTATGCGGGGCAATGCGCTCGAACCAGCTGAACCAGAGTCTGAAAGTGCAGATGCAGCGACAGAAAGCCCTTTCGCCGAAGAGAAAAATCAGCGCAAAGCCGCTGACGATTGTGGTAAGACAGATCAACAGTATCGAGCGCGGTACGCCTGTCCAGACCGGGGTTGCCGACGGATTGAACGAAAAACTGGTGGGCAGACCGTTATATAGCCAGAAAACCGCTACCTGTGCAATTAGGATGATGAACCAGAACCACGGAATCAGCTTCGAATCGAGATGTTGCATCTGTGGTTTGATGCCGGCTTTTTTCATGATCCAGGCGGCGATATCCTGGGTGATGCCCCAGTGACAGAACCAGCCACAGAACAGGCCGCCAAAGAACAGCGCATGCAGAAAAACGACGATCGAAAACACGGTGCCGGCGGTGATAATGCCGGTGCGCATGCTGCCGAAAAATTCGCCGAACCCGAGGTGGCCGACGCCTTCGTAGCCCCAGTAATGCCAAAGGGCAGTGTGAAAGAAAAAAAGAAAATAAACGAGAAACAGCAGTGGTCGTCTATATCTGGCCCAGATCATGGCATTCCTCACAATTTTTGATTATATTTAAATATAAACCACCCCCACAAAAATTAAAAGCAGCGAAACTGCCGCGCGTGGCAAATGCAAACTTAATTAACTCTAAACGCTGCTTTCGGCAGGCCAGGCGATTGCATAAGCGAGCTTATCGAGCACCCCATAGTTCCCTGCGAACGATGCCGCTAAGACCGGACGTTTTGCCTGGAGGGCAAAACGCGGGCGATTGCCGCAGGATGCGGCTTTTTCGACAGGAGTCGTTATGTCGCGTGAGCCAGGAGGGCGGAAGCGA
>JAKQKW010000115.1 GCA_029560455.1 Candidatus Rifleibacteriota bacterium
GGCCTGCTCGAAAACCAGGATGCCGCCGAATACCGCTTTCTCGTAAGAGTTGCCGCTTCTCTCAATGATGAAGCCTATGCCGGCGCTCTTCTCAACGCTCTGCAGTGCTCAGAAAGCGAAATTGCTGATATCGCTTTCGAAGGTATCGTCAATATCGGTAAAAAAGCTGTAAAACCGGCTCTCGAAAAGATTGGCCGCGTTGAACCGCCGGTTGCCGTTCGCATTCTGCAGTTCCTCGAAAAATTCCCGGCCCCCGAAACTCCGGCCGCCATCTCACTGTTCGTCAACAACCCAGACGATGCTCTGAGACAGGCCCTCGCCAGAACTCTCGGTGCCAATCCGTCTGATACCTCTTTTGCCAGCCTCAAAGAAATGCTCAATGACGTCGACGAAACCGTGCGCCGCAATGCTGTCGCCGGTATCGCCCGCATGCTCAGCTATGATGGCGCTCTGACCGCCCTGATCAACAAGTTCAAGGACATCAACGGTCACGTTCGTCGCGAAGCCTGACTGGCCATGGCCCATTCGACTTCAGCCCAGCTGATCGAGCCTCTGTTCGGCGTTGTGAACACCGAGCCCTACGGCGACGTCAGAGAAGCAGCTGCCACCGTTCTGGCAATGCGCAAAGACCCGGCAATCACCAAGCGCCTGCTCGAAATGCTTGACAGCGACAACTCACGCATCCGCGAAACCATTTCGCGCACCATCTGGCAGTGCGGTTCAACCCTCGCCGTCGACTCTCTGATTCAGAAACTCAACGACAAGGAATGGCGCGTCGTCGTTAATTCCTGCTATTCGCTTGAGAACATGAAAGACCTCAAATCGATCTTCCCGCTCAAGGAACTGCTCAAAAACGCTGACTGGCAGATCAGAATCGCAGCCCTTTCAGCTCTGAGAGCTTTCCGCAGCAAAGAACTGAAACAGTTCTTCGTGCCGCTGCTCGCCGATGAAAATCCGCAGGTTGCCAAACTCGCCGTTGTCGCTCTCAGCGAACTCGGTGACAAGTCTCTCGATATCGACCTGCAGAAACACATCAAGCACAGCCGCTGGGAAGTCAGATACCAGATCGTCAAGGCCCTCGGCACCATCAAGAGCCAGAGCAGCGTCAGCACTCTCGCCCAGATGGTCGAAAAAGACGAAAGCAACGCGGTGCGCGCCCGTGCTATTCTTGCCCTCTCGAAGATCGGCGACAAGAAAGCCGGCGAAACTGTATTCAAAGTGCTTGAAAGCAATGACCAGAATCTGGTTATCGCTGCCATCAAATACTTCAAAGACAATGGCGAATCGAACGTCAATGGTCTCGAAGCCAAAATCAGAGAAATTTTCCTGCGCGACAACTGGGTGAAGAACTATTTCATCAATACCTTTGCGCAGAACCAGTCAGAATTTCTCGAAAAGATCCTCAAATCTGTCGTTGCACCGCGCCAGGCCAGGCTGATCGACCGCCTCAAGGCGCTGCCGGCCGATGAAAAAGGCATGAACACCGAAGAAGCCCTGATTCTGCGCGAAATCATCGCCAGCAAGTGCGGCGTCGAAGTCAATGATAAAAAGGCCCTCGAACAGAAACTGGCCCGCAACCTCGGCCGTTTCTTCATCACTTCGTGGATCGAATATTATCATTGCCTCAGATACGGTGCCGAAGAAGGCAGCGACATTGTTACCAGCCTCTACGACTCGATTACCAATCCGACAACTGAATTCTTCGGTGAAGCCAAACAGAGCAGTGTCATGGTTTCGACGATTCTGCCCGAACTGATCGAAAATCGTGTCAGAGAAGGCGCCAGCGAAATCAGAGTTCTCTGCGTCGGTTCCTCATTCGGCCCCGAAGCTTATTCGGTTGCCATGAGCGTGCTTGAAGACCTGCATTCTGACAAAGCCAAAGTGCGTGTTGTCGGCACCGATATTTCGCACATCTGTCTGAATACTGCCAAACGCGGTATCTACAAGCGCGAAATGTTCAGAGCTGTCGACCAGAAATACACCGATCTGTATTTCGAAGACGATCGTGGCGACCTGCGCGTTAAAGACCAGGTAAAGAACCTGGTTGAATTCAAGTTCGCCAACGCCGTGAATGCCGAAGCCATGGAAGAACTGGGCGAATTCGATGTGGTGATCTGCCGCAACCTGTTCTCAGACTTCTCGCAGAAGGCAAAAGAACGTATGGCCGAAAATATCTACAATATTCTCGTGCCGGGTGGCGTGCTGTTGATCGGCGGCAAAGAAACCCTCTACAACGTTACCAAAGCTTTCAGACTGCAGACTTTCGACAAGGTCGTAGCCTACCGCAAGCTGTAAGACGTCACTGACAGAAGCCTGTCGACCGGTAACCGGTCGGCAGGCTTTTTTCTTTCTGCATGGTCTGCCACAATTGAATTAAACTTCTGGATTCCGGGTCTACGCCCGGAATGACGAATTTCATATCCTTCATTCCAGCGCAGGCGTGAATCTTGTTTTGATGAGCATATGAGCATTTTAGGGCGATTGCTGATTTGTTGTTCGGGCGGTTGTACTTTGGGTGTAGTTTCTGGTACAGTGCTCTGAGAAAATTACTGTACGAGGTTTCAAACATGAGAAATTGCAGATTGAGCTTACTTTGGCTGGTTCTGGCAGTGTCACTGCTGCTGACCGGTTGTTTTGGTGATGACAGCAAAGGTAGCACCGGCACGATTCTGCCGGCCTCTTATGTAAATCTAAGTGGTTCGGTCACACTGCCTGCAACCATGGAATCGACATTGCTCGCTTCGGTTAAGAATAATACCGACAGCGAAGTCAGAAGTGCTTTTGCTGCAGCCACAGTATTTGTAAATGGTACTCAGATTGCCAGTTTCACCCTCAATTCATCGACAGGCACCTCATGGCCTCTTCAGATTTATAATGTTGCACAGGCGGCAAATGGCCAATACAACGTTCACGTGGTTGCAGGGCAAATTGCTCTTAAAAGCAACATCAGCGATAGCGAAAAAGGCAATTTTGTTGTCAACATCGAAACGACCGCTGCGGCCATGCTTGCTGAGGCCATGAATAAATCGCAAAGCCAGATGCTCGCCAGTTACCCGGCAATTGTCAGTGGTTTGAAAGCCGATTTGACTGCCGCTCTGCTGAAAACGAAAACTGAACTGGGTGCCAATCTGCTGGTATCAAACCTGGTAAAACAGGCGCTTGCCACTCACAGTGCATACATCACCGCGCTTGGTGATTTTAACAGCAATGGCAAACTTGTTTATCTGCAGCCGAAAAACGATCTTGATGGTGACGGTGTGACTGATCTGCAGATTGTGCAGGTTGGTGGCGGCCAGCGCGTCAGATTCTATACGGCCCTCGCAACGGCAACTTCCTTGCTCGAAAATACTGCAAATCTCGATGTTTATACCGATGCAAAGCTGTTACAGGATTTTGCCGGAAGTCTTACCAGCGAGAACAACACCTTTGCTGCTACTGATAAAGACTTTTCGCTTGGCCTTTTTTTCAAAAGATCGGCCGCTGCTGATCAGTATGTCAAACTTCTCGTCAGGCGCATAGATCTAAATGCCGAAGGCGTTTTCAGCGGCGTCGTTGCCGAATACAGCTATATTGCGGCCGCGACCACGGCGATAACCACAGGCAGCAAAATTTTCATGCTGACCGGCGGTTCACCGGTCGAGGGCGGGGTTATGGCTTCAGACTTTCTGACCGACGGGATTCCGACAGAGAACAACCTGTCATTTGTCAGTGTTCAGTCTGGTCTTGGCAGCTCCAATGGCAGTCAGATGCTGGTCGCGTATCTGGACGGCAAGCCGGAACTTTCTGCTCTCTCGAGTGCGCCAAAGAATTCGACTGGCATGTATTTCGCCAATACCGGGGCGGCTCTCACTGATCTCAGCACCGGGCGCACGCTTCAGGTTGGCGATGTGTTCAGTGCATATTTTCCGGTCAGTAAGCATTACGCCCTGTTCAAAATCAAACAGATCGATGCCAGCAGCATTACCGTCGATTACAAGGTAAACTCAACGCCGAACGAACCTCGCTTCTGATCCTGAATTGTGGAAAGCCGTGCCAATTATTGGTTATAGATAAACACGGATGCTGCATTTTAAATCTGTTTTAATTATGCGGTTATCAATAATTGCCGGTTGGAGCTGGTAGCTTATGACTATGCATGAAGCCCGCTATTATAAGAAGGAAAAGGACAAAGTTGCCTGTCAGCTTTGCCCGAATCATTGTCTGATTGCCGAGGGTGGCGTTGGCAGTTGTCTCAGCCGCGGAGTCGTCGATGGCAGCCTTATAGCACTGACTTATGGCAGAGTGGTTTCGGCGAGTGTCGACCCGATCGAAAAGAAACCGCTTTACCACCTCTGCCCGGGTCGGCCGATCTTTTCGATTGGCACCTATGGCTGCAACCTGCACTGCCGGTTCTGCCAGAATGCTGATATTTCGCAGAAGAAGCAGCCAACCGCTGAACTGCTGCC
>JAKQKW010000119.1 GCA_029560455.1 Candidatus Rifleibacteriota bacterium
CGATACCGCTGAATTCAGTGTCGATGGTGTCAGGTTCAGCGTTCGCATGCCTGGCGAACACAATGTGCTGAATGCGCTTGCGGCGATTGCCACGGCGAGAACCTGCGGCCTGAGCCTCGAAGAAATTGCCGCAGCCCTGCAAGCTTTTCCCGGCATGAAAAGACGATTTGAAAAAGTCGGTATGGTCAATGGAGTTACAGTTATTGACGATTTCGCCCATAACCCGGCCGAGATTGCCGCTGCGGTTCAGGCTGCCCGTAAAGCTTCGACGCGGCGCTTCATCGTTTATCAGCCGCACGGGTTCGGGCCAACGAGTTTTACCCGCGATGATCTGATCGAAGTTTTCAGCAATCTCAAAGAGAACGAATTTCTTTTTCTCGATGATATTTTCTACGGTGGTGGCACGGTCAGCCGTGATATCACCTCGGAAGAAATTGTTAAAACTGTGCGACAGCGCTTCAAAAACGCTTTTTATACAGGCAGTCGCGACGAAATCGTCGCCAGAATCTCAGCCGAAGCTGAAAGCGGTGATATGGTTCTGGTAATGGGGGCTCGCGATATTAACGTCATCTGCAGGCAGATTCTTGAAAGGCTTCCGGCAAGGCAGAAATGTGCCGCCTGAAAATCCCGGCCGGTTGTGGTAGAATGAAGGCATAAAGTCAAACAGGAAGCCACCCTATGAAAACAAGCCTGGTATTCACTCTGCCGCCAAGTTCTTTGCGCATCGGCCTTTTAGAGGCCCGCGATGTAACCATCAAGCCATCGTCTGACAGTTACCGTGAGCGTGTAATTAACGAGGTGCGGCCGTTTCTTTCGCCTGATTTCATGTACCCCGACCATAAGCAGAAGGGCGTCAGAAGTCTGCTGAAAACTTTTGGCTTTCATCCTTCCGGCCGCAGCCGCCCGGCTTCTGAATTCCTTTTTAAAGATCTGCAGAATCGCGGCGAATTTAACTTCATCAACAACGCCGTCGATATCAACAACCACATTTCGCTGCTTTCGCACCTGCCGATCAGCGTTATCGATCTTGATAAGTCGGGTTATGATCTCTGCATACGGGTTGGTTTTGACGATGAGTCGTATATTTTTAACCGCGAAGGCCATGAGCTGGCGCTGAAAAAATTGCTCGTCATAGCCCGGCACGGAGGCGACCGCCAGGCTTTTGGCAGCCCGGTCAAAGATTCGCAGGCGACCAAGGTTTTTGCCGAAACGAAGAACCTCGCCTTTTTCGTATATACTTCGAGCAACATCACCCCTGAAGATGAACTGCACCGTCTGCTCAACCAGATGGGCCAGTTCATGAAGAACGAGACTGGCGCCGCTGAAGTTGTCAGCCAGGTGCTCGATGCCTGCCCCTGAAATGAATTGACCGGCTGAAGCTGCGCATCCGCAGTTATACCGATTTTGACAGGAAATTTTAACTGGTGACGCGGGAGGAAAAATGAAAAGATTAATGCTGCTGCTGTTTTGTGTGGCTCTGCTGGCGTTGCCCGGCTGTCTCGGCAAATCGATCGAGGCGAAGCTTGAAAAAGATCTCGGCTCAAAAGACACTTCGGTACGCCTTGAGGCAGCAAAAAAACTTGGTGATGTCGCAACCGCTGAGGCTGTCAGACTGTTACTTCTGCATCGCGATGACCCCGATTTCAGAGTAAAAGAAGAGATTCAGCGCTCGCTCAAAAAAATCGACCGCCGCACCTT
>JAKQKW010000138.1 GCA_029560455.1 Candidatus Rifleibacteriota bacterium
CTGGTCAGCGTGCCGCCCTTTTTGGCTTCACGACTGCCGAAACCTTTGTATTCGGTGTTGGTTTCCCATTTGAGGCCGGCGATCAGAGCCTGTTTGTCAGCTTCGCTCATTTTGGCGAAGTCGGTGGCCGCAGGCAGTGCCGCGCCTGATGTGGTTGCGCCTGGTGCCGCGAAGGCACCGCTTTCGAGCATGCCGGTGAGCTTTTTTACGGCTTCGGTATTCTCTTTAAGTGCCTCGATGCTCTGCTGCAGCAGCTTTTCCTGATCTGCCGCTGCCGGGGCTTGTGAAAAAACGGGCAAGCAGCCGGCAATGAGCAGCAATAAAACGGTCGAAATGAATCTTTTCGGGTTCAAGTCTGACTCCTTCCCTGCAAAAACTCTATAATTTGGGTTGCCAATACCTTACAGGCAAACCCCGCCTAAACGCAACCGGAAAAAAATCGCCCGCTTTATAACGGTCCCTGAGCTTGTCGAAGAGCCGACCTGCGATTTATAAACCATTTTCGCTCTCTTTCCGTCATTCCTGGGCAGGGGTCTGTCGATTTATTGAGATTTTTAATGTTTCGGTACAAAGCGATTCTTATCTGAGCGGACTGCGTGGTGGGCGGTGCATTGAAAAAGCCATTTTCAGGGGTTAAATCGACAAGCCCCGCCGCGGGCATGACGGGCATAGGGTGCCAGCCAATCATAAAAAAGCCGCCCGCAAAAATTTCGCTGCAGGCGGCTTAGGCAATCGAAAATTCAGCCCTCGGCGGCTTCCTCTATGAGCTCTTCGGCCAGGTCAGAGAGGCGCAGCAGATACTGCCCGTTCTCTTCGACGAACGACACCAGCATGAGCTTGCTGCCACTGCTGATAACCGGCCGGCTGATGAACGGCGCCGGGAAACCCGTATTCATGGTTGCAGTAACATTGCCGTCAGCAGCGACCTTGCAGATATTGTAGGTGGCTTCGTCGCTTTCTTCATCGAGAGAGTGAAAGCCGATCAGCACCTGACCGTTATCGAGGCCGAGAAGCAGCGCCGGGTTAGATTCCGGGGCAAATGGCAATTCGCAGACCTTGATGATTTTGCCGTCAACGTCAGCGCGGCGGCAGAGAAACAGCTTGTCTTCGAGCCCGACTTCTTCAAGATTGAGAAAAAGAATGTCGCCATTCTTTTCAACCGCTATCCCGCTACCGATGCCGCTCTGTTTGAACAGCATCCTGCCGGTTTCATCGTAAACGGCGAAAGCAGACATGCCCTGATCGAAAATGGCCAGGCGGCCACCCGGAAGCATTTCAATGCGACTCTGAATGCTCAGATCGGTCGAAAAACTGGCAAGCACGTTGCCGGCATTATCGATTTTAATTACCTCTGGCTTTTCTGAGCCAACAAGCCAGAAACCCTTGCTATTGCCCGTTTCGTCGGCAATCATCGCAAAATCGGAAATAACCAGCTTATCGCCATCTTTAACAGTTAAGCTGGCAACTTCTTTACCGCTGTTGTCAAATTCGACCAGACGGCCGGCGATCGAGTCAACTGCCCAAAGACCTGTGCCCGCATAATGTAACGCTGACGGGCCCATTGGCAGACCACGCCCGAAACCTTCCGGTGCTTCTTTTGCCGTCAGAACCCTTAGTCCTGCATCTTTTACGCTCAAATTCAAATCGAGAGCCAGAACCGGAAAGGTTGCCATGGCCGCAAACACCGATGAAATAATGATTTTTTTCATTTTTGTTACCTTTGATTATTGCGGCTCAGGGCATTGCCCAGCCGAGATACTTCGGGCCTTTCCACATCTGGCTCAGTGGCATTTCCTTGACGCCATAGCTTGTGGTAGTGATGATTATCGGATCATTCGGCCCGTGCATTTTGCCGGTGGCCATGAAAATGTGACCGTAGGGGTTTCCGGGCACGGTACCGGTGAACATTACGGCGCCGGCCGGCGGGTTTTTATTAACAACAATTTTACCGGCAGCCTTACATTTGTAATAGCTCTGAATGGCACTGGGTGCAGCGAGCAACGGCTTTTTGCGACCATAGGAAGTATTGACAAAGGCCAGGCACCAGCCGGCCCAGGCTTTCGGGTTGCTCGACCGCATGCCGTTGTTAACATTATAGCCGCGTTTTGTGCCGTTTATCTGATCGCGTGACCAGGTAATCGCGCCGGCCACACTGCCGTCGCCCATGGCATCACCAACAACTGAAGCCTTATAAGTGGAAGCATTCGACGAAGAACCGCCACCGGTTTTGGGTTTGCTGGCAACAGTCTGACTGCCTGACTTAACGTATTTTTTGTGAACGTAGCGGGTTTTACCGCCGTGAGAAATCTTGTACCAGTCGCCACTCTGCCCGACAATGGTCACTTTTGCATTATCGCGCAGACTGCCAACGATACTGCCCCAGGGCCCTGATCTGACATTGAGGGTATAGCCATTGGTGTCGACGGTTCCGGTGCGTGCGGCACCGCTGACACCTTTTACCGGGGCTTTTCCCGAAGCCTTCTGGCCCGAGGTGCTGACATAATTTTTATGAACGTAACGTGTCGAGCCTTTGTAGGCGATTTTATACCAGTCGCCGCTTGAGCCGACAATCGTTAACTTGCTGCCATGGCCAAGCTGGCCGACAACCTTGCCCCATGCCCCGGTTCTGATATTCAATCTGGCGCCAGGAGTGTGAACGGTTCCGCTGATCGTCGATGGGCCGCCGGCTCCCCTGCCCTCTTCGATTCTGACTTCCTTTTCTTCAAATGGCGAGGCCCAGCCTGTAATACAGACAAGGCTGCACATCAGAAGAAAATAAATGATTCTGCGCATGACTGTCTCCTTAAGATCGCATTTTTTTCTTATACCAGTTTTATGCTGCCAAAGTTTTTATTTTTTCCAGCCCAGACAATATTTATTTTCTTTTGCCAAAGCACCAGTGCCGGTTCCGCTTTTTAAAACAAAAATGCTGAGGCGTATCAGCGCGATAAAACGCTGCAAACAGACCTCAGCATTTAAGATATTCAAATATTTGCGTATTCTGTGAAATCCGGCCGGAAAAAAGGCCGCAAATTCACTTTAAATTACTTCGATTCTTTTTTAAGTCTCTTTGCTTCTTTCTTTTCCTTGGGGGTTTTGGTCGCAGGCTTTTTGGTTTCCTTGGTCGTTCTTAATTCTTTACCCATTGTTGCTCTCCGGGAATAATAATTTTTACAGGACTGATTTTATTTTTAACACGTCCATGCATAGTTACACCAGCCTGTTTGCAAAATAATTTTCCAGTATTCAAGTCTGGAGGGGCAGCGGCTGGTTAAAAAACGCGGTAGCCTTTTTCGTGGGCGATTTCGAGCATTTCACGGTCGCCGCGCGAGTCGCCGTAGGCATAGACGGTTTGATATTCAGCGAGATCGACGACTTCTCTGATGCGTTTGACCTTTTCAGGGCCGTAACAGTTCGGCGTTGCAAAATTGCCGGTGAGAAGGCCATTTTTTGTTTCAAGACGCGTCGAAATGATTTCCATGCCGTGCTGTTCGCACCAGAATTTGAGATAATCGGTAAATGATGCCGAAACGAGAATTACACGGTGCCCCTGGTCCCTGTGCCAGCGAATCTTCTCGATGGCAGCCGGGCGCACAATTTTATTGAGAATGCCGGTTGCGAATTTTTTTGCCTGTGCTTCGAATTCTTTTTGTGGCATGCCGGCAAAAAAAATGCGTGTCACCTGCTGTTTGGCAGCCTGGTTGCTGACCAGGCGCAGCAGATAAGCGAGCAGCCACGGAGCCGCGCGCAGGCAACCGAACATGAAACGCCATTTCCCGAAAAAGAAAATCAGGAAATCGCGAAAACTGTCGTGCGTCGTGATCGTGCCGTCGAAGTCGAACAGCGCCAGACCTTGTTTGCCGCTCATTGTGCCTCGTCGAAAAAGAAAATATTTTCGCGGGCCCAGGTCGTGCGTTTCTCAAGGTCGCGCAGGCCAATCATGCCCTCGACCGGGTTGTTGTCCATGCTCGGGCCCATATAGAGCACGTGCGCTCTCTTGCCCTGAATGCCAAGCACCATGACCTTTTCGCCGCCCGGAACCTGCTGTTTGCCCAGCTGCAGGTATTTTGCCGTGACCGCATATTTCTGCGTGCGCTTCGGAATATTGGCGACCCTCTTTTTGAGCGTTTCGAGAGCCGCGCGATCATAGGTTTTCGGTGTCCTGAAAGTGTCGATGACCTGATTGTAAAGATGCATTACCACCATGCTCGACTTGACCAGTGCAGCGCGGTAGCCGCCGTCGAGGCGCAGGTTTTTCATTATACCGGTCATACCTTCAAAGAGCTGAAATTTTGCGGCATACAGCTGCGCCAGAATTGTCAGTTCTTCGGGCAATCTTGGCTCAAGCTTTTTATATCTGGCGGCAGCGTTTTGAAATCGGGTTTTGACATCGGGCATCTTGCCAAGCACGTTGAGATACTGAATGTCATGAAAATGCGCTTCGAATTCATCGAGAAAAGCGAAAAGGTCAAGAACCTGCTCGCGCAGATCTGCCGGTTGCGCCGTCTGAGGTCCGGCCAGCCTGGCAGCTTTCGGCTGCGGCGTCATGCAGCCGGCGCAGAAATTGGCATTATCTGGCAACTCGGCACTGCAGCCAATGCAAAGTTTGGCGTCAGCGGCCGAAACCAGCAGAGTCATGGCTGTTGCAAGCCCCAGAGTCGCTATTTTCTTTTTAATTTCGAACATCTGTTCACCTCAAAATTCTTTATTCAGACCATTATATGTTCATATTGTGCATTGTAAAAAACGGTCACAGGTCTTTTCGGTGCAAAGTGACTACTTTACAATATCGCACGGGTCACCGTCTTTTATGACACCGCCGGTCACGACCCGGCAGAAGTAACCATGCGTCGGCAGCAGTCTGAATCCATGAAAGGAATAATGATCAGGCTTTGTTTCCTTGCCGATCTGCACAACCTCGAGAACGACAGAACCGAGGCGTAGATGCCCGCCAATCTTCACTGGTGCAAGATCCAGCCCCTCAATTATAATATTCTCGGCAAAGTCGCCTGGTTGAGGCTGCAGAGCATGCTGCCGCGCAAAAGCTTCGGCAGATTCGCGCATTGCAATACTTACCGGTCTGACGCTTCCGGCGTGTCCGTCGCCGACAATGCCGAAGTCAGTTTTCAGTTCAGCTGAAGCCACGCGCTTTTTGGCGGTTCCAACTCCAGGACTGATACAGATCGATACAATTTTTCCGCTCACCTGTGATCTCCTGACTGCAGTTTTTTGCCATTATAACTCATTTTATGACAGCCCCGGCAAACTGCGGGTGTTTTTCGATTCTTTCGCAGAATCTGGGCTGATCAGCCTCAGACAGACCACGCGGAAAGCGCGAACCGCTGCGGTGCCAGCGCTGCAGCCATTCCGGCCCGAGCAGTGCCGGCGCATTCGGGTGTCTGGCGTGGGCGGCGGCGTTGGTGAAAGCGACGGTCGTCGCCTCTTTCGGCCCGGTGCCGACACCATTGCAGACCAGGAAGCCGGATGCCAGCAGTGCAGCTCTCACCGCCGTCGAAGTCGAGTAGGTATAAAGGGCCGTGTCAGCGCCTTTGAAGTATTCAAAAAGCATCAGAAATGTCTGGTAGGTCCAGAATGAACGATCGGTTTTCGCCGAGAACGGATCAAAAAAGACGATATCCGGTATTCTGGCGGTTTTGAACAGTTCAAGAAAATCACCATGAAACAGTTCCCAGGTGCAGAGGCCCGAGCTGTGTTCCCAGCGGCGTTTTTCGAGCAGACGCGCCGGTGCCCCATGAAAAAGATGCGGGAAATTGCGGTTGTTTTTATAAGCCAGCGCCAGCGGGTCGAGATCACATTCAAAGCTGATCAGGTGCAGGTGCCTGAGGCAACCGGTCGCATCACCAAGCACTTTTTCAAAGCAGCGCACCGCGGCCATCGCGTTCGAAGCCGCGCCCAGCCCGACATCCCAGATAACCAGGTCATCTGTATTGTTTGCTTGTGAAATTTTCAACAGCCGCTGCGCCAGCCCTGACTGCTCGACGTAAAGGCGGTTGGCCTCTTCGGCCGGCGGGTTGACCGAGTGCATGATTTCGCCTGAGCTGATCTGCTTGATGCTGGCAAAGCCCTTCGGGTTGAAATGCACTTCATAATCGCCAAGCCGCGGAATCTTGATCTGATTGCGGCGCGGCGGTGTGCCCGGGTTATCTTCGTCGTCACGGGCCAGTTCGACTTTCTTCTGTTCGTAGAACTGCGCAAAACTCCCGGCAACGATGCTGGCGCGCATCTCGCGGGTCAGGCGGTGGTAAAAAGCCAGGTTATGGGTCACGAGCAGATGCCAGCCGAGCGGTTCGTCTGATTTGATCAGGTGATGGAGATAGGCGCGCGAATAATCGCGGCAGGTAAGGCAGTCACAGGCGGCATCGAGCTTCTCTTCGGCAAATTTATAGACGCTGCGGCGCAGCTGCATCTTGCCGTGCGAAGTGTAGACAGTGCCACGGTGCCCGAGCTGCGACGGCATGATGCAGTCGAACATGTCGACGCCGCGGTGCACCGCTTCGAGAATGTCGAGTGGTGTGCCGACGCCCATCAGATAGCGCGGCAGATGTTCTGGCAGCATTTCGGCGACGAGCCCGGTAAATTCGTAGCGCAGGTCGCTGGTTTCCCCGACTGCGAGGCCGCCGATCGCCATGCCGTCAAACGGCAGCTGCCGCAGAAATTCGGCGCTCTGCCGGCGCAGGTCGTGGTGGCAGGCGCCCTGCACGATGCCGAACATCGACTGCGGCGAATCGCCGCGCGCTTCGAGCGAGCGCCGTGCCCAGCGATGCGTCAGTTCCATGGCCGCCTTTGCCTCTTCATGGCCTGCTGTCGACGGAATACACTGATCGAGCACCATCATGATGTCGCTGCCGATGGCTTTCTGCATGTCGATACTCAGTTCAGGCGTCAGCATGAAGCTCTTGCCATCGATATAGCTCTGAAAACGCGCACCCTCTTCGTTCATTTCGCGCGAACGGTGCAGCGAAAAAATCTGAAAGCCGCCCGAATCGGTAAGAACCGGCTGATCCCAGTTCATGAACTTATGAATACCGCCGAAGCGCCTGAAGACCTCAGGTCCCGGCCGTAGCAGCAGATGATAAGTATTTGCAAGCAGCACCTGTGCCCCGGTCGCCTTCAGGGTCTCGACCGTCTGGCTCTTAACCGTCGCCCGTGTGCCGACCGGCATAAAAACGGGCGTCACCACTTCGCCATGCAAAGCCGTAAATCGCCCCGCCCGCGCCCGCGTGCCCCCACAGCGCGCCTCAACCCTGAAATTCAATCTGCTCATGCTGTATCTCTGTGCCCTGTTCGTAAGATTTCGGCAAAGTCTACCCGCCCCGCCCGCAGATGTCAACC
>JAKQKW010000145.1 GCA_029560455.1 Candidatus Rifleibacteriota bacterium
TGGCCTTGAAATGCACTGAATCGAGACCCATGTGGTTTCCCCCGTGAGAAATTGATTGGTGAGCTGCATGATAACACAAACCCGGCAACTTTCCGCAGCAAATCTGATACAATTGAAGGCAAACCGTTACGGAGATCGATGATGTTTGAACTGAAGATCGAAAATATTAGTCGGCAGGCAGAAGAGGCGCTGCAAAGGCTGTGTGCCTTTTTCAGGCAGCAGAAAAGTTTGATGTTTGCCTACTCTGGCGGTATGGACAGCAGCTTTATGGCGTTGATAGCCAGCCGGGTCATACCGGATTCGTATCGCTGCCTGCTTGTCAGTTCGCCGTTCATGTCGCCCGAAGAAATGCGGATTGCCAGAGACACAGCCGCGCGGTACGGGCTCAGAGTTGTTGAGATCGAAGCTGACCCGCTGCGGTCGGCCGAAGTGACCTGCAATGATCCGTTGCGCTGTTATCACTGCAAGAAGCTGATTTTTTCCGGGCTGCTCAAAGCGGCGCAACCGGGCGAAATAATCTGCGAAGGCTCGGTTATCGATGACGATGACGATTACCGGCCCGGTAAGCAGGCGATAAAAGAACTGGCAGTCGCAAGCCCGCTGCGGGCATGTGGTTTCAGCAAGGCGATGATTGCAGAAGTATTGCGGGCCATGAATGCCGGTGAAATCGTCAGAGCCGGACAAAGCTGTCTGGCGACGCGCATTGCGACAGGTAGCCCGATTACGTCAGAAAAACTGCGACAGATAGCAGAAGGAGAAGCGATATTGAGAGAGGCAGGCCTGGGTTTCTGCCGTTTGCGCCATCATGGCGATCTCGCCAGAATCGAAACCAGGCCCGAAGACCGGCATCGCGCCATGGACACCCTGGTAAATTTTGCCGACCGCCTGAAAAAGCTCGGATTCAAACATGTGTGCATCGACATTGCCGGCTACCGCAAAGGCTCGATGAACGCCTGACCGACGACCGGCGCGGTCAGCGCAGAAAATGTGTTGAGAAAACCAGCAGCAGAAGCAAAATAAAAACCAGCAACCCAAAGCTGATCACCTGTTCGTATGTGCCGGCAACCCGCGTCACCCTGACACCGCGTTTGATCAGTTCTCTTTCGAGAATATTCAGATCGGCCGCCAGCCAGTTAACACAGTAACTGCGAAATCCTGTGTCGAATTCAAGCGAAGTCAGGTTCTGGCCGCCACCTTTCGTTTTAAAGAAACGGGTGGTCACAGCTTTAAGATCGCTGAACAGAATCAGTTCTGGCTTGCCGGCATTAAGGCTGCCGGGCAGACTGATACGGTCGGCTTCGAGTATGATTTCGCCCGGTTCAGGGTAGCGGCGGTTCAAGAGCCACAGACGCAGGGCGACGTAGGCAATAAAGCCCAAAAGTGCGAACCAGCCCTCGCCCAGAAAGGTATGCTGCAATCTGATCTGCAAAAATACGGCAAGAACGATCACCATGAAACAGACGAGATTGTCGTGGCGGCTCAGCGGCAGGCCGAGCAGTTTAACCGCAAAAACGTTTCTTACGGGCGGCCTTGGCGTTTCAGCGGCAGGGTTTGTCATTTAAGCTCCAACAGCATGTAATCATATTAAACTTCATGTTTTGCCGTGCAACAAGCACGGCCGCAAACACAACCTGCTCCAGCACTGTATTTAAGCGATGATCGATACTGATTTCGGGTTGAGTTGCAAACTGCCGATAAATAATTAGAATTAGCAACAGGAGAAAAAAATGGCACCGGCATTAACCAAGTCCGAAAAAATTCTCGATCAGCTGGCTGACGGCAGCAATTTTTCAGAGCTTGCCGAGAAGCACGGCTATACGCGCAAAGACTTTCTGACAGCGGCTCTGTTCGGCGTCGCCGAACTGCAGGCAGAATACCTCGAGCTGCTGAAAAAGCACGGGCGTTTCAAAGAATATACCGGCATAAAATAACCCGGCCAGAATTCGTTTCTGACCGGGTTATTTCAGGCAAAATTATTCGGAAAGATAGCCGTAGACGTAGCCGGCAAAAGCGCAGATACTGATAATTACCGCCCACCAGATAAAACGGAAAATTGACATGCTTTCCTCCACTAGGTTTAGTTTCGAATTGATGATAACATAGTCGTCAATCTTGAGTCAAAACCAAGGCGCGAAGACAAGGACCCTGCTCATGAACAACCAGAACTGGCTGAAAACCATATTTTTGTCCGCACTGCTGACAGCGGCGGGCAACCCCGGTCTGCTGGCTTTCGACAACACCAACATTCTCGTTGAAGAAGCGGTTAACCACATCTACCAGCAACGCTACAAACAGGCCCACCAGACTCTCAAAGAGGCCTATGAGCAGTCGCCGCGCCACCCGGGCGTACATTTCAACCTCGGGCGTCTTTTTGAGCTGACCGGCAATTTTGAAGAAGCCTTGAAGGAATATCGTCTCGCGGCTTCTCTCGACACTTCGATGGTCGCTGCCCGCCGCGGTATCGCGCGCTGCACCGTCGAGATGAAAAGAGCGCAGGCCACGGTCCAGCCCGAAACCATGCCGTTGCCAGCACCGGTCGTGCAGTCAGAAGCGCGGCTGCCGGCCCAGGTTGTAACCCAGCCTTCACAGCAGGTTTATTATGAGCCCGAGGTGATGCCGACCGAAAGGCCGATGACCCCGGCCAGGGTCATCACCCAGACTCCGGTGCAGCGGCCGGCCGCGGTGAGAACGCCGGCGATCAGCAGGGCGCCAGCTCAGGCTCTGCCGGCTTTGCCCCCGATAAATACGCAGCCGGCGCCGGCCTATTCCGGCAGTGACCTGAAACTGCCACCGCTACCGACCAGAGTGACTGCACAGGCAGCAAAACCTGCCGGTGAAGCCAGGGCCGAAACTCTGCTTGAAAGCGGCAACAAGGCTGAGGCGGTCAAACTGCTGCAGAGCATTCTCGAAAAGAACCCCGACAGTCCACGCGCCCATTTCCTGATGGGTAGGGCTTTGAGTCTCGAAGGCGACCTTTTTGCCTCGATCAAGCACCTCGAAGAGGCAATCAGGGTCGACGACAAGTTTTACGATGCTTACTTTCTGCTTGGCCGCAATTATGCGCGCGTCAACCTGCTCGAAGACGCCCTGCGCAACTACCAGATCTATTACGGGGTAAAGCCGCAGGCAACCGTTGCCATAGAGATTGCCCGCATCTACGAAACGATGGGCAGGCCTGAGCAGGCGAAAGACTACTACAGCCGCGCCAACGCCATGAACCCGGGCAACCCCAACCTGCAGATGCGCATGACCGAGGCGGCGGGCAACCTCGCCAACGATCTGTATCTGCGTGGCAATCATGCCTTTACCATGAACAACTTCGACGAAGCGGCCAACCTCTTCAGTCAGGCTCTCGAAACCGGCAACCTGCAGGAAGGTTCACGCCGTGATGCGGTACGAAAGCTCGAAGTCGCCCGGTTCAAGATAAGAGAAACTGAAGAACTGGCCCGCCCGGCCCGCGAGGGGCTGGCTCAGATCAGAAAGAATTATGCAATCAGCGATCTGAAGTTTTATCAGCTCACCGATGTCAGCTTCAGAACCAGTTTTACCGGCCCGATCACCGTTGAATGGCGTGGTTATATCGCCAGAAAAATCAGCCGTCACGGCCGCGACTTTCTGCTGATGATCAAAGAACTCAGCCGCGACGAGCTCGATGCGATGAACCGTGACCGCAACGATTTCCGTCTCAATAAGCATTATAACAATCAGCCGTTGTTTCTGCTGTCGACCCGCAAGAACGGGTTTCCGTCGTTCATCCGTGAGGGAAAAATCATCACTTTCAACGGCACGACCGAATGGAAAGATTATGAAATCATCAATGAACTGGGCCAGGCCGTGAAGCTGCCGGCCCTCGAGTTCGTTTCCGCCACCCCGGACTAAAATCATATGCCAATGTCGGTAAACCCCGGGCTGGCGGTTCTATTGCTGCTTCTGGCATGTTTTGCCCCGCAGCCGGCTCTGGCGCAGAAACTTGTCAGTCAGGCAGCCCACCTGAGAAATTTTCCCGAGTGTTTTGCGGTTGGCGTAGCAACCGATACGACCGAAGCCGAAAAGATCATCGCCGATCCGCCCTGTTTCAGGCTGTGCTGGATAACCAACACGCAGAGCTATTTTCGCATGCTTTTCTTTCCTGACAACTTTTATCGCGAATTGCGCAGCTGCTATTTTTCTCAGACTTCAATCAGAGGCGCGGTGCAGATGTACAATGCCGAGCACACTGTTCCATTGCGGCGCATCAGCGACCGCATGGTCAGTAACCCTGATTCACCGTTGATGCCGGATTATCTCAAACATCCGTTTCCGCGCCCGACCGAGCGCTGCCGTTATGAAAGTGCCGGCGACCTGCTGCATGGAACACTTGTCATCTACTGTCAGTTCCATGGCGCACCGATTAAAGGCCCGCCACAAAGCCAGGCAAAAGAAAAGAACGGGCCGTGAACCACAAATTGCGCATTCTGCCTGTTTTTAGCCGCCAGGCAGGGTGGCTTTTTCTTTTTTTCCTGGTCTTCGGCTGTATTTTACCGGTTGCCGCCGACGAAGGCATTACGCTGCGCGTCTGGATAATGGGCGGCGAAGCCGAGCTGATCTCTCAGCTCACCGGCCGCTTCGAAAAAGAAAATCCCGGACTCAAGGTCAGAATTCAGGCGTTTTCGTGGGGTGGCTGTTACGAAAAGCTGGTGACTGCTTTTCTTGGTGGCGCACCGCCTGATGTATGCCAGCTCGGCACCACGATGATGCACGACTTCTATGCGATGGGCGCCCTCGAAAGCCTTGAACCGCTTTTTTCTGACGGGCGACTCAGTTCTGGCGATTTTTTTCCGGCATCTATAGAGACCTGCAGGTATGACGACCAGCACTATGGCGTTCCGTGGTATGTCGATACCCGGCTGGTTTTTTATCGCCGTGAATATCTTGACCGTTATGGCATGCAGTCTTTTCCGGCCACCTGGCAGGAATTTCTCGAATTCGGGCGCCGAGTGGTCGCCGACAAGCGCGTCGCCGGACTGCAAAACAGCAATTTTGTCAGCATGCACGGTTTCACTTTCGAAATGTTCTACTGGCAGGCCGGCGGGCAGTTTTCACCGCTGAGCTCTGGTCGACCGGCATTCGGTGAAGAACCCATGCTCGCCGCCCTCGAATACGACCGCACGATGCGCCGTGAGGGTTTTCTGGGCAAGCCTAACGACTCTGGTCTCGACTACATAACTGAATTCGACAACGGGGTCTATGAGGTCGTTGTCTCTGGCCCCTGGATGGCTTCTGATCTGAAGAAAAATGCCGGTCGCCTCAAAAATGCCTGGGGTCTGGCACCTCTGCCGGCCGGGAAAACCCGAACCTCGTTCATCGGCGGCTCGAATCTGGTGCAGTTCAAGGATTCACGACACAAGGAAGCGGGACAGAAACTGATTCTGTTTCTCAGCCGTCCTGATATTCAGGCTGAGTGGTACAGAATTTCGAGCGACCTGCCGGCCAGCCGGCAAGCAATGGCAAGGCCAGAACTGGCTGAAGACCGTGTTCTGCAGGTTTTCCGACAGCAGCTTGAAGATACCCGGCTGCCGCCGCCGGAAAAGGAATGGAGCATCTTCTGGGACAGATTTTACCGGCAATATGACGCTTTTCTCGAAAGTAATGATGATGCAAAAGCCTTTATCAGGCTGATGAACGACACGATGGCCGCGATTGTCAAAGAGAAGGAAGCGGCACAGTCGCCGGCGACCGGCAATTTTTACTGGCTGGCCCTTTCGGTGTTTCCGTTGCTGCTCGTCTCGGTCTATGTTGTCAACGGCTTCAAATCACATTCGGGGCAAACGGTTCAGCAGGCTTTTGCAGCGACATCGCTGCGCAAAGCGGCCTGGTTTCTTG
>JAKQKW010000180.1 GCA_029560455.1 Candidatus Rifleibacteriota bacterium
GTAGGTGTTGGCTTCGACGTAGGGGCAGTAAAATGAATTGTTGCCCTGATTCGATTCCATTTCGATCAGCATCGGCATGAACAGATAATCGCATTTGTCTTTGAGCGTAGCAGCATGTCCGTGCGAAATTTTGACCGGGAAACATGCTTCGCAGGTCATCGCCGCAATGCCGCGATCGACGATCTCACTGCTGGTTTCGGGGCTGATAACCACTTCATAACCGAGTCTGGTCATCAGGTGAACCCAGAATAGCCCGAGTTGATGAAAGCCGAGTGCGCGCGGAATACCAATAACTTTTTTGCCGCTCTCTGATTTGACCGGTTCTTCGCCGGCTACGCGGTAGAGGCCTTTCATGTGTCTGAAATAGAGTTCCTGACGGACGCGGTTAAAGTCGGGCGCGCGTTTTTTCGCCTGCTGGCGTGATTCATACATGCCGCAGTCGCCGCCGTAGATGGCCTCGTCGTTGCCGACGCGATAGATCTGAAGTTTGCACTGGTTGTGACAGTTGACGTTGCGGTTGCAGATTTCTTCTTCGTGTACGAATGGCTGATCTACTACCTGCCAGCCTCTGAAGCGGGTCTTGAACTGCTCGCCGGCCGCCTTGCGTTCTTTGATTTCGTCCATGGCGTGCAGTGCAGCGCCGATCCCGCCCATTACTTCACGGTGTGGCAGAGTGATGATAGGTTTGCCGACGATCTTTTCGAAGGCGGCGACAACTGACTTGTTGAGCGAAGGACCGCCCTGAAAGCTGATGCGGTTGCCAATGCGGCCGTCCTGCACGACGCGGTTGAGATAGTTGTGAACTACCGCCTGAGATAGGCCGGCAAGCAGATCTTCAACGGCGCCGCCCATCTGCAGATACGACATCAGGTCAGATTCCATGTAAACGGTGCAGCGCTCGGTGAGCCGATATGGTGCTTTTGCGCGCATCGCCATGTCTTCATACTCGCCGGCGATATCTATGCCGAGCTTGTTGGCAGTTTCTTCAAGAAAGCTGCCGGTGCCGGCGGCGCAGACCTTGTTCATTCTGAAATCGACGACGTAGCCGTTGCCAAGCGCCGTATACTTGGCATCCTGGCCGCCGAGTTCGAAAATGGTGTCGATGGTTGGCTCAAAATGGGTAGTGCCACGCGCATGCGCGGTAACTTCGTTGACCACGTCGTCAGCGCCGACGAACAGGTTGGCGACTTCGCGCCCTGAACCGGTGGTGCCGACTCCCATAACATTGACGCGGTTGACGTCAATGGTTTCTACGCAGTTGCGCAGCGCCTTTTTGATGGCGATAACCGGCTGTCCTTCAGTCGGAATATAGCACTTGTAGACAACCCGGCCCTCAGGCGTAGTGAGAACGAGCTTGGTGGTGGTCGAACCGATGTCGTAGCCCATGTAGACGTCGATGACATCTTTGCCGGCCGGCAGACCATCGGCCTTGCCGCACTCGGCGAAGGGGTGCAGATCTATGCTGAGCGGTGCGGTGCGAACCGCTGCGAAGGCTTCGGAGGCTTTGAGCTGGTTGATCTGCTCGGCGGTAACGCGGCAGCCCTGATTGGCTGACATGGCGTTGAGAATGGCGCCAAGCGCACCGACGCTGGTATAGTGATCGGGCACGCTGATTTTGAGCCCAAGCACGCGCTCGAATGCCTTGCGCGCAAGCAGGTTCGAGGCATAACCACCGATAAAGGCTACCGGTTCGAGCAGTTTTCGATTGTTGATCAGAGTTGACTTGAAATTTTTGGCAACACCTTCGTGCAGCCCTGAAATAATGTGTCTGATCGGAATACCCTTGTTCTGAAGGTGGATCATGTCTGACTTGGTGAAGACTGTGCAGCGGCAGGCGACACTGGCCGGGCAGTCAGACTTGCGGCCCTCTTCCATAAAACGCATGAGAATAGATTCCATGCGTTTCTGAGGGTCGGTGATGCTGTTGAATTCTTCAACGTCAGAAAAAATACGTTCGGCCTGCTGGTCGATAAAGCTGCCGGTGCCGGCGGCGCAGGCTTCGTTGAGTTTGAAATCGTCGAGAATGAAGCCCTTGTCACTCGGTGTGAGAATCAGCAGTGCCGAATCATGGCCGCCAATCGAGATGGCGGTACGGGCTTCGGGCATCAGGGCATAAAGACCTCTGGTCTGGGCAGTGGTCTCGATTTCGAAATATGTTTTAAGCTCGGTGGCCATGGCTTTGCCGTGGGTGCCGGTGAAAGCGACCCGCTGAATGTTGTCGCGGCCGTATTTATCTTCGATCTGCCCGAGAATGCGGGCAACGAGTTCGAGTGTGCGCCCGAAATGGCGGTGATATGGCATTTCTTCAACAAAGCGACCTTCTGCGTCGCAGATGACCGCATTGATGCTGACTGATCCTATGTCAAAACCTATATTAAGCTTACCTGTTTTCATTTTACCTCCTGAGGGTGAAACGGGCCTGTTATTGTAACATTAAAATGCCCCTCAGGCAATGGTGCCGGAGGGGCTTGAAATGCGGGTTTGATGATGGCGTCAGTCGGTCTTTTTCCAGCCGTCGTCGATGTCGATATCTGTGCCCCCGGAAACCGGAGTGTTGCCGGTTATGTCGGTATTATCTGCATCTGTCTGTGCCGCAGGGGCAGGCTGGGGGACCGAACCGCTGGCAGTAACATCTGCAGAAGGCGTGGCAGTTTCATCTTTCCAGAATTTGATACTGTTCTGGGTGGGGTCTGCGATGGGTGTCTGACCAGAAGAAAGTTCATAGGCCGGCTTCGGCATCATCATGTAGTAGCCGTCGTAAGAGAGCAGCATATCGCCGGCATTGGTGACCAGTGGTTTCATGAACAGGCTGCGGCCACCGGTTGCCCACACGGTGCGGTTTGAATCGGTTTCGATGTAGCTGCCATAGGTGGTTCGCGCAAAGAACGAATCTTTGTGAGTGACAAAGATACCGCGGCGATGCGGAAAAGCGTTATATGCGTCAGACAGATCCTTTTTCCAGAGCTGTTCACCAGTATTGGCGTCAAGACAGCGCAGAGCTTTCTTGTCGCAGAGCATCAGCCGGTTACCATACCTGGCGGCATTGAGATAGCCAGCCTGAACCGTGGTTGACCACGAAGCGCCAGTCATGAGTGACATGCAGACAATCCGTGAACCGCCTGAAGCAAGCATGATCAGGATGTCGTCGAGAATCTGCGAAGCCTTCAGCCCCTTGATTTCATTTTTATGCAGAAGAGTGCCGTGGTCCTGATCGAAGATCATGATTTCGCCTTCGTTCGAAGCCATGACGCAGATATTCTGCACAAATAATGGGGTGTCCTGCCCAAGCGGCAGAGCGGCAAATGTCCAGGCGACCGAGCCGTCTTCGGGGTTGAGGGCGGTGGCCTTCCATTTTGGCTCTTTCAGATCATTGTAACCGTGCAGGCAGACGATAACTTTGCCGACCGCATAGTTAACCAGGGAGTCGGGAAAAGTGTATTCCCATACTGGTTTGCCGGTGCGGCTGTCAATGCAGAAAATCGTGCTGGCGGTCGACTGAATAAGAATTCTTTCGTTGTCGGCCTTCATTGGAGCGATTCTGAACTGCTCGACCGTGCCGTTTTCCCATACCAGCTTAAGGCCTGGCACCGAAAAGCCTCGCACCATTCTCGATGAATCACCGGTAATAACCATGTTGCCGAGTGCGATTGGCTGAAAAGGCAGGCTGTTCAATTCAGGTGATTCTGCTACCAGAGTCCCTGCCGCATCGACTTCGAACAGTTTGAAACTGCGTTTGCCCTTGTCGCCGCCAAGAAAAACAAAGTTGTTACCGGCTGCAACCGGATCAGAAAAAACTTTGGCGCTGATGGCGCGCGACCAGACGGGAGGGGTTTCTACGTGTGAACCGAGAAGGTGAAAGGCTGCCACACATGCCAGAACCAGAACAATGCCAATTAGACGTTTTGACATGTTCAGAGGTTTTTGACGGCATTGATGATCATTTCAATGCACTTCTCAGGGTTGATACGGCTGGTGTTGAGAATCATGTGGTAGTAGTGCGGGTCGTTCCAGTCTGCATCAAAAAAGTCGTAGATAAAGTTGGCAGCGGCTTCGTCCTTGCGGCTTACCACTTCTTCGGCTTTGGCCTGGTCGAGATTCTGTTCTTTCATTACATGCTGAATTCGCTCATTGCGGTCAGCAACAATACGCACATGCAGTGTGTCTGAACGGTCTTTGAGGATCTGACTGCCGCCACGGCCGAGAATGACCACGTTTGACTTTTCGGAAATCTCTTTGATTACCTGGGTCAGAACTTCGTAATAGTCTTTTTCCTGAAAAGTGTTGCGCGGGTAGGTGCTGAAAATTTCGGCTGAATCCCAGTCGAGCGGGCCGATCCCGAATGGGTGAAAAACCATGCCGCCCTGAGCGATACTGGCAAGGGCTTCCTGAAAGAAAACGCCGATGCGGTTATAAGACTGCTGGTCGAAGTCTTCAAGTTGATCCTTGTTTTTGCCCATTTTCTGGGCGATCTCGTTGATGATCTGCTGGTCGTAGCAGACATAGCCGAGGGCTTCAGCTACCTTGAGAGCAATAAAAGTTCCAGATGCACCAATCTCACGCGAAATAGTTACGGCTGGCATCTGATCCTCCTTCTGTATTAGACCTTGAGCCTATTTTAAGCCATAAGCAACCACTGTTCAACAAGTTACAAAAAATAAATAAAAAAATGGTTAATCATTCTTATAAATTCGCCGATGAATCATTTGTAGAAAATTACAAGGAGGAAGGCAAATGGTTCACCCAGGGATGGTCGGAATTACAGAATTGATGATGGATGAGAATTTTCTGTGCTGGATGGAAGAACAGTCTGATGATCTGCTCGAAAACCACACAACCTACGAAATTTTTAATCTTTATCAGTCAGATGTAAAACACTGAGCAATTCAGACAAAACAGATCGGGAAACCCCGATTTTTCTTTTTTAGGTCTTTTCGATTTTTCGATTCAGGAACTTTTTAAAAGCCTCCCGGCTTTTTTCCTGACATTTTACTTCAGAACTGTTGTCGCAGGCACAGTTACCCCATTTGTCGGCAAACTCAAGATAGGCGCGCATTCTTTCAATCGTCTGGGCGCTCACTCGATGTTCGAGACGACAGGCTTCCTGCTGAGCAAAGTCTTCAGGAAAAGCCAGGATTTCACCAAGAAACTTGGCGAGAATACCGTGATACCGACTCAAAGCACTGATTGTCTTTTGCCCATCTTCTGTCAGAGTTACCGGGCGATATGCCTGGTAATTGATCAAACCTTTTTCTGACAGTCGCTGCAGAGCATTGGTTACTGAAGAACGTTTGCAGCCCATGCGCTCGGCAAGGTCAGAAGTGCGAACTGCTCCATGTTCCTGCTGCAGTTCGGCAATCTGTTCAAGATATGATTCAAGAGCCCCCGAAACACGTTCTTTCATGGTTTTACCCCTGACAGTCGCTGCTTTTTGACGGGCAACCGCTGCAGCCGGCGCATGAGTTGCACTGTCGCCCGACAAAAGTGTTGAGAAGGGTTCGCAGCAGATACCAGCCCGCAAAGATGCCGACAAGAACAATGGTCACTGCTTCGGCGGCGGTGCCGTTGCTGGCCTGCAGTGCCTCGCCGATTTTCAGGGCGGCGAAACTGACGAGATATGCAATCGCAAAATAAACTACCAGTGATAGAACCGTGAATTTTGTCGAACCGCTTTCGCGCCAGACGACGCCGAGGGTGGCGATACAGGGTATGTAGAGCAGGGTAAACAGCATAAAAACGAAAGCCGAAAGTTTGTTCATGCCGGTTTTACTCATCCCTTTCCCAAGATCTTCATCGTAGGGAAGATACAGAACTGTCAGAGTCGATACTACGGATTCCTTGGCCAGGAAACCAGGAATCAGCGAAACGGTCTCGCGCCAGCTGAAGCCGAGCGGGGCCATGACCGGGTGCATCAGCTTGCCGATGCGTGCCATGTAGCGGCCTTCCATCTGTTCGATGTCACGTTTGTGGGTGAGGGCGGCAATCTGTTCAGTCGTTTCAGCAGTAACCGCCTGCGATTTGAGAGCAGCAAGCTCGGCTTCGTAATTGAAACTGAGCGGCACCTCACGCGGGAAAACCGACAGAACCCAGATCACGATTGCGCCGGCCAGGATCACGGTGCCGGCCTTTTCGACAAAGTGCATCGCCTTTTCGTAGAGCATGTGCCAGACACTGGCGGCGGTCGGCAGGCGGTAGGGCGGCATTTCAAGCAGAAACGGGCTGTTCTCGACGGTTTTGAAGAGAAAACTGGTCATGTGCCCAAGAAAGATCAATACCAGCAGATTGACGAAGAACAGTGAAAACATCCACATACTTGGGTTTTCCGGAAAAAAAGTGCCGCACAGCAATACCAGAACCGGCAGACGCGCAGCGCAGGTGACCAGCGGAATCAGCAGCATGGTGAGCAGACGCTGAAAACGGTTGTCGATGATGCGTGTCGCCAGCACTGCCGGCACGTTGCACCCCAGGCCCATGATCATCGGGATGAAGGCGCGGCCGTGCAGACCGATACTGTTCATCATGCGGTCCATGATGAAGGCGGCGCGCGACATATAGCCCGAATCTTCGAGAATTGCTATCCAGAAGAAAAGAATGAGAATGTTCGGGATGAATACAAGAACACCGCCAACGCCACTGATGATGCCGTCGGCAAGCAGTTCCTGCAGCAGGCCTTCCTGCACGTTGGCTCTGACAAAATTGCCGGCCAGTTCAACGAGAGATTCCATCCAGCCCATCGGGATTTCGCCGAGCGAGAAGGTTGTCCAGAATACCCAGGCCATCATCAGGGCGAAGATCGGCAGCCCGAGAAAGCGGTGGGTGAGCACCGCATCGAGTTTTTCCTGCCATGGCGGGATGCTTTTGCCCGGGATCGTGGCGCAGGCAGCGATCAGTTTTTCGATGCGGCGGTATCGGTCAGAGGCAAGCTCACAGGCCAGGTCAATGACCTTGACCGGTTTTTCGCGGCCCTGACTGAGCTGAGTGGCCAGCTGTCGCCTGATTTCCTGGACCTTGATGTCAGATTCGAGAGGCTTGAGACTGATCAGTTCGCGCAGAGCATTGTAGCGTTGAACCGGGGTGGCAGAAGCCCATTTGAGACCCTGGCAGGCGAGCGCGTCTTCGGCGGCCTTTTTCCAGAGATCGGGCAGTGCGAGCATATTGTTGCAGCATTCTGGGGCAAGATACTCGGGGCGGCTCAGGTGCTCGATCATCGAGCTGACGCCTTCGCCTCTGCGTGCAACGGTCGGAAACGGGGTGGTGCCGGTGAAGGACGAGAACTTCTGCAGGTCGATGCTGCCACCGGCCCGGGTGAACGAGTCGAAGCAGTTGAGGCTGACGACGGGGTTGACGCCGAGCTCGACCAGCTGGGTGGTCAGAAAAAGATTGCGCTCGAAATTGGCGATGTCGACGACGTTGATGATAATGCCGGTTGCGGCTTCGTCGAGGGTTTTGAGAACGATTTCCTCTTCGGGTGTGGCCGGGGTGAGCGAGTAGGTGCCGGGCAGATCGTTGATGATCAGGCGGCCGTTGGCGGTGTCGGTAATGCCTTCGATTTTCTGCACCGTGACGCCGGGCCAGTTGCCGACGCGGTGGCGCTCACCGGTGATGGCGTTGAAAAGGCTGGTTTTGCCTGAGTTTGGGTTGCCGACGAGGTAGACGTTGCGACTGTTGGTGGTGATTTTATTTGACATCTGGTTTTATCTCAACATCGATCAGTGCCGATTCTGTGCGGCGCAGGCCAACCTGGTAACCGCGGATTTCGTAAGTGGTCGGGTCGCCCATGGGTGCCCGTTTGATGGCTTTAATTGGCGTGCCGGGTACGAAACCCATATCGAGAAGGCGCTGGGCGGTGGGTGAAAGGGCGTCAATGTCGCGAATGGTGCCGGTGCTGCCTTCTGGCAGATCGGCGAGGCTGTATGTAGTTCTGACCATTTTAGCCGCCTTTGAGATGAAATTAGATATGTCTAACATTATTAGAATAGTCTAATTTTACTGAGAAGTCAACAAAAAAGGTCCTCCTAAAGAGAGGAGTTTGCTGATTTTGCCGCTGATGAGTGCTAACGCAGTGGGGGATATCTTGGCGTATGATCTGGTTAAGCGGCGGTGCGGGAGTATTCTCTCATTTTTTCTAACCAGCCGGCAAAATTTTGGCATTCCTGCGCTATCTTTTCGAGGCTGGTCTTACATTGAACAATCAGGCTGTTGCGAACTTTTGCATAACGGAGAATCAGTTTTTCAAGCCTCTTTTAGGGAGCAGTTTCAGCATAATTGCCGTGCTTCGGCGGGAATGATTCAACAGTTCCGGGGTTTACGGGGCAGAAATATCAGCGGTCGGATTTTGAGGCCGAAATGGCGCGTTCACTGGCCCAGCCTTTGATGAATTTGATCTGTTCTGACATGGTGCGCGACAGCGGCACAGTGCCTCTGATGATGGTATAGAGGTCATCCTGGGCCATGGCGGTGCCGCGGTGAAAGGCTTCGATCATGGCGGCTTCGACGACATGCTCGATTTCGGCGCCGTTCCAGAATTCGGTGGCGACGCTTAGAAGCGGCAGGTCGAATTCTTCGATTTTGTTGCCGCGCCGGCTCAGGTGAACTTTGAAAATCTGCTCACGCTCGCTGTCGTTCGGCAGGTCGATGAAGAAAACCTGATCGAAACGACCCTTACGGATAATTTCGGCGGGCAGCAGGTCGATGCGGTTGGCGGTAGCGGCGACAAAGACGTCGGAGGATTTTTCCTGCATCCAGGTCAGAAAGGCCGAAAAAATGTGCGAACCGGTGCTGCCGTCTTTGGCGGTGTTACTGCTGATGCCGCCTTCAATTTCGTCGATCCAGAGAATGGCGGGGGCGACCCCTTCGATATTCTTGATGGCACGGGCGAAGGTGCCTTCGGGCGTGCCGTAAATGCCAGAATAAACCTTGTTCATGTCGAGCCGGAAAAGCGGCAGCCCCCACAGGGCGCTGATCGCCTTGACCGACAGCGATTTACCGCAACCTGAAATACCCATCATCAGAAGCCCGCGCGGCGGGCGAATGCCGGCCTGGGCGGCTTCGGGGGTGAAGAGTTTGCGGCGCTTGAGCAGCCAGTCTTTGAGATTCTCGAGACCGCCGACGTCGGCAAGCGATTCGCTGCCACGCACGTATTCGAGAACGCCGTCTTTGCGCGCCAGCTGTTCTTTTTCGTCGTGCAGCAGCGGAATGATATCGGCACCGATGGTCTTGCGGCCCCAGCAGATCTTGTTGAGCGCATACTTCATTTC
>JAKQKW010000224.1 GCA_029560455.1 Candidatus Rifleibacteriota bacterium
CTCGATAACGGCAGTCTGCAGTGCGGGCTTTGCCCGAATGCCTGTGTGCCGGGTGAGGGGCAGAATGGTACCTGCCGTGCACGCGGTCTGCGTGACGGCAAGTATGTCAGTCTTGTTTACGGCCTGCCATGCGTTCTCGCCATCGACCCGGTCGAGAAAATGCCGCTGTTTCACTACCATGTGCACAGCCCGGCGATGTCAATTTCGACTGCCGGCTGTAATCTCACCTGCCAGTATTGCCAGAACTGGCAATTCTCGCAGAAAACCCCGGGCGAGACGTCAAATTTTGCGTTCAAACCAGAAGAGATAATTGTACGGGCCCTTGATTTTCAGGTGCAGAGCATCGGTTTTTTCTATACCGAACCGATCATCTACATCGAGTTTATGAAGGATATCGCCCGGCTGGCCCGCAAGAGTAATCTCAAAACCGTAATGGTGACGTCTGGCTACATAAATCCGGAGCCGTTACACGATCTTTTCGAGCTGATCGACATGTTTGTTGTCGGTTATAAAGGCTTTACCGAAGACTTTTATAAAGAAGTCATCGGCGGCAGCCTCGAACCGGTAAAAAACACACTCAAGCTTATAAAAGGCTCTGGCCGGCATCTTGAAGTGGTGTCGCTGCTGATTCCGGGCAAAAACGACAGTGAAGAACATCTCAAAACCGGAATCGACTGGTTCGCCAATAACCTCGGGCCTGATGTCCCATGGCATTTTTCCCGGTTTGTGCCCGAATTTATGCTGAAAAATCTGCCGCCGACACCCAATACCGTGCTCGAAAACGCTCGAAAAATGGCAATGCAGGCTGGCATCAAATTCGTTTATACCGGCAACAACCCGGGCCAGGAAGGCAACCACACCTATTGCCCGGGCTGCGGCAAGAAAGTCGTCGAGCGTCTTGGCTTCAAGGTCATGCGCAGCCATCTGACCCGCGGTAAATGCCCTGACTGCAATTATCAGATGCCAGGCATCTGGCTTGACGACCTGCCGAACGGCAATATCTGACCTGGCCGGCGTACCGGCTCAAATTTGTTTATTTAATATCGATCTGGAAAAGTTTGAGGCAGGAGGAAAGTATGAAAAAGCTGTTGATAATACTGGCACTGGCTTTGTTGTTGCCGATTTCGACGCTTCGGGCGGCAGACAACTACATCGATAAAATGGGTGATCTTGTCGAAGAAATCTCGCTGCTCAACGTATTGCGTGGTATTTATCTCAATGAACAGCAGGCCCGTCGTATCGCCGAACTGGCTTTAGAGGCGGAGAAACTTCGCAGCGATGCCCGCGCTGAAGTCGAAAAACTCTCAGCTTTGCCAGCTTTTTCACAGCTGCGTGACGAGCTTTATACCGCCCTTGCAGAAAATCCACCGGCAGTGCGCGCGAAGGTCGTCGAACTTGACAATAAGGCCCATCAGATTACCGGTGACGTTCTGCACAAAATCGCTTTAATGGAAGACGAAATCAAAACCATACTCAGCCATGGTCAGCAGAACATCTTCTGGAGCTTTGTGCCCTGCATCGTTCCTGAAGTCGATTTCGAAAACCCGGTAAGAACCGGTCAGGCAGCCGCCAGCAGTCGCCTGATGCCGGCCTGCGAACTTATCAGAACTACTTCAGAAGAAATGTGGAAAAAGCATGGTCAGGCCTATCTCGATCATATTCTCAAGGTAATCGAACAGGATGCCGGCAAAATGACCGAAGAAACTCGTGAAGACCTGCGCCGCCGTCTCGTCAAACACGCCTGGAAGATCAGAAAAATGAAAGAGGCTGATTACATGATCAACCGCGACAAACTCGCTGAAGAGCTTTTGTTGATCAACCGTGAGCACACGATGCGCAGCGGTTTCAGAATCACCGGCAAAATCGCGAGATTCTTTCTTTCGTCTGCCGCTGCCCGCGTTATGCCGAAATGGATCGAGACTCATTTTTCTGCTGCTGCGGCTTCAGGTTCTTCTGTGCTGCCGCTTACCGATCCTGCTTCCGGGCCTGAAACCGGCAGTAAAAAGGCAGATGATAAAAGCTCGATCCCGTCTGCAGCCCAGCCAGCTGCCGCCGATCAGAGTATGGCACCCACTGCCACTGACCTGGATCGCGAATTTTGGGAAACGCTTGTGCCAAAATCACTGGCCCGTCTCAGCGAAACCCCTTATTACGACCATATTCTGCATGCCTACGGCAAACCGCTGAGTCGGAGCCTGTTTGACGAAGAAAACAAATATGTCGAAACGCTGAAGTTGTTAAGAGAGGCCGGCGTTATCCTCACCCGTGAAGGCGACCTCAAATACTACACCCTCACTCAGGGCGAACCCTGACTTTATTTTTTTCTGATCAGGGCGGGGCCTTTGTCGGTGCCGACGAGCAGGTTGCCGTTTTCGTCGAGGGCGAGTGCGGTTATATTGCTGCCCGGCAGCCCATCAGCTTCGGTAATCAGCTGCCCTGGCTCGTTGGTGCTCCATAATTGCAGGCCGACCGGGCTGCCAAGCCAGACTCTGTCTCCGTCACGCTGCAGAAAATTAACCGGCAGGGCTTTGATTCCCTCAGTCCGACCGCGCAGAGACCATTTTTTGCCGTCGAACAGGGCGATACCGCGGCTGGTGCCGGCAACGACCACGTCGTCAACATAATCGCAGACGCTGAAGGCTTCACGGGCTGGAAATTCAGGATACAGCCAGGTATCGACATTGAGTTCAAAATTTGATTTAAGCTCAGTGCGAAGCCTTACAATTCCGTTGGCAGTGCCGATCCACAGGTGGGTTTTTTGCATAAATGAACTCTGCAAAGCATTTTCGAACAGATGCAGCACCTTGTTATATGATTTGAAGGTTGGATTTACCAGATATACCAGCCGTGAAAGGCCATGATATCGGTGACCGAACCAGATATTTTCGTCAGGGTCTATGTGGATATCGACAACTTCATTGTTCAACAGCCCGACCGCATCCGGTTCACGAAACTTTTCCCATTTGCTGCCATCGAATTTTAAAATGCCAAGATCTTTAGAAGGGGCCGTCTGTGCGACCCAGATATCTTCATTCACTATGCCGATATCTGAGATGGTCCCTTCTTCCGCCAGAGGTGAGTTGGCTGGCGAGAATTCCATGGTTTCATTATTACTTCTTTCAATGAATATCCGGTGTTGAAACCCCCAGGCTCTCACGCCATTGTTGCCGGCAACGGCATAAACATGATTATCTGTTGTCGAAAATGGAAGTATTATCGTTTTGATTATGAGGTTTTCTGTTGTTTCGGATTGCGCCGGCAAGCATGTGAGAAAGAGGATACAAATCAGAGCAATGATATTTCGGGGCATGTAGATCTTCTCCTGCGGGCGTAAAAATAAAGCCTCTGTGGCGGTTGCCGCCACAGAGGCTATCATGACATCAGGGGTTATTTGCTGTCAATAGATCTTGTTCTGAAGCTTGCGGGCAGAACATTGATGTTGAACTTCATTTCGCGGGCCTGGCCGACGCTGCCGTCTTTGGCGCGATCGTAGGCTTTGACTCTGAACTGGTACCAGCCGGCGGCTCTGAAGATATGATAGAAGCTTACTTTGGGGTCGAAGTCGTTGAGGTCGAACTTGTTGAGACTGCTGCCGTCTTTAACAATCTTCGTGGCAGTGACGATTTTGCCATCGGCTTCGTGCTCGATTTCTTCAAATTTACCGGTGGGCTGCTGGTTGGCATCGAGGGCTTCGATTTCGACTTCGGTCTTGAGAACGCCTCTGAACGGAGTCAGACTGTCGATGTTGTCGTAGGGAGCGAGACTGAAGCGCATGCGCTGGTCTTCTACCGGGATGCCGTTTTTATCCGGACCTTCGGGATCAGTCGGAATGCGTGACAGCTTTTCTTCGGTACCGTCAGCCTTGATGATTGTCCATTCTTTGCTGGCCATATCGAAGTCTTCTTTGCAGCCTTCTTCACCGTGATTTTTCACTTCACCGGTTTTGAGGTCTTTGCAGACCAGCTGTGAGCCGGCTTCGAGAGACTCAACAGGCGGTACGCCAATTTTGTGGGTGACGCCATTGTTCATATCTTCGACTTCAGCTTTGATCAGAGGTTTGCTGAATTCGGCAACGTCGTCGACTTTGACGAGAGAACCGGCCGGTGCTGAGTTACCGCAGCAGTTCGAAACCTGCTGAGTCATCAGACAGTCAGGCGGAGTCTTCATGATTTCGCTGTAGTAAGCCTTCATGGCTTTCGGGTCTTTGGCGCTCGGTGCGGGCGGGCATGAATGGTCGTTCCATTCGATCGAGTTCATGGCGAAGTGGCGCGGCATGATGATGCGTTTGCCGGCGACGGTCCAGGAACCGCTCTTCACGTCAATATTTTTGCCGGTTGCCGGGTCGACCTGTGAAACGGTTTTTTCGGTGTGCTGGGTCGGGATGTTTTCGAGAGTGATTGGCCCGACGATGCAGCGGCCGAGGTGCGGTTCGAAACCGATTGGAGCGAAGCGGGTGGCTTCACGGGTGCCTTCGTTCGAAGAGGTGATGAACTGCTGCAGTTCCTGCATGCAGGTGCGGGCTTCAACGGCTGCTGGAGTGGTTTTACCGTTCAGATCCGCCATGATGTCGTTGAACACCGACAGTTGGCCGGCATCTTTCTTTTTCCAGGCTTCGTTGAGTTCGTTGGTGCGGGTGACCGGGTCGCCATCGAGATAGAGGCAGTAGTAGACAACGCCTTTTTCCCAGGGTTTCAGGAATTTGCCTTCCCAGCTGTTGGTGCGGCGGTCAGCAAGAAACTTGTCGAGTTTTTCTTTCGGCTGAGATTTCCAGTAGGGGTGGTGAGCTTCAAAATAGGTCTGTTCGCGTGAACTGACTGATTTGCCGACGTAGGGGCCATAGGTGTCGTTAGACTTCAGGAAATAGAAGAAAAGAACCTGTTTGTTATCTGCGGCGCCGTCGAAGAACGGGTTCTGCAGCTGATAGAGTTCGTCAGAGCTGAACTGATATTCGAAGGCATTGGTAATTGCCGGTGAGGTCGGTGAAAGATCCGGGTTTTCGTTGGTGTAGCTGACGCTCATGCCGTCTTTTCCACCATTGTAGCCGAGGTATTTGCCAACAACGGCTTCATATACCGAGCCCTGCGGGTTCAGGAAATCCTGAGAAATTTCGGGGTAAGAATAGTCTTCGACGTAAACCACGTTGTAGTCGGTGAATTCGCTATAGGTTTTGCCGTCGATTTCGGCTTTGAGGTTCCAGGAGGGTTTCAGATTTTCCGGAATCGGTTTGGCGGTCTTTTCGGGGCCGAATTTTTCAAAAGAAGAATCGGCTGGTGCAGCGGCAAGATTGGCGGTACCGGGGATTTCACCGGCGGGGTCAGCTGTCTGCATAGCGGTTTCGGGGTATGCATTGCCTGAAACGGCTGGAGCCGGAACTTCGGCGCGTTCATAAGTCATAATCATGCCGACCTGCTGCAGAAATTTGGAACCGGCAACGTCTTCGCGGCCGCGGATACCAGAGTCGAAAGCGGTGGTGTGGCGGTTGACGTAGAGTTTTTTGTCCCAGACGTCTGATTCGCTTTTGCTACCGCTGACGACATCTTCAAAGAACTTAAGATCTGCGTCTTTGAGATTCATGAACGGTGACCAGACTTCGCCGCCTGAAACGCCGTTTTTGTTACCTTCTGCGAGAGATTTTTTATTGTCGCCAGGCTGTTCGAAGAACCAGTGGTATTTTACGTTGCGGTAAACGTAGAATTTGCCGGTGGCCTTTTCTTTAACGATGAACGGAAACTTGTCTTTGCCGGCACCGGTGTTGCGGAATATCTGGGCGGCATCGGTGATCATGTTGGCGCCGTTCTTTTCGATTGGAGCCGGTTCGTAGAAAGGCATCCAGACAGCAATCTGAGCTTCGGGTTTATCGGTGTGGCCAGAGACGCGTTCGACGTTCATGCCGTCGGCGAGCACGCCGCCTTCCTCAAGCTTCGAATCAAAAAATCTGATTTTTGATTTCGGGAAATAGCTTGATTCGCGGCCTGGTTCGACCTCGACAGCCGGCAGCTGCGTGGTGAGACCAAGCAGCATCAGCGAAGCAACGCAGAGCGGTTTTTTAAGATTCTTCAAACTCATAATTCCTCCTGATAAAACTGGGGATTTTTACTCGGTTTTGAACTGACTCTGAACGAAAGCGTCAAATTCACGGGCATTGCGCAGGGTTTCTTCGTTTTCGTCGAGCCAGCGCCTGGCGCTCTGGGCTTCAGGTGCGTCAGGCCGTTTGGCGACGAAAGCAGAGAGATGTGCGTATGCGAGTTCCTGGTCATTCATCGAACTGTAGGTTCTGATATAATTCGGCCGGTCGGCAACCAGCAGATTTCCGGGAAAAGTTTCGTGGCCGATACCGCCATAGAGCTGCCCAAGTCTGAGTTTGGCGCGGTAGGCGATGTCGTCTTCATACATGGCGAGCAGACTGTAAATGCGTTTTGCCTCTTCGAGGCGCTCATCGAGTTCAAGAAAAATGGCTTTCCAGTATTCAACGCGCGGGTCGCCTTTGAAGAACTTTTCGCAGCGGGCAAGGTGATTGTTGGCGCGGTAGTCGCCCTTGCGCGCGAAAATTTCGAGCAGACCGACGTTGACGTCGAAATTATCAGGGTTCATGTCGTAGGCGAGGTTGAACATTACCAGTGCAAAGCCATAATCGTTGTTCTTCAGATAGGCTTTGCCAAGACCGACGAGCGGCATAAAGCTGTCGGGCCACAGATCGCGGGCTTTCTGCAGCACTTCGATGGCCTTGGGAAACTGCTGCATTTTCTGGTAAGCTTCGCCAAGACCGAGATAGGCCTGCATGGCATTCTTGTCGAGTTTGATCGCCTTGTCGAACTTTTCTACAGCCTGCTTGTAAAGTTTGTTTTCGCTGTCGAGCTGGCCCGAAAGAATTATGGCTTCGACGTTGTCGGGGGTGCCCTTGAGAACGTCGGCGAGTATGGTTTCAGCCTTCTTATAGTCGGGTTTGTTGGCAAAGATGCAGGCCCGGGCATAAGAGGCCTTGTGTGCCGGCGTCATGCGCGCCGGGTCGGCTTTTTCGAGGGCAGCGAAAACGGTCATCGCCTTCTGGTAGTAGCCGCTGCCGACGTTGCTGAGGCAGATGATGGCCTTTTCGAGCAATTCGATGTTGGCTGGTTCCGCTTCTACCGCAAGCAGATAGGCATCGGCAGCGGCCTGAAACTGACCGTTGTCGAACAGCGAGTTGCCTTTTGTATAGTTTTCGCGGGCCTTGTCATTCTTGATACTGGTTGGTTCAACGGCAGCGGTTTCGCTGGCGGCCGGAGGTTCCGCGGCTGTAGCGGCAGTGTCTGCAGCAGCCGGGTTTTCGTTGTTAGTTGCGGTATCAGTAGAGGAAGTTTCGCTGGCGGCGACTGCGGTTGTGGCTGAGACTGCCGCTGATGCGGTCTGATTCTCGTCGCCTGCGATTTTCTGGGAATCTTCAGCGGTTTTGCCCTTGTTGCTTTCGAGCAGCTTTTTCAGTGTTTTAGCCCGTTCAAGAGCCTTATCGGCCAGGTCGATACGACCGATTTTGCGCAGTGAAACGCTGAACAGATACCAGGCTTCGGGGTGTTTCGGGTGATTTTTTATTTCGTCCTTGTTCTGAGTGAGAACCTGATTGAAAAGTTCGGCTGACTTCTTGAAGTCGCCACCTTTCATCAGCTTTTTGCCATTTTCAATTTCGGTTTCAAGATTGACGGCAGCCAGCGCGCCCGTTGCAAGACCGGCGCAGACGAAAGCTGTCATAAGAAGATTGCGCACCTTCATTGCTTTTGCTCCTCAAGACCATTCTCTGTGAATGACATGGTGTGAATAAAGTTTCTTGCGTCATCAGATTTATATATTTTACCACCCACTGTACCGACGTAGAGAATTTTTTTTGTATCGACGGCAGCGC
>JAKQKW010000506.1 GCA_029560455.1 Candidatus Rifleibacteriota bacterium
CAGGGTAGCTTTCACCGCACCCGCAAGCAGGTTGAAGTTAAAAAATCTCTCAAAGCCATGCTACTTAAGGGGCCTCTCAATGCCAACGCTGTTGGTATGGTTGCCCCAAGTCACGGTTTGTTTCTCAACAAGGCGAATCAGGATTCTTTTAAGATTGAAAGCTTCGATTTCTGGGATCCATGGGGTTTCTTCGTCAAGGGTGGCAAAACCTACATGAAAGAAGGGGTGCGCGTCGACCTGCCGAAATGGCTGATGCTGACCCGCATGCGCAATGAACTCGAGCACCCCTGGCTCGACATGGGCATCGGCTGGACCGGCTGGAACGGCGGCGCCGACCTCAGCGAAACCAAAATTGAATATACCGATACGGCCGTGACCAGACAGTATCACAAATGGCAGGGTCTGTTCACCTGGCCCTGGTGGATCAAGACCGGTGACGAGCCCTATCATTCCGAGACCCGCAAGGTGCAGGAATACGAAAACAAACAGGTCAACATCTATCCGGCCGAAGTCTATCGCCGGCTTGCCAACCGCGTTGTCGACCCGACCACCAACCCTGAGCACGCCAAGTATTTTGGCAACGTCAATTTTCAGGAAGCTTTTGGCCGCAATGAAGTTAACTACGACAAGGTTGTTCCCCTGTATGGCTGGGGCGACTGGCGCAAGGTCAGCAACAAATATTCGCGTTATTTCGGTAACCCGACCAAAGCTCACGATACCAGCCGCGCCGTCGAAATCAACGGCCTGACCTACATCAAGGGTGATGTGTACCTTGAAGGCTGGGTTAAAGGCAAGGGGCTCCTGGTCGTCGAAGGTAATATATACGTTGGCGGTGATGTTCTCACTCTGCAGGATGACTCAGGCCTGGATTCATGTGTCGGCGTCATTGCTCTGCGCGACAAATCAAGCGATACCTCGATCGAAAACCCGAAAACCGGTAAAATCATTTACAAACCGCATCATGACAGTGACTGGTCAAGGTTTGGCATAACGCACCCGTTCAGAAATCTCAGCCCGCGTCTCGAGGGCAGCTTTCATGCCCAAGGTGGCATGGAACTCGAAACCGATTCGCAGATGAAGAAGCTTTGTAACATGGATATCGTCGGTAACCTTTCGGTTGATTACTTTGACCGCCGCCGCATGCCCAACGATGTGCGCATCACCTACTTCAACTGGCAGGAAGTCCTTGAACGATCGAGCTATGACTACACTGTCGACAAAAAGGTCGATTACACCAACCTCTACGAGCTGGCCATTCAGAAAGAAATTCTGAGCTGGCGCGAGGTTGACGCTACCCTTTGATTTTTTTCCGCCGCCTTAAACCCGCAACCCTGGCTGCCAGAATTTTCTGGGGGGTTGCGGCCGCTTCTCTGATTTCTGCGGTTGCCATCTGGGGCTGGCTTTATAACAGATTTTACGAATCTCTCGACCGCGAAGCCTCGACCCGCATGAAGCAGATGGCCGAATCGCTGCTTTTTGAAGTGCGCCGCCTGCAGCCAGCCGAAAATGATCACACCCTGAGAAGGGCTCTCATCAGTCATTTCTGGGGCCTCGAAGTCTCTGCCGGCATGGTACAGAACCTCTACTGGCTCGATCTTGCCGGCCCGCGCCCGGTGTTTATCGCATCGTTTTCGAACGCGGCAGATGGCGATGCTTCAATGCTGCCGCCGACTTCAGAAGAGGCCGAAGACCTGGTTTATGATTTTATCAACGATCTCGACCGTGGTGCAATGGTTTTTCCTGATCCATACTCGCTCGGGGAAGAACGCCGCTTCAAGATCGTGCTGTGCCCGGTTCTCGATGCCAACGGTCTGCTCGAAAGCGTCATCGGTATAGAATCGGATATGGAATATCTGCGACTGGCAGGCGACTTCAGGCGCCTGCTCGCCGAGGGTGTCGGACTGGCTGTTGTCGTCAGTCTGCTTGTTTCTCTACTGCTGGCCCGCAATGTTTCAGCCAAAATCGGGGTTTTTCGTGGCGGAGTTGCCATGATTTCTGCCGGAAAGCAACCGGAAGAGCTTAGACTCTCGATTCGCGAACTTGACGACCTGTATCAGGCTTTTATAAGAATGGCGGCCGATCTTGAACAGCAGAAAGCCCATGTTCAGAAGGTATTCAGCCGCAAGCTCGATGAACTGGCATTTACCGGCGGTGCCATCGCCCACGAGATTCGCAACCCGCTTTCGGCAATCGAAATGCACTTCGGGCTGCTGAAGCGTGAAATTGCCCGGACTGCGGCCGCAACCGGCGAATCGCCGGCAATTCAGGAAATTGAACAGCAGTTGGGGCATCTGCGCCGCCTGTTGACCAGTTTTCTTGATTATTCCCGCAAGGTGAGACCGCAATGTGAAAAAGTGGTGCTGCATGAATTTTTTCAGCGTATTCTCGCTGGCCGCCGGCAGGTGCTTGGCGATTTTGCCTTTACGCTCGAAATACCAGAGGGCCTGACAGGCTTTTTTGACCAGGCGATGTTGCAGCAGGTGATTGAAAACCTCGTTAATAATTCATTCAGGGCTGCGGCTGAGAAACAACTGCATCTCACGCTCAAAGCGTCATCCGATGGCAGTTTTCTGCGCCTTGAAGTTGCTGACAACGGGCCCGGGGTTGCCGCTGCAATCGCTGAGCAGCTGTTTACGCCTTTCGTCAGTGGCAGTGCTGATGGTAACGGCTTCGGACTGGCCATATCACGAAAACTTGTTGAAGCGCACGGCGGTGAGATATATCATGAAAAAAATCCCGATTCTGGTGCTGTTTTCGTAATCGAGGTGCCGCAACATGAAAATACTCGTAGTTGACGACAACGCTTCACTGGCCCGTGCCATAAAGTCTTTTCTCAACCAGGAAGGGCATGTGGCCGATGTGGCCGGCTCGGTTAAAGAGGGCCAGAAGCTGCTTGACCTGAGCAATTACGATCTGGTGCTGACTGACCTCAAGCTTCCTGACGGTGAAGGCCTCGAAATCATCAGAAAAGCCCGTGAAAGCGCCAGCCCCAGGCTGCCCGAAGTCATTCTCATGACGGCATTCGGTTCTGTCGAATCGGCGGTTACCGCAATGCGTCTCGGCGCTTCAGATTATCTGACCAAGCCGGTATCAATGGAAGAGTTCTCTTTCAGAATTCAGAAAATTGCCGAGCGCCGTCGTCTCGATGAACAGAATGAACTGCTGAAACGGCAGTGCGACAGCCTTCTAGATGCCTCAGGCTTTGCTAATGTGCTTGACAGCATTGTTGGCAGAAGCCAGGCGATTGCCGAACTCAAACAGCTTCTCGCCAAGGTTGCGCCTTACCCTTCGACGGTGCTGATTACCGGTGAAACCGGCGCCGGCAAGGAAATGGTGGCCCGTGCGGTGCATCAGCTGTCGCCTCGGGCCGGCGGACCTTTCGTCAGAGTTAACTGCGCTTCGATTCCTGAAACGCTTTTTGAGGCTGAGCTGTTTGGCCATGAAAAAGGCGCCTTCACCGACGCCAGACAGCGGCGTATCGGCAGTTTCGAGGCCGCCGACCAGGGAACTGTTTTTCTTGACGAAGTTGGCGAAGTGCCACTGGCGATGCAGGCAAAGCTGTTGCGGGCTCTGCAGGAAAAGGAAATCATCAGAATTGGCAGCAGTTCTCCGGTTAAGGTCGACGTGCGCATTGTCGCTGCCACGAACCGGAATCTCGAAAAGATGGTTGCCGCGGGGCGTTTTCGCGAAGATCTGCTGTATCGACTCAGTGTTTTCAATATTCTGGTGCCGCCGCTGCGCGAGCGAAAAGATGATTTTCCTGAACTTTGTCGCAGTCTGCTGGATCGTCTTGCCCG
>JAKQKW010000257.1 GCA_029560455.1 Candidatus Rifleibacteriota bacterium
TCGCTGATTTTTCCCAGAACGAGGGGCTGAAAATTTATGATTTTTACAATGACTACGTTTTTAAGTGGATCTTTGGGCAGCAGGTTAATGCGCGGTTCACGATCTGCCTGCTGAATGCGCTGCTCGACCTTCGCGGCGAGCACAGCGTCGAGGCGGTGACGATCATGAACCCGTTCAATGAGCGCCAGCTTCATGACGACAAACTTTCGGTTGTCGATGTGAAAGTTCAGGACGGCGCCGGCAGCCTTTATATCGTTGAATTGCAGGTGCTTCCGGATGATTATTTTATCAGGCGTTCGATTTATTACCTCACCCGCCTCTATGGACACCAGCTGAAAAAGGGGCAGTCTTACGGTATGCTTAAGCCTGCGACAGCGATTTCTTTGCTGGGTTTTGATCTGTTTCGTGATTCGAAGCGCGTTCAGGAGATTTTCGCTTTCCGTAATCAGGATAACTCAATTGAACTTACTGAAACCATGCGGTTGCACTACATCGACCTGACCAGATTTGATTGCCAGCAACCGTTCACCCTCAGAACCAGGTTTGAAAAGTGGCTGCATGTCTTAAAATTCGGCGAAATTTATGGTAAAATGACGGCAGAGCTTGAAGATGGGCTCAAAAAAGAAGAGGGCATAACTGACATGGTTAACGAACTCAAAAAAATCAACGCCGACGCCGAAAAGCGCGAGCTCATGGAAGCCCGCGAAAAGAGCCGCACCTATGTGATTTCTCAAAAAGAAAGCTCTTTCCGGGCCGGTAAACGTGAAGGCAGAGCGGAAGGTAAATTGGAAGGCAAAATTGAGAGCAAATTTGAGATTGCCGGCAATTTTTATAAACTTGGTCGCCCGCTTGAAGAGATTTGTGCTGCTACCGGTCTCGGTCTCGACGAACTCAAAAAATATCTGGCAGATGTCAGCAAGACGTGACACTCAAACTTCCCGGTGCTTCTGCTGAAAATTAGACTGCATTTGCTGCTGATTGTGGGGTATTGAGGTCAGTCCTTGTGATTTTTTCAGTCTTCTATGGTGCGGGTGGCGGTTTTTAACTGCTGCCCGCGTTTGTTTTTGCCGGGTAAAGAATTTTTTCCCTTTTTTGTTTTTCGGTTGATTTATTGATAGGAGCTGCCGGTTTTTGAGGCGCTTCTGATTTTTAAATCAGGGAGAAAATTGTGAAGATTTATTCGATTCTCAACGATTTCGCTTTTCAATGGATATTCAACCAGCCCGGCCGGGAACCAATCTTAAGAAGCCTGCTCAACGCCATTTTGCACCTGCAGGGCACCGACCGCATTGTCGAAATTCAGTATCTTAACCCGTTCAACCCGGCACGCTTTGAAGACCGCAAGAAAAGTATCGTCGATATCAAGGTGAAGGATGAACTTGAACGCTGGTATGAAGTCGAGGCACAGGTTGTCAGAGATCCGTCTTTTGTTGAGCGCACTGCCTACTATGTTGCGACGCTGTATGCCAGCCAGGCGAAGCGCGGCGAAGATTTTTCACGACTGACCAGCGCAACCGGCATTTCGATTCTGAATTTCCGGCTTTTTCCGCAGTCACACAAGGTTCAGGAAATTTTCAGATTCCGTAACGACGACGGCAATATCATTCTCAAAGACACAATGACGCTGCATTATCTCGACCTGACGCGCTTTAACCGCAAACACCCTGACGAACTGCGAACCCCGCTCTAAAAATGGCTGCACATGATGAAGTTTTCGCGTGCCTATGCTAAAATGAAGGTGGACCTCAATAAAATTTTCCCCGAAGATGAGGAAATCGCCATGGCCATTACCGAGCACCAGAAGATAAATGCCGACGAAGAACTGCGCCGCCGCATGGAAGACCGCGAACGCGAAGCATTCGATATAGCCGTCATCAGAGGCGCTGCTTTCAGGCAGGGCAAACTCGAAGGCAAAGCCGAAGGTTTTGCCGAAGGCATGGCAAAAATAATTTGCCGCTTGCATGCCAATGACTTATCAATCGAAGATATTGCCAGAAATACCGGTCTTGAAGTCTGTGAGATCGAAAAAATACTGTCATTGGCAGTAAAATAACGGCAGAGCTTGAAGGTGGGCTCAAAAAAGAAGAGGGCATTACTGATATGGTTAACGAACTGAAAAAAATCGACTTCGAGGAAGAACTGCGTCGCATGGAAGACCGCGAACGCGAAGCATTCGATATGGCTGTCATCAAAGGCGCAGCCTACAGACAGGGCAAAGCAGAGGGCAAACTCGAAGGCAGACTCGAAGGCAAGCTTGAAATTGCTGGCAATTTTTATAAACTCGGTTGTCCTCTCGAAGAAATTTGTGCTGCTACCGGTCTCGGCATCGACGAACTCAAAAAATATCTGGCAACTTTAACCAGGCCGTGAATAACTGCCGCTAACTTTAAAGAATTTTCAGGCTCTGTGAGCTTTTATAAGAACCGCGGGGCCTGTCTTCTTTTAAAAAAAACTGTTTCTGCGTCTGATAATTTTTACCTTTTTGTTTTCTGGTCGATTTGCCGCAATTGAGAATAATTCTGTTGCATAAATTCGCGGGTTTGATTATCTTTTTGTGTTGATATCACACATATTAACAGGTAGTTCTAATTTATGTCTGTAGAGGTAATTCAGCTCGCACGCGGAGGAACACTGATCAAGACCCCTTCCGGGTCTCTGCAGGTTGGCGCACCCCCCGAAACTATCAAGGACACCATGAAAATTCTTGGTGACGTGCCTGATACTTTCGTTATTCCGAACCGCATGTTTTCAGCTGAGCGCGGTGTTTCGCTCGCGGATATCGAATTTCCTGCCTATTTCAATTTCTTCATCAAACGCCGGCCG
>JAKQKW010000262.1 GCA_029560455.1 Candidatus Rifleibacteriota bacterium
GAACCGCGACAAAAAGCACGAGAATACCCATACCGCCGAGAAACTGCGTATAACCGCGGTAGAAAAACATCGAGCTGTTGAGAATCGAAAAATCATACAGAATCGTGGCTCCGGTGGTCGTAAAGCCACTCATAGACTCGAACAGGCTGTCAAAAAAGCCAAGCCCGAAACACATGTAGGGAATGGCGCCGGTCAGGGCAACGGCCAGCCAGCTGAAGCCGACTGCCGCCATGCCTTCGATGCGATTGAGGTCGTCGAAGTTCTGCTCACTGTGGGCACGCCAGGCAATTCTGCCAGCAAGCAGCCCCGACAACATGCAAAGAAGAATGGCGAAAACCGAATCGTTCTGGCCGACCATTATTGCCACAAGAAGCGGAACGATCATAACTGCAGAAAAACCCTGAACGATCAGGCCAATCACCGAAATGACGATACGGTAGCGAATCATTGATCAACCGCCATTTTCGGCTTCTTCTGCCGCAGCAGCATCTCTAACAATCTGCACCAGGTAATCTGACAGGGTTTCACCCTGATCTTTGGCACAGAAAACCCGCAGATGATCTTTGCCCTTGATCTTGTCCTCGCCACCGGGAACGAGCGTATGCCCGCCCCGCCTGATGGCCGCGATGATAACGCCTTCAGGAAGTTTCAGATCCATCAGGCGACTGGCCGGAAAGTCAGCCGGAACGACTATCTCGCGAATCTCGGCCTTGCCCTTTTCAAAAATCGTAAATACATCGATGCTGTCATCGGAAATGTGCCGACTGACACTCTGAACCGCATTGAATTGAGAGCTTAGAGCAACGTCGATACCGAGTTTTTCAAAAAATTCGATATTCTCAATTGAATGTGCTCTGGTGATGACTTTTTTTACATTGAGCATCTTGGCGTGCATCGACACGAAAAAGTTTCTCTCGTCGTTACCGGTGACCGCGACCAGACAGTCGCAATTCTCGACCTGCTGCGAACGCAGAAACGAAACGTCAGTTCCGTCGGCATGCATCACCATCACCCGGTCTGAGAGTCGTTCAGTCAGAAGCTGACACTGCGGCAACGACTTTTCAATGATCCTGATGCGGAAATTCGGGTAAACCTCGAGTGTTTTCGCAAGAATGTAGCCAACATTGCCACCACCGACAACTACGACATTTATGGACCTGGTATGTGAAGGATTGAAGCGATTCTCAATTTTGCGCATGCTTGCTTCATGCCCCATGAAGATGATCTTGTCATTGCGGTAGAGTGTCGTCATACCGCCAGGTATAATAACCTGATCATCGCGAAAAAGAGCAACTGCGAGGGCACCGCGGGGAATACCAAGGTCTTTGAGCTTTTTACCAATGGCACTGTCGCCAGTTTTCAGGCGAAATTCGAGCAATTTCAGGTCTTCGTGTTCGAAAACTTTTACGTCGATTGCACCCGGAACAGCAAGAATCTGGGCGATATATTCACCCAGAAGCTTTTCAGGCCAGATCAGGCGGTCGATAACGAGGTGCTCGCCCAGTTCGCCGGCAAAGGTTTCGAAATAGTGCGCCTTGTTGACGAAGCAGAAGGTCTCGGCTTTGCCAAGCTGCTTAGCAGCCAGACAGGAAATTACATTAACCTCATCAGAATGGGCGCAGCCAATGAAAGCATCAGCTTCGGCAACTCGCGCTTCCTGCAAGACTGTCAGACTGGTCGGGTTTCCGTTTACTACCTGCAGATCAAGCTGCTCAAGCTGTTCAACTGCGTGCGGCAACGACTCGATGACATGAACATCATGTTCAGATGCCAGTGTTTTAGCAAAAAGGAGCCCGATTTCAGTGCCACCCGAAATTACAATTTTCATTGCTTCTGCCCTTTAAGGTAATTCAGGTGCTGATTATAGCGCAGAAGTCTGAATTAACCAACTATTTGAATACCGGGAAATAACCGCAGTTTCTGGCTAGCAGACCGCGCTGATGGAATTCTGCCATCAATGCGTCGAATTTCGCCTTGTCTTCTGGCAGAATCAGCTCGATTATCACAATCGTATCCCAGGGTTTGTCGACGAAATTGAGGTTATGAATATCGGTAATCTCAAGCCGATGATCGCGCATGAAGGCAACGATATCGTAGATATGCTCACTGCCACGATGCAATGGGCACATTACCGCTGTTTTTATGCCGGGGCGATATTCATTGCCGGCACCAGCAGAGAGGGTCAGAAACTTGACCCGAGGCACCTGCTCAGATTTAAGGCCGGTCTTGATAACCACAAGATTCTGATAGGTGTCTACCAGCTTCGAAGGCAGTATTGCAGCAACCGGGTTGACACTTTCAAGGTTTTCGCAGACCTCTGACATGCTGCGACAGATCTTGATTTTGAGATCAAACGACAGGGTAATGAAAAACTGCCGCATCAGCCGCAGAGTTTCGCTGGTAACACAGATTTCGTTGGCTTCTGACAGGTCTCTGGCACTGTTGCTTACCAGACTGAACTCAGGTGTAAAATTGTATTCTTCGACAATGCCGAGCTTGCCCGAAAGCATTGTTTCAACCAGTGCCAGACGGTCAGGTGAATGTTCAGGTGTGAAAGAGGCAAAACCCAGATTTTTCGGGCTCTTGCCAAGTTCGATACAGAAGTCGTCAAAATTGTCGACGGCGACAATATCAGCACTCTGCCCGAAACGCGACAGGGCAGCGTCATAAAACCAGCCGTTTCTTTCGCCGAGAACGGCAATGCGGCCCTGTTCCTGGGCGGCGCGGCAGGTTGAGACAACTTCGACAAAAATGTTTTCGAGACTCTGCCGGTTAAGGCCACCGAGGTTGTAGCGATCGAGGTTTTTGAATACATCAGCTTCACGGATCGGCGCAAAACAGGCCTCAAAACCAGAAGCACGCTTAACCCCGCCAATTTCGCGGGCAAGATCGATACGCTGCCTTATCAGCTCGATAAGACCCTGATCGATCCGGTCAAGATTCTTTCTCAGTTCCTCCAGAGTTCTGCTGGTCATTTCTGTTCATCCTCTTCTGCATGGATTTGTATTGCGGGCATTGTGCATCGTTCTCACGACAATAGGGCATGGTTGCGAACTGGCACGGCGCCCCGGCACTTTTAAAAATCTGCGGCGCCACCTGGCGCACGGCTTTGAGCATGTCAAAGGCCAGTTGCCTGATTTCCCATTGGGCTTTGATGCAGCAGCGCTGCTCAAAAAAATTAAAAAGGCTGCGGGCATTCATCGTAAAAACAAGTTTGGTCTCGATGGCGTTGGGAAAAATGTAACGCGCATCTTCGGGGGCAACACCGGCATTAACCATGGTGCGATAGGCCTCGAGCGTATGATGCATGGCCTGGTCAAAAATTTTCTGCGCTTCTTCATTCTTCGCCACCGAGGGTGGCACGATATAAGGGAGCGTCGGCACCTTCATGTAATTGACGTAGCGCTGGCTTTCCTGGGAATAGGAAGCAATACGGTGCCGCACCAGCTGATGCGACAGGGCGCGCGAAATGCCGTCGGCACTGAAGGTAAAGTCAGCATGCTCGAATGGGGAAAGGTGGTTGCGCTGCCTGAGAAAACCGAGCAGGCGCTCGATTTCGTCACCGGTCAGGTGCTCTTCGATATCATCAGCAGCTCGAGCTGAATAACAGCGCCGCGCCGCGAGAGCAACCAGGCGGTCAGGGTCGGGAGTGTGGCGAAGCAGCAGCAGTGTCAAAGCCTTTTTCCTTCGTTTGCAGAGTTCTCTGTCATTCCCGCGGAAGCTGGAATCTCACGCACATCGGCCTGGAGCCTGCCTCCGCAGGCATGACATACAAATTACCCATTTTTGAGCTCATATGCGAAAGTGGATCAGGTCGAGCAAAAATCTGCTGCCCGACTCATCAGGGTTCGGGCAGCAGATTCTCATACTACTGATTCAACCAGCTTATTCAGCTTTAGCTTCAGTCTTTTCAGCTTTGGCGACCTTTTTGGTCTTCTTGGCGGCTTCGGCTTCGGCAGCTTTCTTCTGGGTTTCAAGTTTGGCTTTGAATCTTTCAACGCGGCCGGTGGTGTCAACGAAACGCTGAGTACCGGTGAAGAAAGGATGGCAGCCAGAGCAGACTTCAACCTTCAGCTCAGCTGAGGTTGACAGGGTGGCAAAAGAGTTGCCACAGGCGCAGGTAACGTTGATCAGGTTGGTTTTGGGGTGGACGTTCTGTTTCATTTCCGGGGTCTCCTGTTAAAATTCTTTCGAAGCTTCTTCAAGGCTGTCATAAGTTTTGATGATATGCTGCAGTTGAATAAGCTGGAAAATACCATAGATATAGGAATTAAGACTGATCAGAACCAGTTCTCCGCCGGCATCACGCAGCTTTTTGAGCGTGCCGATAAAAAAGCCAAGTCCTGAAGAATCTATGTAATTGGTTCTTTCGAGATCGAGAACCACTTTTACCTTGTTTTCGTCAACCAGCTTCTGAATCTGTTCTTTGGCTACCGGCAGTGTCCACATGTCGAGATCACCAATCAGCGACAGAACAACATAACCCTTGGTAGCATCTTTTCTTTCGAAGCTCAGTTTAACCTTTTCATTCTGTTCGGTCATTTCATCCTCCACGGGGAAGTATGGCACAATCAACTGTGCCGGGGTCTGCTGCGCACAACCTCAATGGCCTTGCAAACCGCCATGGTGACATTTGCCTGCCATTGAGAAGATTCAAGATCAACATTGGTAACAGCGTTACCAATGTTGGTTACGACATATTTGGGTGGAAGCGAATTGAGAGCCAGTGCCAGGATATCGAGCGTGCAGCGCGGGCAATTGCACGCGGTTTCGCCGCTTTTGCCGAGCATCTGCTGCGTCACCTGTCTGACAACGCTTTCCATTTTGTTAATCAGTATAATTTCGTCCATTTGTTCCTCTGCTTCTGTTCAGCCAAGTTTGGTTCTGAGCGTTTTCGGGTCGATATTCAGAAGCCGGGCAGCCTTGAGCTTGTTGCCGCCGGCATACTCGAGAACCTTTTTGACATACATGCGTTCCATCTCAGCCAGTGTATAGATGCGGTCTTCTTCGAGATTTTCGCTGCCGGTCGCCGAAGGCTGCCTGATTTTTTCAGGAAAATCTTCAGACTCGATCGCCGAAGACTTCGACAGAACTACAGCCCGCTCGATCACATTGCGCAACTCTCTGACATTGCCTGGCCAGGCATAGTTAAGAAGCGTCTGCAGTGCCTGGCGACTTACCTTGAGATCTGGTTTGTTGTATTTGAGAGCAAACTCGGCAACAAAAGCCTCGACAATCTCAGGCACGTCTTCCATGCGCTCACGCAGCGGCGGAATATGAATCTCGACCACATTGAGACGATAGTAGAGATCTTCACGAAAGCGGCCCCTCTTTATCTCTTCAAGCAGATTTTTGTTGGTGGCGGCGAGAATACGCACATCAACCTTGATGGTGTTGTTGCCGCCGATCCTTTCAAATTCCTGTTCCTGAAGGACTCTGAGGAGTTTCGTCTGCGTCATCATCGACATGTCGCCAATTTCGTCGAGAAACAGCGACCCGCCGTCGGCGCGTTCAAAACAGCCTTCCTGGCGACTTACCGCGCCGGTGAAGGCCCCACGTTCATGCCCAAACATTTGACTTTCAAGGAGCTCTGAAGGTATTGCCGCACAGTTCATTTTCAGAAACGGCTTTACCTTGCGCGGACTCTGCTGCAGAATGGTTTCGGCAACCATTTCTTTACCAGTGCCGCTTTCGCCGGTAATCAAAACCGTAACATCGTTTCCAGCCACTTTCGACACCAGATCAAGAACATCTTTGATCGCGTCGCTCGAACCGATTATTTTTGCTTTCATATTCCGGCAAAACCTTAAAGAATGAGCTTGAGCCTTTTCCGGGCGTTTCTGCCCCGGAACATAACCCCGGCTCAGTCGTACTGACTGATGTTAGCATAGCGTCTGTTGATAGTCAAGAACTCTCAGAGGCAGCAGCAATTCTGCAAACCTGTCGTTTTTGTGTACCGGAATCGGTACAACATTTTTTTATCTCAGGGGCTTGCTTTTTGAAAATGTCTGCGAGAGAATGAATAAAGAGCCTGAACTTCACAGGTAAATGTGAAAAGGCTCGGAGATGTTTTTGGAGGAACTTGTCTAATGTCTGCAAAAATCTTTGTTGGTAACCTTCCCTTCAGCGTCGACAACCGCAAACTCGAAGAAGAATTCGCCAAATACGGCAAAGTCGTGAGTGCCAAGGTTATTCTCGACAAGAACTCAGGCCGCTCACGCGGTTACGGGTTCGTTGAATTCGCCGAAGAAGGCAGCGCTCAGGCCGCCGTCGACGGTATGAACGACCAGGCCATGGAAGGTCGAAAACTTACCGTCAGTCTCGCCAAAAATCAGGGCTGAGCCCCTGACAAAAACTGAACAAAGTCTGCAGAGCTACGGCATTTAACTAAAACAGGGAAGCAAACCATGCAGCTCAACACTGAACTGCTGCAGAAACTCAAAGCTGCAGCAGCCAGAAACTTTGACGCTTATCTGCAGAAGGCACTAAGCGCCTCGGCCGAACACGGTGCCTTTGGCATGGAAATGCTCGACCGGCTGCATGAGCAACTTCCGCGCACCAGCTGTGGCAACTGTGGCCGCTGCTGCAATTCAGTTTCGATTTTTTCACTTGAATACCACCGCATCATCAGAGAAATACTCGCACACTGGCAACCCGAAAGGGTGAAGAGGCTGGTTAAGTCGGCCCTGCGTTTTGATCTCAGGCAAGCCGAGGCCGGTGGTGAGAAGCGGTTGCGTTGTATTTTCCGTGATGACGCGACGAAGGTCTGTCTGGTTCACCCGGTCAGACCTTTTGCCTGCCGTATTTTCGGTCTTCTTAAAGAGGACGGCACCCGCGAATGTGACCAGGTAAACGATCTGGTCTTTCCGGCACGCACGGTTACCGAAAGTTTTCTTGCCGATCTGCAGAGTCGTGTGCTCGAAAATTCTGAAAGCTACGAACCCTGGCCCGGCAAGGGGCAGATTCACTTTTTCCCGTTTGAATTCTGGTTTTATCGCTACGTATTCTCGCCTGAAAGGGCATTACAGATCTACCGCGAAATTCTGGTGCCAATGTCGACACCCCTGACCAGACTCTGGAATGAACAGGGTGTTTTGCCCGAATTACGCGAAGATCTTTACGAAGACAACGGAGACCGCTGAATGAGCAAACTGCTGCGAGTCGTTGCCCGTGAACAGTGTATCGGCTGTTACAGCTGCATGTATGCCTGCAGCCGCACCTGGTTCAAAGCCCTGACCGTCGAAAAGGCCGCACTGCGGGTAAAAAACTATGCCGGCGCCGAAGGCGCCTTTTCGATCAGACCATGCTACGGTTGCCTTGAACCAGACTGCGCCAGAGTCTGCCCGACCCAGGCCCTTACCCCCCGCGACGGCGGCGGCGTCAAACTCGACGCCAGCAAATGCACCAGCTGTCACCTCTGCATTGACGCCTGTATCGCTAACGCCCTGCAATGGGATCACGAAACCCGCATGCCGATTGTCTGCCACCAGTGTGGTGTCTGCGTCAAATACTGCCCGAACGGCGTAATCGACATGGTCGAAATCGACCGCAGCAGAAAGGTTGAACCATGAGAAACTATTACATGCTCGATATCGACCTCTCCAACGGCAAAAGCGAAAAAAAAGATGTTTCTGACCTTTTCAACCGCTATATCGGCGGCACCGGAGTCGCAACCGCACTGCTCGACCAGTTCAATCCGGCAACCGACCCCTACGACCCTTCAGCTCCGGTAATTTTTGCAACCGGACCATTCAGCTCGGTGTTTCCGGTTGCCACCAAAACCGTGGCGATGTTCAAATCACCTCTCAATGGCAATATGGGCGAATCACACGCCGGCGGGCGTCTGGCCATGGCCATGTATGGCGCCGGTTACCATGTAATCAGAATTCGCGGCAAAGCCGCCTTCACCTGCACCCTCGAAATTGAAGGCGACAATGTTCGCATCAATTCGGCCAGTTCACTGAAGGGCATGTCGGCCCTCGCAGTCGAAAGAGTTCTGCGCGACCATTACAAATCTGACTTTAAACGCTCGATCGTCAGAATCGGCCCGGCCGGAGAACGCCTCTCGCCCATAGCTGCCGCAACCGTCGATTCTTCGCGACATTTTGGCCGTCTCGGCCTTGGCGGGGTTCTCGGCAGCAAGAATGTCAAAGCCATCGTCATCAGTGGCGGCAACTACTGGAAAATCGACAGCATCGGTGCTTTCAACGCCTACTATACAAAGCTCTACAAAGCGGTCGTCGAATCTGACCAGATGAAGAAATACCACGACCTCGGCACCCCGATTAATGTTATCCCGCTCAGTAAGATCAACGGCCTGCCGACCCGCAATTTTTCACAGGGTTACTTCGAAAATGCCGAAGGCATCAGTGGCGAAACTTTCGCCGAACGCCACCTCTCGCAACAAATCGCCTGCGCCCACTGCCAGTGCGGCTGTATTCACATGGCCACGCTGCGTGAGAGCTTCAATGAAGCCGAGCACATGTATAAAACCTTCAAAGTCTCTTATGACCACGAACTGATCTTTGCCTGGGGCTCAAATCTGTCGATCGGCGACAGCGAAGATGTATTGCGACTGCTCTATTATGTCGAAAAACAGGGTTGGGATGCCATCAGCATGGGTGTCATTCTCGCCTGGGCAGTTGAAGCCTTTCAGAAAGGCCTCATTAACACGACCCACACCGACGGTATCGTTCTCAACTTCGGTGATGCCGCCACTTATCAGAAAATTCTCGAACGCATCGGTCACCGCCACAATGAGTTCTACAGTGACCTCGAAAAGGGCTCGGTCTTCTGCGCCGAAAAATATGGCGGAAAAGATTTTGCGATCGCATTCGGTAAAAATGAGGCGCCTGGCTACATGACCGGTCTGCACTCATTTCTCGGCTACGGTACCGGTGTTCGCCATTCGCACCTTGACAGCGCTGGCTACTCGATCGACCAGAAAAAGATCAACAGCAGCAAAACCGACACCGACTGGACAAAAGACATGTATAAAGAAGCGGTCTGGCGCATGGCTTTGAACTCACTGGTCATCTGCCTGTTCGCCCGCAATATCTACACGCCGGCCGTTGTCAGCGAGGGTTTGAAATTGCTCGGCATGGAACATTTCGACGAGGCCGCCGTAAATAACGCGGCCCGCATGATTCACGCCCTGAAGATACGCCAAAAAATGAACTTCGGCTTCAAATTCTCAGACCTCTACCTGCCCGCCCGCCTCGAAAAGGCGGTTACCACCTGCGGCCACGTCACCCAGGCCCAGTTCGATGAACAGGTAAAAGTTTATCAGGCCCTCGCCGAAGAAGACCTGAAGCTTCTCAACCACGGAACCGAAGCCATCTGACCCTTTGAAAGATTAAAGACTGTTGTCTGGTGCCTGCTGCTGCCGCAGGAATCAAGCCCTCTGAATAGATACCCGCCTGTAGCCGCTCCGGGTATAAACGCCGGCATGTTGCCAAAGCAATCATTCACACGATCTTTGCCCGGTCTCTGATCTTAAAGTAAGGACGAAAATCGTCAGTTGTCATTCACGCGAAAGCGTGAATCTTGTATTATTAGATACATGAACAAACCATTTCTCGCCTTCGTCTTAAGTCTATTTCTGGTGACCGGTATCGCTCTGCTGCGGGCAGATTCACTGCAGCAGCAGGTAATGTGCCCGGTCTGCCGCATAGAATTCACCGCTTTTCTTACAGCCAGTGCCTCAGCACAGGTCTGCATCGATGGCCGACCGGTCGATGGCCGAATTGGGCCTCTGACCGAATGCCCGCTCTGCCGCGGTGTATTTGGCGATCTTCGGCCAAACACGTCAGAAACAGCCTCTCTAAAACAATTTGTCTGGTCTGGCGATTTTCAGGCAGTTAAAGACGCCGACCCTGCGATCAGATATGCAACACTGCTGCAAAAGCTGGAACGTGATGACAGCACCATCGCCCAGGCATGGCTGCAGGCCGCCTGGACCGCAAAAGAAAACTCTGAACAACAAAAAACCGCTTTCACAAACAGCCTGAAGTTTTTCGAAAGTGCCATGACTTCTGAAAAACCCGAAAAAGAGAAACTCTTCGAGCTCGCAATCAGAAAAGCCGAAGTTCTGCGTCAACTCGCCAGATTTGCCGAAGCAGGAGCCTGGCTTGAGCAGATGCAGAAAAACAGCGACCTCAAACACGGCTGGTTTCCGATGGTCATAAATCATTGCCTGCAGCTGGTTGCGGCAAAAAATTCAAAACCCGCACCGCTGCCG
>JAKQKW010000268.1 GCA_029560455.1 Candidatus Rifleibacteriota bacterium
GCTGCTCGTAAACGGCTATGATTCCAGCGATCAGGCTCGATGCAAAATCCTTGAACGCAAAGCCGAGTGCCAGGCCGACCGCGCCGAAAAATGCGATGAAATTCTGCATGGTCGGCTTGACTATTGTGGGAACCAGCAGCAGCAGAGTGATGCCAGTTATCAGAAGCCTGAAAATGGGTATCATCGGCAGCAGATAATAGCTGAATCTTGGCGGCAGCAGCCGGGCCAGAGCCGGTATGAATTTTCTGATCAGACCACTCAAAACCACAGCGGTGACGATCAGAAAAATTATATACAAAAATGGAATCTGCTCGAAATCTCTGAAAATCTGCTCGGGTGTAGTGGTTTCTGGTGGCATGGTTACATTGCATCCTGCAGGTGATCCTGCTCGGCCAGAAAGCGTCTGATGGCCGGGTAACCCTGCCAGCTGACGCGCCAGACTTCGTTCTCGTTAACAACAATGCCGGCTTTAAGAAGCCGGTTCAAAAGACCGATAAGCCGGTCTTTTCCGAGGCTGAGCAGGTCGAAAATCGCATCGGTGCTGAGCCCGTCGTGCTGTAGCAGATACAGCAGCAGAAATGCTCCGGTCTGGCCTATGTCGCCGGGAATGCCCGGTAGTTCGATATCTTCAAAAGCCTTTACCCAGATGGTCTTTGCGGTTGCGGTTGCTGCTGCATCTTTGTCGGCAGTTTCACGCGCCAGTTCGGCAACATCTTCGTCAGGAGCCAGTCGCAGACTGTTACGCCAGATTGACCACGCAACCAGAGGGATTCCACGCGATTCAACCGCGAGTTTTTTGAGAAAAGCAGAAGGAAAAGCGTCAGCAGAGCTGTCTGCTTTGATGGCGGCGGCATCGAGCCGGCCTTTTCCCGTTTTTTCGGGGGGCAGAATGAAGCTGCCGTTGTCAGCCTGTCTGAACACGGTCGGACGATAACTCTTGCGCGATTCAAGCGAACAGAAAAGCGTCTGCAGGTCTTGCGCCGAAAGGCTCTGCAGGTAATAACACCGGTTAAAACTTTCGCGTATGTGCATGGCTGAATCGAGGTAGTTCCAGAGCCAGCTGTTGCAGCCGATAATGCAGCGCTGTCGACTGTGAAATAATTTCGAAATCAGTTTTCTGATGTGTTCGAGGCCGTTGTAATGTCTTAAAAAAAACGCTTCAAGCCTTGGAATAATCAAAGGCTTTTCGCTTTTTGCCGGCAACGCATCAAGCCAGCTGAAATTGCGGGTGCGCAAAACGCTGTAGTCTGGTGCAGTCAAAATCGTCCAATTGTTTTCTTCGGCGAGGATTTTCAGCATTTCCCCGAGGCCGCTGCCGTAAGGCGCTACCAGCACACGAGAATT
>JAKQKW010000070.1 GCA_029560455.1 Candidatus Rifleibacteriota bacterium
TCGATGCTGTTTACTGCCCTGATCCAGAGCAGCGGCGCTACCATCGGCCTTGTGGTTGTTTTCGCCAGCCAGAACCTGATCACTCTGCACGCTTCGATTCCGCTGATTCTTGGCGCCCACACCGGAACCTGTATCACCGGCTGGATCGCCGCCATTGGCGCTTCTCCAGCAGCTAAAAAGACAGCACTGCTGAATATTCTCTATAACCTTATCGGAACAGTGGTCTTCTTACCTTTCCTTTACGAAGGTTTAAGCTTCAGTACTTTTGTGCACTGGCTTACCGCGCCGTTCTCAACCTCGGTTGCCCGCGAAGTGGCTAACGCTCACATGGTTTCAGCCATTCTCAAGATGATTGTCATGTTCCCATTCTACGACCGCATTGTCTGGTTGACCCACCTGATAATTCCAGAAGAAAAGGTTGAAGAAAGCGGTCGCTCAGTTCACACCAAATATCTCTCAGAAAGTCTTCTCAAGTCGCCAGAACTGGCGCTTGGCAATGTTGCCCGCGAAATCTCGCGCATGGCCGGCCATGTTGAATACATGATGGAAAAAGTTCCTGAAATGATCTCTTATGGCCGTGAAGAAGTCATAAAAGAGGTCGGCGTGCGTGAAGAGAAGGTCGATACCGCTCAATACGAAATCACCAAATATCTCTCAAGCCTGTCTGAAGAGTCTCTGACTGAAAATCAGACCTCGACGATGATGAAATACATGGCGATCATCAACGACCTCGAAGGGCAGGGCGACCTGATTCACAAAATCATCGTGCCGTTTGCAAGAGCCAAGGCCCGCGAAGAAATCAGGTTTTCAGAAGAAGGTTTCCGCGAACTGCTCAACATGTTCGACCGCGTTAACGAAAACTTCATGCTGATAATCAACGCTTTCGCCACCAACAATCTGGAAACGGCCGAGCGGGTTCTCAAATCTGAGCGAACTTTTGAAGTGCTGATCAAGCGCCTGCGCACCGCGCACATGCGCCGCGTTTTCCAGCACAAGGTGCAGTCGATCGAAACCTCGACCCTGCACATGGACCTTCTGCAATGCTTCAAACGCATCAATCTGCATTCAATCGAAATCGCCAGAGCTATCGGCGGTGAATGGCTGGTGCAGAAAATGGCCGCCGAAGAAGAGGGCGAACGCCAGGTCAAGGCCGAACAGGAAGCCGAAGAAACCATGAAGCGGGTCGCCGCTCAGGTCGCTGCCGCCGAAGAAAAGGCTGCAAACGGCGCCAAAAAGTCAGAATCCCCATCTGAACCAAAATCAGAAAGTTGAGTCTGCAATGAACGAACGCAGGTTCAATGGTTTAATAGAAAAGCTTCGTAATCCTGAACGCCTCGAACGTTTGCAGATAGAGCGGGTTATGGCATACAGTCTGGCCGGTATCGAAGTGTCCAATGCCGTAGATGTCGGCACCGGCACCGGCGTTTTTGCCGAAGCTCTCGTAGAGCGGGGTATCAATGTTCGCGCGGTCGACTGTAACCCCGAATTCCTGCAGGTTGCCCGCGGTCTTGTGCCTGATGCCGAGTTTGTCGAAGCACCCGCCGAACAGCTGCCTTTTGCCGATAAAAGCTGCGACCTGGTGTTCATGGGGCATGTGCTGCATGAAACCGATGATGCCGAAAAAGCTCTGTGCGAAGCCTTCAGGGTCACGGCAAAACGACTTGCTATTCTTGAGTGGCCCTGTGTTGAACAGCCGGTAGGCCCGCCGCTCGATCACCGCATGCCGCTCGAAAAAATCAAAGAACTGGGGTTTGCTGCCGGCTTTTCACTCTGCGATGTCATTCAGCTGAAAATGATGCAGCTCATTATTTTTGATCGTTGAAATTTTTTCGCCTTACAGCCACGCAGAGTTGCCGACCACGATTTCCTGTTTTCTGCTTTACTTCGCTATTTTAGAGGCTTTGCGCATACCGTTGCAATTGTGCTATAAAAGGCCCTGATAAAAAAGCAGGAGACGTGGCAGATGAATTCATCCGATATCGCCAGGGCGATAGATATTCATGGTTTTCTCGACAGGCTCGAAAAAGACAGTTGCATTCAGAATTATTATAAAATCAACCATCTTTCACGGCAGCAGATTGACGCCCTTGCTGAACGCATGGCAGAATCGCTGGTGAGCGAGCTTAAGGCGATGGGGCTGAGCATCGATTCACATTGAAAAAAATGACCGGGCCGGCAATTCCGACTGCCGGCCTGAAAGAAAAAGTAAAAAATTTTTTCGCGGAAAAAATAGCCGGAAACCAGCATCAACACCGAGAAGTTTTTGGGAAGAATGCAGGTCGGTTTCGCAAAATATGAATTTTAGTAGTTGACCCACTTGTGCATCTTTGGAGTTATATGTATAATCACCTTTGACCAAATTTACCAGGAGGGTTTCCGTGAATAAATCAGAACTCGTAAAAGCTATCGCCAAAAAAGCAGACGTAACCAACGCCAACGCCCAGTCAGTACTCGAAGCATTTGTTGACGCCGTAAAGGCCGGCCTGAAAAAGGGCGACAAAGTACAGCTCATCGGCTTTGGTTCATTTGCTACCGTTAAGCGCGAAGCTCGCAAGGGTGTCAATCCCCAGACCAAAAAGCCCATCAAGATCGCAGCCAAAAAAGTTGCCAAGTTCATCCCCGGCAAAGAACTGAAAGATCTGGTAAACGGCACCGTTGCTAAAAAGAAAAAATAATCTATTTTTTCTTTGAAAAATGACCCGGTTCTGCCGGGTCTTTTTTTTCGCCTGTTTATTATTGCGCTTGACAATCTTTTGTATTGAAATATATTTTCGGCTTGTTCTCAAATTTAGAGGTAAGTAGAGAGCCCTTGTTAATATCGAGCTTAACGCATACCGGTATGGTCAGGCATAATAACGAAGATTCATGCCTGGTTATCCCACCCTGGAGCAGCCTGGCCATCAGGAAAGGCGCATGCCTGCTTGCGGTCGCTGATGGCATGGGTGGCCAGAACGCTGGCGAAGTAGCTTCAGGCCTTGCGGTCAGAGGTATTGCTGAATGGTTCGAAAACAACAGCTTCGAAAATTTTGCACCGCAGCTGATCGAAGAGATGTTCGCCACGGTCAACGCCACCGTCTGGAACCATGCCCAGGAAAACCCCGATACCAAGGGTATGGGCACCACAATGACCATGGTGGTGATAAAAGGCTCCCGTGCTATTATCGGCCATATCGGTGACTCGAGGCTTTATCGATTGCGCGGCGGAAAGCTCGAACAGCTGACGAACGATCATTCCCTGGTCGGCGAACAGGTCAGAATGGGCAAACTTACCCCTGAAGCAGCGCGGGTTCACCCAACCAGACATATTCTCAGCCGGGTTATGGGTACCAGGCAGTTTGTTGTGCCTGACATTTTTGAAACAGAACTTCAATCTTCAGACGTATTATTGTTGTGCTCAGATGGCCTGAGCGGAATGGTCGAAGATTTCCAGATCGAAGAGCTGTTGCAGAATACCGCGCCGGCGCGGGCGGCAAAGAAACTTATCGAAGCTGCCAATCGGGCTGGGGGTAAAGACAATTCTACTGTCGTGGTCGCGCAGATAGAAGAATTGCCGGTGGCATTTCCGGGTCTGTTTTCGTTCGCCCGGCTTGCCAAATTGCTGTTGAGTTATGGAAACGCGGGTTCGGTGTAGAAAACTGTGGTAATTATTCTGATTTTAAAGTATATATAGTTAGTGAAATCTGGAGGTCAACTTTCAAATGGACGGAACGCTACTCTTAATCGGTATCGCCATCGTAGTATTGATAGCAATAATTGTTTTTGTGCTCAGCGGCAAAGAAAAGCCGGTGGAGCCGCCCAAAAAGTCTCAACCAGAAGAAGAAAAGAAAGACCTCACTCACAAGAGGTTCAAGCAGGTTCTTTCGGGTGACGACCTGCAGAACAACATGAAGGCCGAAGAAGCCGAATTGCTGACCAAATACACCGCCGGCACCGGCGAAGGTATCAACGAAGTTGAAAAGCTTCTTGAAGGTGACCCGAACAATGTTGACCTGCTCGACTGGCTTGCGTTCATGTATTACAGCAATAACGACATCGACAAGGCCATTGCCACCTATAAACGTGCCCTGTCGATCAAGCCTGACAACGAAAATCAGCACTACTATCTCGCCAACAGCTATTTTAAAAAGCAGATGATGGCCGAAGCCAAAAAGTCCTGGAGCGAAGTCATCAGAATCAAGCCCAATTCGAAGATTGCCAAAAACGCACAGGAGCGTATTGATTTCCTCGCTTCTCAGGGCAAATAAATCCATAACTGAAAGGTCTCTATGCCCATCGTTAATCCTCCAGAATTAACGAATTACCACCTGCTTGATCTTATCGGCTGTGGTGGTATGGGTTCCGTTTATATTGGCTTCCAGCTTGATACCGACAAGATGGTGGCCATTAAACTTCTTGACCCCGAAGTTGCCAAAATCCCCCAGGTCCTGGTCCAGTTCAAACAGGAAGGGGATATTCTTAAAAATCTCAACCACCCCAATATTGTCAAATTCGTCGACCAGGGCTGCCAGAACGAGTTTCACTACCTGATCATGGATTACGTCAAGGGGCTTTCACTCGACAGTTTTCCGCTCGGGAATTCGATGACTACCATTGGCGTCAAGCAGACCCTCCCCTCCATGGAAGAATACCTCACGGTTTTCATCGGCTGCATGGATGCCCTCAACTACGTTCACAAAAAGGGTCTGGTACACCGCGACATCAAGCCGCACAATATTATTCTGCGCGGCAGCGAATACCAGCCATGTCTTATCGACTTCGGTATCGCCAAGTTCACCAGTCGCGATGATGATCTGAACATGAGCGCCGACGGCATGTTCACCGTTGCTTATGCCAGCCCCGAACAGCTGACCAACAAGCCGGTCGATCACCTTTCAGACCTGTTCTCATACGGCGTCGTGATGTACGAAAAGCTTACCGGGCATCTGCCATTCAAAGGCAAGCGGGCGATGCAGGTATTTATCGAACAGACAAAATGGAATTTCCCGCCGCCGCGTCAGCTGAATCCGGCGATTCCGCAGAAACTTGAACAGATAGTTCTGAAGCTGCTCACGCGTGACCCGCAACAGCGCTATCCGACAGCTGAAATGGTGCAAGGTGAGCTTGAAAGATTGCTTGAAGTCACCAAGCAGGGGCGTGCCGGTCTCGGCATGAGCTCTATTGCCGGAGAAATCCGCGGTGTTCAGATTGCTCGCCGCGGGTTCAAGAAGCGTACGCTCAGTGAAGAACAGGCTCTTCTCAAGAGACAGCGCGCTGAGCTGGTCGAAACCCGCCAGCGTCTGAAGCTTGAAACTACCAAAGTCAGGCCCGATACCGAAAAGGTCGAAAGCCTGCAGATGCTTTGTCAGGCCCTGCAGGATGACTACGAAAGGCTCGAGGGTCAGATAAAAATGGCTCTTGGCTTCAAGAGTCAGCCGCTGGTCATCGATAAATTCAACGCTATCTTCAAGCTCGAAACCATCGCCTTCGAGAAGCGTGGCATTCCATTTACAATTAATACGATCGAGCAGAAACTTGCCACAACCGATGGCGGCGACATTATTGTCGGCAATATGAATTTTACCGAAAGAGCCAAACGCTCGTTCTCTATCAATCGCAAAGACTCTTTCCTTGCCTGGGATCACGCCAACTGGTTCTATGGAGCCTACGAGGAAAAGGATTTTCCGATTTTCCTGATGATCGGCGACAAGACCATGCCGCGTAGTCCGAATAGCTTCAAAGGCTTTTTCTGGCCGATCGAGTTCCTGATCGCGGTAAAGAAACTCGGCTGGACCGGTGTCTCGATCATCGAAACCTTCCGCGGCGTCGATCGCGGCGGCAACGCCGTGTTTGCAGAGCATAAAGAAACTATTCTTTTCTCCCAGTCTCTGTTTGACGAACTCGATAAAATTCTTGGCAAGATTCCGACCGCCGAAAAGAAACAACCATAAAATGGCCATGCAGATCAGCGAAAAATTGAAAGCCATCGCTCAGGCCTATCTGGCCCTCTCAGATGCCAACAATGCCTTTAATTTTCAGGTTTCCGGCATCGAGGGGTTTCGCAATCTGATTGAACAGCGCAACCTTGTTGTTGAAGACCTCGATGTGCTCGGCGCTGATCTTATTGCCACGCTGAACCAGAATTTCCAGGGGCATGGTTTTCCGTGCAGCAACCTGACAGAGGCAGTTCTTGCGGTTTCAATCCTCCTCCCGGAACTGGGCAGCGATTGTGATGCGGTCAAAGATGCTCTGCGTGCTCTGGTTGAGTCTGATGCCAGAGTCGAAAATGATCTGGCAAAATTACGCGATGACCTCAAGCTCGAAATCGGGCGGGTCAGGCAGGGCGCCCGTGGCCTGCGCGGCTACCGTCAGACCGAAACCTTCGGCAGCTGCTTCATCAACAAGGTTAAGTGATACAGCTGTTGTCCTTCTGACTACAGCTCCTGATGCCCGGTAAAAATCTACCGGGTTGATATGATTCAGAGGCATGAAAAAAGGGCTGTTTCATATCGCTATGCAACAGCCCTCTGTTATTAACTGAAAGTATCAGAACATTCCCGGAATATTCATGCCGCCGGTAATCTCGCCCATTTCATTCTGGACCATTTCTTTTGATTTGGTGAGGCCGGCATTTACGGCCGAAAGCACCAGATCCTGAAGGGTTTCGACGTCGTCGGGGTCGACGGCTTCTTTGTTGATCTCAATTTTAACCATTTCCTGGGCGCCATTGAAAACGACTTTGATAATGCCGCCACCGACGGTTGCTTCGATGGTCTTGTCCTTGAGCTCGTCCTGAGCTTTCTGGATCTTTTCCTGCATTTTCTGAGCCTGGCGCATCAGGCCCTGCATATTGAATCCACCCTTCATATCGGTCTCCTTAAATGTTGAATTGTCTGAAAAGATAATAGCAGAATCATCGCAAAACCGCAAACTTGCCGCGTCCTTTGCGTTTGCCGGCCGGCGTCTGCGGGTCTTTATCGATTTCCATTCGGTAAAAGTAGACCCCGTTGGCCAGATACGAAGGCAGTCGCCAGCGAAAATCGTTGTCGCCTTCTCTTGCCCTGATAAAGAAGCCTTTGATCTTGTCGCCGGCGGTGTCGTAAATTTCGAGGTGTACGTCGCTGGCAAAATTCAGATAAAATCTGAAAGTGATTGTGTCGCCGCGCGCCGGGTTCGGGTAAACTGCGATGTTTTTGATGCTGTTTTCTGGAACATACCTTATGGTGCCCTGAACCGAGTCGTCTGCAAGTGAAACAACCTGAATCCGCTGTCCGGGCGCAACTTTCAGATTGCCGGCCGCCGGATCGCTGCGCAGACTGTTAACTCTTATCGAGCCTCTGAAAAGGTTCGAATGGGCCGCAGTTTCGGTGAGGACGAGGTTGAACCCGACCGGGTCGGCGTCAGAAGTGATTTTTACAGAGGTTTGGTCGATGGTGAACCAGTTCTGGTCTTCTGCATCGATTTCGATAAAAAGAGCCGGACTTTCGAGCCTGTCGTAGATTCTGCGGGCATACGATCGATCAGCAAAAAATCTCAGTTCGTTGATCTGGGCTGGCGCAGTGCTGCCGGAACTGCGGTAATACAACAGCTTTCTGTCGGAGGTTAATATCGAAGATGTTATTTCAAGCCACTCACCGGGAAACAGCTGCAGGCTGTGCTCTGGTACTGCGCGGCTATCTGTGATGGCAAGACTGCAACGATAAAGGCCGCTGGTTGTCGAGGCTGGCACAACCGGGAGCATGAGCGTCTCGGTTGCTCTGGTGCCGCGTTTCGCTTCGAGAAAGAAACTGCGGCCGGTCAGATTGAGAGTGCCCGAGGCGGCGATTTCGCAGAAAATCATCGGCAGATTGATGGTTTCAGAAGTAATCAGCTGAGCAAAGCTGCTTTCGCTGTAAAGGTTGATGCCCTGGCGGCCACCGGTCGAGAAAACATGCTGATAGGCAGGCAGCGGTTGTCCAAGATAGTCGGTCAGATTGCTGAGTTTTAAAGTGCAACTGGCTTCAACCGGCAGAGGGGCGGTCAACCGCCAGCCTAAAACCGTTGCGTCAGTTGCCGGGCCAGACTGAACTGTGTCGATTACACCGCCTGCACTTTCGAAGTGCAGTGCTCCGTCGCCGCTGCGGTAGGCCATTTTGCGTGAAAATGCTGCTGCTGGTTGTATAACTTCGGCAATGCCGCTGCTGCCGGAAGCCGGCGTAATTGTGATGATTTCAGGCGATGATGCAAGCGCAAAATTGACTGCCGGGTTGGCTGCAAAAAGAAGGCTGCCCTGCAATGATGGTGCCGAAAAGACTGCCAGGTCCGAGTTGCCTGCAAAGCTGCCGGGCGAAGTTTCCTGAAGAGTGACATCGAGAACCTGGCTGCCATCAGAGAACCTGAAAATTCGTGTATCAGAAGCATTTGCAAACATCTCGGTGGTACTGGCGAGAATGCTGATTCCGCCCCTGACTGCTTCGCCGGTCTGTGAAACCTTTTGACCGGCAAGAGGCGCCAGACCGGTAAACAGCTCAAAGCTTGCAGTGGCTTCGCTTCTGGTAATGAATAAGGCCGTTTCGGGGAGCAGAAAAAGCCCATTGGTGTCGCGCAGATCTGTGTTGAGGCTGATCTGGTGACTGGCACCTGTTAAAAAAGCTGTCTGTGGTATAAAAGTTATGGCTCTGCCATTATCAGAAGAAGAATAGGTCAGCGGCAGCAACTGACTCCCTGAAGCCAGGACCTGAAGACCGTTCTTCAGAGTGTTACCGTCGATGCTTTCGCTGAAGCTCAAAGTGAATGGCTGATCAAGATAGACTCCGGTGCTGCCTGATGCCGGAGAAATGCCAAGAAGCCGGGTGCGCAGATATGCGGTCAGATTGAGAACCATGCCAGGGCTGGCCTGAGATTGGATCTTGATCGTTGTGCCCGGTGGCAGATTAATCGGAAGAGCCAGTCGGTAAATGCCTGAAGGCGGCGCGATTTCGACAAGAGTCAGTTCCTGGCCGTCGATACTGCTGTCAGAAGATTCAATTCTGGCGCGGGCAGTTTCGTAAGTCGAGAAAGATGTATCTTTGGCAACCATTTCAAGATAGAGGCTGTCATTGTTAGCTACTGCCAGAGTCGTGGTCGCGTATGCAGAACTTTCATAATTGCGCAGACTGACAATCTCGGTTGGCGGCGGCGGCGGTGGTTGGGTCGAAAACCGGGTTGCCATGGATGTTCCGAGAGCGTTGCCTGATGTGTCACGTACCGATCCGTTCACACGCATCTCAAACACGGTCAGCAGGGGCAGTACGCCGGCTGGCTCAAGTCTGACCTGCAGGCCGCTGAGACTGCGGCGAATAGTTACCGGAACAGTCGTATTATCGCTGATTCTTATCAGACTGAAGTTGGCTGCCGAAAGATCTGCGGGTTCAACCGGCCGGGTGAAATTCCAGCTGGGCCAGACATCAGCCGGCACGTTGACCGCTCCGCTCGCGGGCGAGAAAGACTCAAGGGTGAAACCGCGCATTATTCTGAGAAATTTTGCCAGGTCCGGTCGTGACTCAGGGGCAATTGTCAGAAGCTTTTCCGGTGATTCAGGCACCTGAAATGAGCCGTTGAATTCGCCGGGCGACGCTTCTGACAGCGTCAGAGAGAAAGTTGCCGTTTCGTCTGACCAGGTTGCGCTTGCTGTTTCCGGCTCGCTCAAATAAGCGTTTGAAGCTATGATGCTGACGTAAATTGTTTTTCCCGCTTCAACTTCGGCCAGGTTTGCCAGTGGCTGCGTCAGGGCAGAGTCGGCAAACAGCCTGAGCTCTTTGATCGTGGGGGTGAGGGTTGAATAACTGGCGATGAGTTCAGGGTATGCAAGTCCGTCTGTGTCTTTGATCGCCGTAGAAAGTCTGAGAAACAGTTTTTCTGAGGGTTTGAGAGAAGTTTTGAGCGAAAGCTTGTTGGCGGCCGGTTGTGTTATTGAAAATGACGCCGGGCCCGAATTGCCGGCAAGAATGATGTTGCTCTTGTTTATCGTTGCCGCATCGAATGCTTTGCTGCCTTCGATCGAGAAAACACTGTCAAGAAAAAGATTGGCAGTGCCTGACGCTGGCGTCAGACTGGAAAATTTCGGTGTTTTGAGCGTTTTCAGAGTAGTTTTGACTGCCGGTGTGGTATTTGAATAAAAGGTCAGGGTGGCATCTTCGTCGGCAAAAACCGTGATCATGCCCTGAAAAACGCCTGAATTAACGGCGGTTTCCAGCAGTGTTACCGTTCGAGAATTGGCTGAAATATCGGTGGCCAGTGTTACCCCTGTAGTGTCAACTGTTGTGGCTGAAAGATCAGCGGCGGTAATCTCGATGAATATGTCTGCTGAAGGGGCGATAAGAGAGCCATCTGTCAGCTGGTTCTGATAGGCGCTGTCTGAAAAGGTTTTGATGGTATTGATGCCGGTCGGCGGCACCGAAGTTGACTGTGTCGTAAAGCTCATTACGAAGGGTGTTTGTATTGAATTGCCTGCAATGTCTCTTATATCGTCGATGTGCAGAACGTAAGTTTTACTGAATTCAAGACTCTGAGCCGGCGCAAACTCGATCAGGCGCTGGGCGGCCAGGTAGGTTACAGTGCCCGCAACCCCGCTTCCATTGTATGTAAGTCTGACATTGGTGCTGTTTACAGTTGTGCTGTTGAGGTCTTCGCTTGCCTTAACTCTTATCGGGGTAGCAAATGAAACACCGACTGCTCCCGAAGCAGGCAAAGAAGGGCTCAGCTTTGGAAATGACAGCGTCAGGCTCTGGCTTGCTGCCGGTGAAACAGCAGAGGTTACTTTCATTAAAAAACCGTCAGAAAGGTTGCCGTATGCCAGTGAGCCTTTAAAAATGCCGGAATTGGCAGTTGTTTCTGTGAGAATGACCGTATTGCCGGTCGAAATGTTTACTGAAGTTGTGTCAACGGTATTTGCGGCAGCATCCTGCCCGATTGCTTCAATGTAAAGGGTTCCGGTGGCATTGAAATCCTGACCGGCGGTGTAGGCGCTCAATGGCGACATAGCAGCGGTTGGATACAGATTTATGCTGCTTATGGCTGTAGGCTGGGTCTGGGCCGCCTGAGTCGTGAACTTGAAATCGAATGGTCTGAACAAAGGGTTTCCGACTGTCGACCTGAGCCCTGAGTCAGAATAAATTGCCGAAATCAGAAACTCTGAATTGAATGGCAGCGGCGATGAAGGAGTCAGTGTAATACGTTTACGGTCAGGTGACAGGCTTCTTGAAACTGAAACCGGCAAGCCACCGGAACTGACATTCAATGCTGTATCATTGCCGGCGCTGCCAAGGGGCTCGGAGAAGGTAAGGCTGATGGCTGAATCGACGCGGACATTGCTGGCGCCAGAAGCGGTTGCCGTTCCTGAGATTGTGGTGACAGTTGTCTGGTCGCCGTAAAGTTCAGGAAAAGCTACAGACAGGTTCGCTGTTATCGAAGGCTTCTGAGTTGCCAGAAAAATGAGGCTGCCGCTGCTGGCTGTCGGCAAGGGTGCTGGAACACCATAGAGCGGAATTGCATTGAATGAAAAGCTGCCTATATATATGCCGCTTGAATTCGAAGCCGATTCTCGAATGGCGAATTCATAACTGTTTCCCCAGCCTGTTTGCAGGGTGACAGACGCAAGGTCACGTGTCTGAGTCGCTCCGTCGGTGCCGTTTATCTTTATGTGAACGGTTGCCGAGGCGGGTATTTTTTCTGCTGCGCCCCAGCTGGTAATCAGCAGCGGGTCTTTGTAAAGGCTTATGTTGCCCAGATCGGTGGGAAGGGTCAGGGCCGGCTGGGTTGAAAAGCTCATCTGGAAAGGTTCCGGCACGTTGGCCAGACCGTTTCCGGCCAGATCTTTTATGCCGTTGTTGAGTTCGATGTTGTAGGTGGTTGCGGTTTTCAGCCATCCGTCCGGGGAATCGTCAGGGTCGATGCTGATGCGGTTGCCGCTGACCACAAGCGTGTAACTGGCAGGATCGCCGTTGCGGGTCAGCTTGAGCGAGGTCGTATTGACCGAAGCTGCGAGTATGTTTTCTGAAAAAACAAAATATGGCTGCTGGTCTATGGTAACACCGACTGCAGCATTTGCCGGGTAGAAAGAGGCGAGGGTGGGTGGTGTCTTATCTTCTGTGGTGAAAGAGTAAACCAGTGGTGATCTTTGCGGATTTCCAAAGAGATCTGCCTGATTGAATACTTCGACAGTGTATGTCTTCTCGCTTTCGAGCAACGCGGTCGGCACGACGCTGATTTCTCTGAGAACACTGTTGTAGCTGACATTGATACTGATAATGCTGCCATTCTGTCTGGTAATGATGTTTCCGGTGTTAACCAGTGCGCTGTTCAGTGCCTCATCAGCCTGGATGCGTAGTGCCGAGTTCAACGGCACATTTACTGCGCCGGATGCGGGTGTGATCGGAGTCAGGCCCGGCCAGGTTATCAGCAGTGCGGCGCTGGCCGATGGGGTTATAGTTGAAGCTATTTTCAGCTGAAAATTGTGTGTGAGCCCTGAAAAGCTGGTTTGCCCGACAAAAACTCCGGTGCTGGATGCAGTTTCGGTAAGAATCACATTTTGCCCGGTTGAGACTGAGGCAGTTGTGCTGTCACGGGTAAGCGATTGCCCGTCTGTGGCCTCAATTTTGATATAAACGGTACCGGTGCCATAATAATCGGCGTCTGCTGATAACTCGTTGCTTAAGCCGGCATCTGAGTAAAGTATTACCTTGTTGACCGAAATTGGCTGAGTCTGTGATGCCTGAGTCGTAAAAGTGCTGGTAAAGGTTGCCGGCACGTTGACGAAAGGGTTCCCCACCATGTCGGTAATGCCGTAGCCCGCCTCGATCTGATATTGTGTCTCAGTGCGCAACAGACCCTCGAGTGTGTCGTCGGGGTCGATGGTGATGCTGTTGCCAGACCCACTGACGCTGTAGCCGGCCAGGGTCCCTGATCTTGTCAGTTTTATATTATTTGCGTTGACCGTACTGCTCATGATGTTTTCAGAAAAAACTATCTGAGGCTGAGTGTTTATCAAGGTTCCAATCGCTGATCCGGCCGGTGAAACAGAACTGATGGTCGGAAAGCCGCAACTCAGGTCGAGATAAACGTCGCTTTTAATCGTCTGAAAACGAAAAACGTGATTGCCACCGGTTGGTGTCGAAACCGTGTAGCTGCCGCGAAATATTTTTGAGTTTGCAGCGGTTTCTGTCAGTGTTGCTGTGCCCTGGGGCGTGCCAGAGCCGTTCAGGTATACACTTACGGTGGTTGTGTCGACCGTATTGAAGGCCGGGTCGACAGCCGTTTCTACCGAAATGTAGATGGTGGCGCTGGCGTTGATCTCATTGCCGCTGTTTAACTGGCTGGCAGCGTCATAGGCCGGGCTGGTGAAGAGAGAAATACTGGCGACCTCATCTGCGGCCACCTGGCTTGAGGTGTTTTGCGTGACAAAGCTTATTTGCCGGTCTTCATAAATCTGCGATCCATTGGCATCGATAACATCACTGGCAATCGTTATGGTGTATGTGGTATTAAAATCAAGATTGGCAGCAGGTTTAAAATATATCTCATTACTTGTGCCGCCATCGTAAACGATGTTGACCGGGTTGTTTGCCGCGTCAAGCAGTCTTATCGGGGTGTTGGTGCCAATTATCTGGGCATAACTCGCAACCCGCATATCCTTGTCGAACCTTATTCTGAACCTGTTGGAATTTTCTCTGATAAAGCGATAGCCGCTGGTCAGAGATCTCAGACCGTCCGCAACCAGGCCCGAATTTACGGCTGCCGCAGTTGAACTTGCCGGCCTTACTTCAGCAAAATCAACTCTGATGCCGATTTCTGACCCTCTGAAAGGCGGCCCTTCAAGGTGCAGCACTCTGGTGTCAGAAGCCCAGTAACATTCATCAGGGAAGCTTAACTTGCGACTGAAAAATTCAAAGTTTTTAAACCCGGAAATTATTACCTGCCCGGCGTAAAGATCGTTGTCCTTCTCGTAAGAAAATTGGCTGGCAAAGCCGGCAGCAACAGCCGGGGGAAAAATTCCGCTGGTGTTGCTGTTGAGTGGGTGATAGTGCTTCATTCCGCCTGCAATAGAGACAACAAGACTTTGATCAAAATTCTGGCCGCCAAATCCGCTTAAACCAAGGTTTGTGAATGACTGACCGGCATCGAGAGCGTTGATTGCAGCCTCAAATGTAAAGCGGGGTGTCGATGCGGGGTCGAATGTTCCTTTTTTGTACTTTATCTGGGTGTTGTCCAGCCAGGCGATGAAAACCTCTTCTGTTCTGGGGTTCTGAAAGATTGAGACCGCTGCACCTGAAATATTGCCCAGTCCTGAAATGTCGGTAGTGTGAAAATTTGGAAGCTCCGCGTCCTGGCAGGTTAAAATTCTTATGGTTCCAGCTGTTGTTGATGGATATGCAACTGATATGTATTCGTTGTTTCCATTTTTTAACAATGCTCCGGCAGGTCCAAAGTTTGTATTTATAGAACTTCCAACTATTTCCCCATGATCAATCCATGTTTGACAGTCGACTGAGGAGGCATATCTTAAAATGTTGCCGAGACTAAGCCAGAAAACAATCGCTCTGTTTGTATTGACGACCATTGAGTGAGATTTTGGGGCGTTTGTGGTTGTGCTCACCTTTGTTTTTGATACCGGTATGGCTTGAAAAACCTCATTGTCTTCGTTGAAGACGGAAATAAAAATTTCTCTGGTTGCAGATAAATTCATTGTTGTTATCAGGAATTTTTCCCGAAGGCCGGCGAAAGCGTAGTTTACGGGCACCTGGGCCGCGTTGACGCAGTTTTCGTAAAAGGTTCCGTCGGTGTAGGGTCTGGTCGTCAGCATACTTTGCCAGTTCGCGGCAGGGTAGTTTGACTGCCATGCCGGAAAATTAATCGGTGCCGATGCCGGCCTATATGTCTGTATGCTACCGGATGCGTTGAAAAACGCCAGATCCGGCACAACGTATTTTCGGCCGGTAATTTCAGGTTGTGAGAAAGTGAAGCTGGCGGTGAGTGGATTTATGGTCATTGTGACCGAAGCCGGAAATTGCTGCACCCCACAGAGAATAGTAGGGTAAAAAATCCCTAGTAGAAAAAATACTAGCAAGGAAAATTTCCCTAAACAGTTTTGGCGGCCGTGGCTTTTTTTGAGTGCTTCTGCTCTCGGTTGCCCAGCTATTTCGCCTGATTTCACAAGCTTTTCGCCATATATATGAAAAGTCGGGTACAAAATTTGCTTGCCTTTACTGTAGCGCCGTTTTATTTTTTTTTGACCTGACAGGAGGAATTTTATGAACCGGAAAATCATACTGGCCTTAACCATAGGTCTGCTAATGCCCCTGCTTACCGGCTGTTTCTTCATGTCCGGATCGAAAAACCCTGTGGGCGATACTTCTATTGCTAACTCTCAGCAGACGGCGCAGGCTTTGAGTTCAGTGAAACCCATGGTCATGGCCAGCTCTTACACTAAACCGGCAGAACGCAAGTATACTTTCGCCAAGTGTTCACACAAGGTTGGCCACAACTTCAAGGAAGGAATCAGGAAGGCGGCCTCCCGCCTGCGCATTTCGCTGATGTCTGCCGACGTGACAGACAATATACTTATAACCTTTGAAAAGATGATGGTCAAGTCTGTAAGTGGCAAGAAAACCAATATTTCTGTGCCTGCCCGCAAAGTTCCCCTGCTTTCCGCCGCAACTCTTTCTGAAATCCTTGCCGAGCAGGAACTGGCGCAGGGTTCCTATAACTACATGGAATTCTCGGTTAAAAATGCTGAGATCGTTATCGACGGCACTTCTTACCCGGTTCTCATCCCCTCAG
>JAKQKW010000290.1 GCA_029560455.1 Candidatus Rifleibacteriota bacterium
CAGGTCGAAGCTTTGCTGGCGGCCTGAGATAGAGTTTTATAAAATCTGCCGAATTCAGGAGAATGAAAATGTCGCATTACGTATTTATTACCGGTGGTGTTCTTTCTTCGCTTGGCAAGGGCATTACCGCCGCTTCGCTCGGTATGCTGCTGAAAGCGCGGGGCCTCAACGTCACCATCATGAAATGCGACCCATACCTCAACGTCGACCCGGGCACGATGAGCCCGCACCAGCATGGTGAGGTTTTCGTCACCGAAGACGGCGCCGAAACCGATCTCGATCTCGGCCACTACGAACGCTTCATCGACATCAACCTGAGCCGCAGCAACAGCATCACCACCGGGCAGGTTTATTCGACGGTCATCGCCAAGGAACGGCGCGGCGATTACCTCGGCGCCACCGTGCAGGTGATTCCGCACATCACCAACTGCATCAAGGAAAGCATCATCAGAGCCGCTACCATCAACGACGCCGACGTCACCATCGTCGAAGTCGGCGGCACCGTCGGCGATATCGAAAGCCAGCCCTATCTCGAAGCCATCAGGCAGATGCGCAGCGACGTGGGTCGCGACAATGTCTGCTATATTCACGTTACTTATATTCCATATTCAAAAGCCATCGGCGAAATGAAGTCGAAGCCGACACAGCATTCGGTCAAGGAAATGCGCGCCATAGGTCTGGCACCCGATCTGATCGTCTGCCGCACCGGTCGCTCGCTGACGCGCGAAGTAAGGGCCAAGATCTCGCTGTTCTGCGATATCGACGCCGACAATGTTCTCGAAGCCAAAGACGTCGACTGTCTCTATGAAGTTCCGCTGGAAATGGAAAAACAAAACTTCTCAGAACTGGTTCTGAAACGCTTCAAAATCGGCGCCGCTGAGCCAAATCTTGACCAGATCAGAGAGCTGATCAGAAAAGTCAAAAACCCGCAGGCTGAAAAAGTTCGTATCGGTCTGGTCGGCAAATATATGAAGCTTGCCGACGCCTATCTGAGCGTTATCGAGTCGCTGCAGCATGCGGCGGCACATTTCGACGCCGCCCTCGATCTTGTCTGGGTATCTTCCGAGCAGATCGAAAAAGACGGCGCCGAAGCTCTGCTCAAGGATCTGCATGGGGTTATCGTTCCGGGTGGTTTTGGCGAACGCGGTATCGAAGGCAAAATCGAAGCGATCAGATACTGCCGCGAAAAGAAAATGCCGTTTTTCGGTCTCTGTCTCGGCATGCAGTGTGCTGTCATCGAGTTCGCCCGCAATGTCGCCGGCATCGCTGATGCCGGTTCATCAGAATTCAACGCTGTCAGCCCGGTCATCACGATGCTCGGCACCGGCGGCCAGCCCGGCAATATCGCCACCGGCGCCGGCATGCGCCTGGGCGCCCTGCCCTGCCGCATTGCTGAGCACACCCTGGCTGCCAAGCTCTATGGCTCGACCCTGATTTATGAGCGGCATCGCCACCGCTACGCCGTCAACAGTGAATACAAAGCCCGCATTGCCCGCAAGGGTCTTGTCGTCAGCGGCACCAGCCCCGACGAGCAGGTAGTCGAAATCGTCGAGATCAAAGACCACCCGTTCTATATCGCCTGCCAGTTCCACCCCGAATTCAAATCGCGGCCGATGCGCCCGCACCCGCTGTTTCAGGGCTTCTTTGCCGCCGCATTGAAAAGGGCCTGAACATAAAAAATTCTTGTCATTTATCTGAAGCAGTCCAGATGCCCGCCTGCGCGGGCATGACGAGAATGCCCGCCGGCGCGGGCATGACGGGAGTGAGCTTCAGGCGATGAGGGTTTTGAGGGTCTGGGCAACGGTGCCCTGCTGCAGCAGAGTGTCGATCTGGGCGATCAGGTCGCCGCGCTTGACACGGGGCAGAATGGCTTTGATGGCCTCGACGGCGGCGGGTCGCATGCTGAATTCTTCGACGCCCATGGCCAGCAGGGCAAGAAAGCCGGCCGGATCGGCGGCCATTTCGCCGCAGACGCCGACTTTGATACCAAGTTTCTGGGCATCTTTGACGCAGGTGTTGAGAAAACGCAGAAACGCCGGGCACATGTGGTCGGCGAGGCCGGCGAGCTTTTCGTTGGTACGGTCGATGGCATAGAAAAACTGCAGCAGATCGTTGGTACCAAGGCTGATGTAGCGGGTATAACGACTGATTTCATCGAGCATGAAAACTGCTGATGGCACTTCGAGCATTATGCCCCATTCGGGCACTTTTTCGGGTTTGAGTTCGTCGACGACTTTTTTATAGATTTCGGCGATGGCGGCCAGTTCGGCCGGCACCGAAACCATCGGAAAAATTATGCGGCAGTTGCCGTGCTGCGCTGCTTTGATCATTGCGCGCAGTTGCGGAACGAGAATATCGGGGCGGGCCAGTGAAAATCTGACTGACCTGAAGCCCATGGCCGGGTTTTCTTCGCGAGCCAGCGGCACATAGCGCAGCGGTTTGTCTGAGCCGATGTCGATACTGCGCAACACCGCCATTTCGGGGGCGGCCTTCACCACTTTGCTGTAAACATCGCACTGAAATTTTTCGGAAGGCAGGTCCATGCTTTCCATGAAGACGAATTCACTTCTGAAAAGGCCGATACGCTTGATATCGTGCTTCTTCAGAAGGGCAAGTTCTTCGGTTCGCGCCACATTGGCGCCGATATGCACTCTGAAACCGTCAGCTGTCGTATCAGAAAGGGTCGCCACCGCGCTTTTCTGTTTCAGACTGGCTTTTAATGCCTTGATTTCGGCCTCTTCGGGGTTGAGAAGAACCCGGCATTCGCGGCGGGTATCAATGAGAATCGTATCGCCGGTGCGCGCGACAAGAGAAAGGTTTGCCAGTCCGAAGACCGACGGGATTCCGAGGGCGCCGGCAAGAATCGCCACGTGCGAGGTGGCTCCGCCGGTGTCAAGGCAGACACCCATGAGTTCGCCGCGGGCAAAATCGAGAATTTCGCTCGGGGTAACTTCCTGGGCGACGAGAACGTAGGGTTCGTTGCCGATTTCTGCAGCTGGCCCTTCAAGGCCCATGAGATGACGCAACAGGCGGTCGCCGACATCCTTGATATCGATGGCACGTTCGCGCAGATATGGGTCTTCGATGGCTCCGAAAATGCTTTGCAGCTGGTCGACGGTATTTCTGACGATGCTTTCGACGTTGACCTTTTCCTTTTTCAGGCGGGCAACAATCTGCGGCTTGAACTGCGGGTCTTCAAGCATCAGCAGGTGTGAATCGAAAATCGCGGCGTATTTTTCGCCGTGACGTTCTTCGGCCCGACGCCTGAATTCATGGATATCGGCGGCTGTCATACGGATAGCCGCTTCGAGGCGTTCGAGCTCGTGACCGATCTGGTCTTCGGCAACCGGTTCGCGTTTAACTTCTATGCGTTTGCGGAACACATAGCTGCGGGCAAGACAGGTGCCGCTCGAACCGATGATACCGGTCAGAACCACCGACTGTTTCTGCGCTTTTTCGGGCATTTCAGGCCATTTCCTCACCAAACCCGCTGTCGATGAGCGAGGCGATCGCATCGACAGCTTCGACTTCATCATTGCCATCGGCGGTGATCGTAACTTTCTGACCCGGCCCGGCAGCGAGCATCATGACACCGAGAATGCTTTTGGCATTGATTTCGGTGTCTTCCTTGATCAGCTGAATTTCCGATTCGAACTTACCGGCCAGCTTGACCACGAGTGACGCCGGGCGCGCGTGCAGCCCAAGCTTGTTTCTGATCTCGACTTCTTTTCTTTTCATGCTCTGTCCTTATATCAGAATTCCCCAGTGATAGAGCACCAGGGCAAAAATCATCAGCAGAAAGGAAATCAGCAGCACATCGACTCTGGCGCGATAGGCAAAAGTGCCAAGCGTCACCAGCAGCAGGGCGCCGAATCCCTGAACCACCTTTTCACCAAAATAAAAATATTCAAGCGGCAGATTGGTCAACAGAAAGGGGGTATGCACGTTGACATGGTTCGGAATCAGGTAGGCGAGCAGCACCATGGTTCCGAGGCGCAGAGTCTGCCGGATCTGCGGGAATTGAAACTGGCGCAGCGACCTGATTACGTGAGTTCCCTCACGGTAGCCCCAGAAAATGCCGGCAAACCTGAAATACAGATGCGGCAGATTGTAGAGAGCGAGAAAAATCAGGGGTGTCAGCAGATAGTTGCCGAGTGCGAAAACCAGCGCAACGGTGGCGACGAAGGGGCGCCAGCTGTCCCAGAAGAGGCCATCGCCGATCGCAGCGCAGGCTGTCATCAGACCTTCTTTGGTGTCATGAATGACCTCTTCGCCGATTTCGCCCCGGCTCAAACGCTCTTCGAGGGCGAGGGTCACGCCCATTACTATCGAGGAGAAATACGGGTTGGTGTTGAAATACTCCAGATGTCGAAGATAGGCGGCCTCGCGTGCAGGCCCCGGGCTGTGCAGCTGGTCGATACCTGGTCGTATTGCGTAAAGAAAGCCCATGCTCATCATGCCGCGGTAGTTCCAGGAAGCCTGCAGAAAGAAACTGCGAAAGGCAATGCGGGCAAGAAGGGTGCGGGGCAGCGTTCTCATTTTTTTGCCCCTTTATGAGCCCGGTACATGACAATGCCGGCGGCAATGAAGGCCAGAAAAATCTTTGCCGGCAGCAGTGTGAACATGATGACAGCACCGATAAAGTATCTGGTTTCTTCACGATCTTTCAGAACCATGCTGGCGAGCACCGCAAAACCGACGGCCGGAAGCAGACCCTGAACCACGATAAAACCGCTGCCATGTTTGAAGCTGAGCGTCTGGGTAAAGTATTTAAGCGGCTCAACGCCGAGCCAGACGACAAGAAAACAGAAAATGAAAGCTTTGGTAAAGGTGAAAAAACCGCCGAGTGTGTGGCCGACTGCGATCGCCCACAGGCTGTTATCTTCGACCTTCTGGCATACCCAGGTATCGAGATTTGTATTGAGGCGCCTGACGAACATATCGAGGCTGCGGCCAAGAAGGCCCAAAGCAACGGCAAGCAGCAGTGCCACCGTGTAACAGACTTCGCGTTCAGAATAGGATTCGTATGAATGCCCCGAAATGAAGCCGAGCGCGACCGAAAGAACCGAGGCCAGGGCCGCATCGGGTGGCACATTCATGCCGAGAGGCAATTGTTCAATCCAGACCAGCTGGAGAATAACGCCGACCATCAGCCCGAGTTTGAGCCCGGCGGCGGCCTCTCCATAGAGATTGCCGAGAAAAAGGCCGGTGAGTGGGGCGGCAACGATCGGCTGTGAGATCATGAACTGCCAGGTTGCAGTTGAATCTAGATCGACAATACCGCCAATCAGAGCGATCAGGAGTGAGGCTAACAGGTGTTCCGGCATTTGGTCTCCATGATCCGCTCAGGGGTGATTGTTCTTCCACTCGTTGGCGAGATCATTCAGGGCGTATTCCGGGCTGAGATCACCGTTAAGAACCTGTTTGAGCTTCTCGCCAAGCGGAGCGTAGACTTCGCCGCGCAAAGGGCTGTTGATAACTTTTCGACTGGTCTGCAGCTGCCTGATGAAGGTCTGCAGGTATGGGTCCTGTTTGAGTTCGGGGGCGCTGAACACGGTGCGACGCGCCGGCAGGCCGAAATTGACCATGGTCAGGCGTTTCTGCACTTCGGGGCTGAACATGTATCTGGCGAATTTAATCGCAGCAGCACGATGTCTGGTCGTGCGCGAAATGACGATGGTCTGGCAGCCGGTTGGTGAGAAGCTGCCATGTGGCCCCTGCGGCAGAGGTGCAATGCCAAGGTTGTTGTTGTCATCCTTGAAGGCTGAGCCGGCAATGACAGTGCGAATCGCCCATGGGCCCGAGAAAATCATGCTTACCTGGCCGCTGCCGAAACTGCCCATCATCGTCTGGTAGACGTTAGAGCGCAGGTTCACCGGCGGCACGGCCTTGAGGCGGTCTTTCAGATGCAGCAGGAATTCCATTGCCTTGCGGGCCGGGTCGGAATTGATGGCCAGTTCGCCTTCGGGCGAGAAATACTGCCCGCCGAAGCCAAAGAAGAACGGTTCAAAATACCAGCCATTCGGGTAGATAAAATAGCCGTAGCGGCCGAGATTGGCATCGGTGAGGGCTTCGGCAGCGGCCGAAAATTCATCGAAATTTTCGGGCACTTTAACATTCTTTTCTTTGAGGTGAGCGCGGTTGTAAAACAGTGCCAGGCAGTCGACCGAAACCGGAATTGCCCAGTATTTGTCATCGATGGTGATAACGCCACGGGCGATCGGCACCATGTCTTCGAGTTCTTCTTTTATTTCTTTTTCGGCAATTTCGGCGACACAGTTGTTTTTGACGAAATCGTTGATCCAGAAGCGGTCGGTGCGCAGCAGATCAGGGCCGGCGCCTGCCTTGATCGCCTCTTTGAACTTTTCGCGGGCCTTGTAGAATTCGACTGGCACCTGGTTAACTTCGATACCGGGGTTGGCGGCACAGAATTCCCTGATGATTTCGGGCATCGCCTTTGCTTCGGCGCCTTCCATGGTGTTCCAGAATTCGAGTTTGATCGGGCCTGAGCCGCCCGCATCACCGCTGCCGCCGGAGCAGGCGGTCAGAAGCAGCAGACATGGCAGCAGCACAGCGGCCAGCAGGGCAGAAAACTGCCGCCACCGGGTTCCTGAGGTATTGACTGTTACAGAACTTTTCATCAATGGCTTCAGGCCTCTTTATGTCAGAGAAGGAGGGTTTTTGCCCCTCCTTCGATTTTGGTGCGCAAGATCAGCAGACGCTCAGCACCAGACTCAATCGGCTTTGCGTTTGATTCTGGTGGTGTCTGACTGTTTGAAAAGATGGAAACGGCTTACCGGAATATGCGCGGTGACCTTCTGGCCGACTTCGACCTTGACCGAAGGCTCGACGCGGGCATTGATGCTGTGGCCGTTGCATTCGAGATAGAGATAGGTTTCGGCGCCCATCGGTTCGATCAGTTCGACGTTGCATGGCAGTTCGAGGCTCGGTACAGACTTGTCAGCGTTGATGAGAATGTGTTCAGGTCTGATGCCGAGAAACATGTCGTTTTCGAATTCGCCGTTAAAATGATCGCCGAGAGCAATCTGCCAGTTGTGGGTGCGGTCACTGTTCTTGCCGGGCTGCAAAACCATGCCCTTGTCGTCGCGTTTGACCTTGACGATGTTCATCGGCGGCGAACCGATGAAAGTGGCGACAAATACGTTGGCCGGGCGGTCATAGATGACGCCGGGCACGTCATACTGCTGAATGATGCCTTCGTGCAGCAGAACGATGCGGTCGGCCATGGTCATGGCTTCGACCTGGTCGTGAGTTACATAGACAAAAGTGGTGCGCAGGCGCTGATGCAGTTTCTTGATTTCGGCGCGCATCTGCACGCGCAGCTTTGCATCGAGGTTCGAGAGCGGTTCGTCCATCAGAAAGACCTTTGGTTCACGCACAATAGCGCGGCCGAGGGCGACGCGC
>JAKQKW010000315.1 GCA_029560455.1 Candidatus Rifleibacteriota bacterium
CTACTGGCGACACTTCTTTTAAGCCTTATTACAGCGGTTCTGGAAGTAGTTTCAGTGCCAGAATCAACTCTATGCTTAAGCATGGCCTGATCAGGGCGGAATAGATTGAGACCGTCGCAATAGAGCGCGACAAGAGAGCCCCCGCAGAAACATCTGCGGGGGCTCTCTTTTTTTTCACAATTATTCGCAAAAATGTATTGTTTTCGGAAAAAATATGAGAAAATTGTTTGTGGAAATGAGAGATTAGTAGTCGTATTTTATAGATAAATATTTATTTATCAATTGCAAATTGCTTATTTTGAGAGGGTATTGTGCTATGTTTTTAAATAAAAAATAATTTTTTATTTAAATTTGTGGCAGGCGGGCGGTTTTTGCTGTAAATAATTGTGAAAGTTTATAAATTAAAATTTAAAACTGCTAATGGGAGAATTGGAGGATTCTGTTGTTGTTGTTGTTGTTGTTGTTGTTGTTGTTGTTGTTGTTGTTGAACGGAAAAATTGACAATGAGAAAAAGTGTCTGATTCTCGGGATTGAAATTTGTTTGTCGTTTTCGCATACGACAAGGTCAAAAATAAAAGATGCAAAAAAACGGGGCAGTAATTTTTTTATTCTGGCCTTTGTCATTGGAGTATTGAATTTTATTTAGTTACTGCCAGGTATGAATTTTGAAATCGGCATGGCAATTTTAAAATCGGACCTGTCTTGCGCTGAATCAAAATCCTGTTTCTTGGTCTGTTTATATGGCACCTCTTTTGGAAATGTTCTCGGTGTTGAGCAAACTCGCTCGGTAACGGGTGGGATTTTTTTTTGCTCCACACATCATGTGTCCACTTCAAAATAAAGATTGCTTTGATCCTGATCGCCCAAAAAATTGAATGAGCCGGCAGACTTTGTCGCGGCAACGATGGAAAGACTACAGGTAATGGTCTGGCGAGCTGCCAGGCTTAAAAATTAAGGATGGGGTAAAAAAATATATGAAAAAATGATAATAAGCGTGGGCTGGTTTCAATCGATGTGCTCCGGCGGAGGTTATCTCCGCTGCAGGCCTTTTCGGAGGCTGTGCTTGTCGTTATGTTCAGATGACTGGTAAGTCATGTTTGAAGATGAATTAATTATTCAATTATCACTTATCTGATATGTTATGCGCTGTTGTTTTTGCTGGCTGGACAGTTTATAATTAAAAAACCTTAGAAAAGACGGATTGCTGGAAATGCTGACTGTTGATGGCAGAAAGGTTATTCTGATGGGTTTCGGGGAGTCTGACGACCCCATGCCTGATCGTGTACAATATACCAGATTCAGGGTTTTTGCCGGAGAATGTCAGAAGTGCAGTTGTCCTGGCAGAAAGCTTTTGTCTTTGGGTACCGATCTGGTTATTGTTTGCGATGCCTGCGGAGACTCTCAGTCAACAAGTCTGCACACAGATGACCTGCCGGAAGTAACCTATATCTACTGGTGTAATTCCTCTTATTTTTCAACTGACGATGTCGTTCTGTCGGCAGAGGATGAAAAAAAGATTGAAGAATTTGTTGGGCAGGTAGATGATTATGAACCGCCACACTGGGCCGTGATGATTGTTGGTGGCAGGTGCAGCAGCAGTGATCTTTGTCAGCGGTTAAGCTGCCCTTACCTGAAAAAATCTCAATAAATGGAGCCGGAAATGCAGTTCAGAGAAATGGTCATAAAAAAAGAGGTCAGAGACGCTCTTGCACGAAACCAGGCAGTTGTTGCACTGGAGTCCACAATTATTTCGCACGGCATGCCGTATCCGCAAAATGTCGAAACGGCAAAGCTTCTTGAAAAGACTGTGCGGGAAAATGGCGGTGTTCCAGCTACCATTGCCATAATCAGCGGAGTGATAAAAGTGGGCCTGGATAGTCAGGATCTTGAATTTCTCGGTACTTCAAAAGACATCAGAAAGGCTTCCCGGCGAGATCTTCCGGGCGTTGTTGCCCTCAAACAAAGTGCTGCCACAACCGTTTCAGCGACCATGATCTGTGCTCATCTGGCTGGAATTCGTTTTTTTGCGACCGGCGGTATTGGGGGAGTACATCGTGGCGCCAGCGAAACTTTCGATATTTCGGCCGATCTTCCGGAGTTCGTGCATACGCCGGTAATGGTGGTCTGTGCCGGTGCAAAGGCAATTCTCGATATTCCTCTCACCATGGAATATCTTGAAACTCTTGGGGTGCCGGTGCTTGGTTATCGTACAGAGGAAATGCCGGCTTTTTACTATCGTTCGAGTGGAGTGAGAGTGCCGCAAAGGGTCGAAAATGCCGGCGAAGCTGCTGCGATTTTTTACCAGGCTCAGGCGATGGGATACAGGGGTGGAATTCTGATCGGTAACCCGGTTCCCGAAAATGCCGCTCTTGACCGGGAAAAAATTGAGAGTTGTATTGGCAGGGCTCTTGAAGAAGCTGCGAAAAAAGGGATAACTGGCCAGGCAGTGACCCCTTTTCTACTGGGAAAATTAAACGAAATCACTGCTGGAGAAAGCCTCAAAACCAATATTGAACTGGTTAAGAATAACGCCAGCGTGTGCACGCAGATTGCTGTCGAATTTGCGAAAATTCAATCCTGATCGATTTTTTTGACGACAACTGATTTTGCCAGGATGTCATGCCATGTCTGGCCGTTTTCGTCAAAGAGGCCCCAGAAAAAACCGAGTCCGAGAAGCATCAGCGAAAGCATTCGGCAGGGAAGTTCCCGAAAAATGACCTGGAGTATTCCTGCCTGATTGCCTTTGAGAGAATTCATGAGAAAAAGGCCGGTGGCGCGTTTGCCCGGAGAAGATCCGGTCAGGAGGAACGCTGTGTAAAAGGTGATTATTGCTATGGCAATCTGGTATGGTGCCATGGCGCTGAAATACATCTCTGAAAGCATCACCGGTATTGCCAGAATTGAGGCATCAATAATGACTGCTGCCACGCGTCTCGGCAGGGGGGCTTTTTGCCAGGCGGGATTTTGCATCAGAGATCCGCACCAGATGCAGAACATGGATTCATAGCTGTGTTTGCCGCAGTTGCGACAGGTATGGTTCTCGAACGAAGCCTGGCAGAAAGGGCATTCGCGAGAATCCGGGGGGATGTTTTCTGTACAGAACGGACAGATTTTGAAACCGTTGGAACTGTCGACGGAACTGGTTTCACACGCTTCAGGTTTTAACAGGTGTCTGATTACCGGTTGAGAGGTCAGGAACTCAAACGAGAATTTGCCGGGAAACTGAGATTCAAGTTTTCTGCAGATTGCTCTGACCTGAATGGCCATATTTACATCAAGACCGGTTTCGAGCACCTTGAGAATATTGTAGACCTGGTCGGCATTTTTTTCTGAGATTTCCAGGCGCGCCAGCTCGTCGACACATTCCTTTCTATCTTCGTGAGAAAGGTGGTCGAAGAGATCCCGCAGTGTTTCTGCATCCAACATGATATTTTCCCCGCGCCGTTTACTTCGTCCTGTGCTGACAGAGGCTTCAGATCTGTTTATTATTGAGCCGGCCAGCCGCAGGTTTCACGTATCAAACTACCCTGACTAATTTTATACGAAATATGTTATTCTGCCAAGAGAAATTTTCAGTTGGCAGAATTGATTGCTGCTGGCTGTTTTTATTGAGGTAAAACGTGCAGGAAAGAATACGCAGTGCGCTTCTGACAATACTCCAGAATTCTGGAGATGACTGGTTTATCATTATTGAAGAACCACAACATGAAAAGTTCGTTCAATTTGCTTTTGATGAGTCTTCAGGTCTGTTTTTCGATCTTCCCTTTCAGGCTTTGACGAAAGAGGAACTGGAAAGGGCCCGGCGTCTTTTTGCTGAACTTTCGATCGATTCACAAAAAGCGCCTGTACTCGATCAGCCTGGCGGCAAAGAAATAGGGCAACAGGAGTCTTTTAACCACCATGTCGGTCGTGATATAGATCAGGCGGTAAATCTCGCATACAGTGTTTTTAAAGAAGTTTATGCCTTGCATGATTCTGCCGGACTTGATGTAACCATCATGCGATGAGGGAAATAAAATGAGCAGCAGCGGACAAAACCAGGAAAGTCTTGTGGCATGCCGATTCTGCCGCAGTGAGATTCCCTTTTCGGCTTTGAAATGTCGCCATTGCCGTGAATGGCTTGGGGACAGAAACGAGAGTCAGTCTTCTGTTCTTTCGCAACGGGCCGGCAATGATACTGGCAGTGGCGATACCACTCTGGCACATTTGCCTCCGGCATCTTTTCAGAGTCGTCTGGCAGCGCAGGTAAATTTTGTCGGCTACTGGATGTTTTACTTCATCCTGAGCATGATTCTTTATTTCAGTATTTCGATTTACTGGACTTTCGGCGAGGAAGACCGGATTTTTCTCGTGTCGTTTTTTCTGAACGCCATGCAGATGTTCTTTTCTTCGGCCGGACTTGTCTGGTTTGAGAAGCTTCTAGACCGTTTCAGAAACGAAATTCCGGTAATTACAGGCTGGTCGAGAGAGAGAAGCGAGAGTTATTATCTCGCAGCCCGCGAACGCATTTTTTCATCGCCCCTGCCCATTGCGATCGGTTTAACTATCTGTACAATTGCGGTTTTTGGTGATCGCTATATTATCGGTACCCCGTTCGAGAGTTCGGGTGGCGAGCTTGCTTATCTGGCATACGAATTTTGTTTTCTCTTCTGGTCAGCCTCTGCGATTGTCTATTTTATCAAATTTGCAATGTTCATAAGAGAATTCGGAGATCTTGACCTGCGCATTCTTATCATTCAGGAAGAAAACTCAGGCATTCGACTGCTGGGCAAGTTTATTCTGCAGACGACACTGTTTGCCGTCATTCCCTATGTCTGCAGCATCGTTGCACGGCATATCGGCGGCTGGAACTTCGGTTCACTGCTGGCGGTATGGTTCGGGATGTTCGGAGTGGCGATTCTTTTTTATCTTTTCTGGCCGATTTATAACATTCATCGAGCCATGATCCGTGAGAAGGATTGCAAGCTGAACCTTATTTCGCATGAGCTCAATGAACTGCTCTCCGGTAGAAGCCTTGACCACGACAAGATTCACAAGCTGCGCAACCTGATGGAAATTCGAACGCATCTGCACGACATCAATACCTGGCCATTTGACATGAACAAGGTAATTGGTCTGCTGTCGGCAGTTATAATACCTATGGCTTCGATTCTGATTGATCGGATGCTTTCGAGCAAATAAGTTCAGGAAAACATCAGCAGGCTGAGGGCCATGACTATCATGCCTGAAACTACACCATAGGTGCACAGGTGGTGTTCGCCGTATTTTTCGGCGGCGGGCAGCAGCTGGTCAAGTGAAATGAAGACCATGATGCCAGCGACTCCGGCAAACAGCAGCCCGAACATGGTGTCGTTGAAAAACGGCATCAGAACGAAATAACCGAAAATTGCGCCGACCGGTTCTGACATGCCCGAAAGAAATGAATACATAAAGGCTTTGCGGCGGCTGCCGGTTGAGTAGTAGATCGGCACCGATACCGCGATTCCTTCAGGGATGTTGTGAATTGCTATGGCGAAGGCGATGCTGACGCCAAGGGTTGGGTCCTGGAGGGCGGCAGTGAAGGTTGCAAGACCTTCTGGAAAGTTGTGGATCGCGATGGCGAGGGCTGAGAAGATACCCATGCGGTGCAGGCTGGCTGTATCCGGTTTCTTGACCGTGCCGTTCTTTTCAGGGTTGCGTTCCAGTTCGCTGACTTCATGCGCTTCGTGCGGGTTTTCGAATTCAGGAACCAGCTTGTCGATCAGGGTGATCAGGAACATGCCGCAGAAAAAGGCGATCGTGGTATACCAGTAACCCCTGGTCGGCCCGACTGCCGCGACCAGTGAGTCTTTCGCCTTGACAAAAATTTCGATCATCGACACGTAGATCATAACCCCGGCTGAGAAACCGAGAGCTACGGCAAGAAAGCGTTTACTGGTTTTTTTTGAAAGAAAGGCGAGCAGGCTGCCAATGCCGGTGGCCAGACCGGCCAGCATGGTCAGCATGAAGGCGGGGAAAAGATTGTCTGCGTACATTTTGTCTCCGTATTGTGGCGATTTTTTCGCAAGGGTAGGAAATTTTTCGTAAAAGGGTTATATTTAAGTTAGAGGAACCGGGAGGCAATTATACTATAAACAGCATTGTGCTGCAGCAATATCTGCATCTGCCTCAGTTTAAAGGAGAGGTGCAATGGCCAGTCGCACTGTTTTTGTCGGCGATCTTCACATTGGCTCCGGAGCCGAAACCAACTGGTATCAGAAATCGGTGCACGAACCTCTGCTGAAATGCTTTTTGCGCTATCTGCAGGAAAATGCCCGCAATATTGATGAGCTGGTCATACTTGGCGACTGGTTCGATCTCTGGAATTATCACCCGTTCTGTGCCCCGCCGTCGGTTGGTCTGATAATGGACCAGAACCCCGGCATTTTTCAGCGGCAGAACGATGGCGACTTCATCAGTCTGCTTGACGAAGTCAGGGTGCGCTTCATCAACGGCGACCACGACATGGAAGTTGAATTGAGAGACATCAATCAGGCACTTGCTTCAAGGTCTGATAATAAGATTCTGCCGGGGCATGGCCATGATTTCGAAAAAGGGGCGGTTGCCAATACCTACTATCTCAACGACATGATCTGGGCCGAGCATGGCCATCAGCACGATCTTTTCAACAAGCCGGCGCTGAACGAAGAAAACCCGATGGCACCGCTGCCGCTTGGTTACTTCGTCGCCCGCATCTATTGTCATTTTCTGCAGAAGCGTATTGCCAGCACACACCGCATGGATGCAGCCTGTGTTGCGGGCAGTGGCAGCACAAGCTACGACAGTTTCGGCATCAAGCTGCATGATCTTATTGCACAGCTGATGCAGCAGGCGCACCGCGGCGAAAAGTTCAACCCGGCCCGCATCATTCTCGACCTGATGCTGCAGCACAACCGCAATAATCTGCTTGAATTCAAAGTAGCCGGAAAGAGCCTTGCAGAAGTGCATACCGATGGCGTGGCCCGCTTTTACCCGAATCTGGTGACCGAAGACAACTTTTATGAAGCGCTTTGTGAAGCTGAGGTCGCTTATGACGGCCTGGGTCATTTCGTCAGAATGCACTTTATCAACAATCCGCACTGCAAGGTGGCGGTAATGGGGCATACGCATGTTCCGACTCTCAGCCTGTGCGGAAACGGCAAAAACCATGCTTACGCAAATCCTGGCTATTTCTGCCCCAGCCAGCCTGATATAAAAGATCTTCGCTCTCTGCCGGGCTTTGTTGAAGTAGAAAAACTCGATGACGGTACCTGCAAGGTTTATCAGAAGGCTGTGATGGGTATTTTCCCTGAAGATATCGTTGAGGTTGCAACTCTCAGGGTCCTGTAAAAGTCTGTTTAAAAAAGATTTCCTGGCCCGCCCGGCGATTGTCGGCGGGCTTTTTTATTGGCACTTTGGCAATTAAAAATTTTCATGCATTATTTTATGGCGGGGGCTTAGCAAGCGAGGCATTAATCTGTATAATGGTTTATTCACAGTCACACTGACAGTTATGCCACAAGACTCAGGAGTCTTTCTAAACTTTATGAAATTTTCTTTCAGTCTGTATTTTCAGATTACCGTGCTTTTTCTGCTTCTCAGCGTTATTGCCGCCGTCGGGGCGGGTACCCTCAATTATCTCGAAAGCCGGCGCATTATCGTTGGTCAGTTCAATGATTCTATGCGCAGTATATCGACTACCATCGGTTCAAGTCTCAATGACAAGGCTGACGATGCTGCGGAAGCCATAATGCGTCTGAGTCGGCACACAATTCTCAACGCGGGTTCGGAAGACGATGTGCAGAAGTTTCTGCAGGTGGCCGTCGATTCGTCTTCGCTGTTCAACAATATTTATTATTTCGATGCGGCCGGGCCTCTCAAAGCGGCTGCCTATGCCGATGGCCGCGATCTGGCGAAATATGCCGGCGAAAACTTTCAGAACTACCGTGAACAGGAAAAGACCCGCATGGTTTATTTCGACCTGGTGCGGGCTCTCGAAACCAGAACGCCGGTGTTTTCGGCGTTTTTCAAGTCGGCCACCGATCGCCTGATGAACTCTTTTATCGTGCCGGTCGTACATGAGGAAAAGGTAGTCGGGCTTCTCAGCTGCGGCATTGTGCTCGACCGCACCAACAAACTGCTCGAAATGATGAATCGTCTGAAACCGCACCCGCGCGGCTACATTGCGCTTATCGACAAGGATGCAAAGGTTCTTCTCAGCGTCGGCGATCTTCCCGAAAATTTTTCGCCGCACAGCCAGTGGATGGAAGCCGAAGATCTTCTTATCCGTGAATCAGGCTATCTCCAGACCGTTCTACGCATGGAAAAATCAGGTCTCGGTATATGCACCGGTATTCCCGAAACGGCTATTGCCGGCCTTCTGACGCACCTGCGCCGGGGCACGATTGCCTTCACTCTTGGCGTTGGTCTGTTTGCGACCCTGTTCGGGGTTCTCGCCGCTTCGATTCTTATTTCGCCCCTGACCGACCTGGTCAAAGGTCTGCGGCAGCTGGTTGCCGGTACCCCTGGCGACCGCATCGACCGCGCCGCTTCCGGCGAAATCTCGCAAGCCATCTGCGTCTACAACGAAATCTGCGCCCGTCTGCACCGCGACCCCGAAGCCCTCTCATTCTGGGCCCGCCTCTGGAACCGCCAGGATGCACAGCAACCCTCCCAGGAAGACCCAGAAAACACCTCAGAAAACGACTCAGAAAATATTCCCGAAGAATAATT
>JAKQKW010000367.1 GCA_029560455.1 Candidatus Rifleibacteriota bacterium
GCCGGTGCCTGAGCCGGCAGAGCTGGAAAAGGATCTCAGAGCCATTGCCGGTTTTATCAACCGCCAGACCAGCACGGCCGTTGCCGCAACGCACGAACAGGAAATCTATTCGCTGCAGGATCTCAGGCTGTTTAAAACCTGCCCGCGGCGCTATTTTTTCACCAGCCGGCATATCAGCTCGTTTTCTGAGCGGCCGACCAGCTTTTCCGGCACTCTCGGCACCATAGTTCACGAGACGATCCGGCTGTTTCATTCTGCCGGCGGGCATGCAGAGACTTCGCCGGAGGCTGCGGCCAGGCTGGCAGAAGAAAAACTGGCGGCGGTTTTTCCCTGCTATGGCGATGCGGGCAAAGAGGCGGCCGGTATGGCGCGTGCGATCATGCGCAGGTATGTTGCTTCAGAGCTTGGCAGAACCGGCCCCTGGATGATCGAGGCCGAAGTAAACGTCAAATTCAGCGATGCTGTCGGCGAGTTTTTTATCAGGGGCTTTGCCGACCGGGTCGACCGGCATGACGGCGAAATCAGCATCATCGACTTTAAGACGCGGCATTATTCGCCCGAAGCGCACGCCGGTTATCGTGACCAGCTGGCGCTTTACCGTATCGCGGCGGCGCGCGGCGTGCTTGGCGAAACCGGCTGTCTGAACTTTGCCCGGTCGTTCATTGCCTATCTGACGGCTGACGGGCTAAGGCTCGAAGAGATCGAGCCCGATATGGTCGCTTTTGAAACCGAGATTCTGCAGACCGTCAGGCAGATCAGAGCCGAAACTGAATGGAAGCCTGCCGCCGGCGAAATCTGCGCCGACTGCGGTTTTGCCGTTCTATGCCATGGAGCTGCCCGTCGCGAACCCGAAGATAATCAGCAGGCTTGATTTAAACGCCGGTCAATGATATTAAATTACAGGCTTCTGATACATTTTTATTCAGGAAAGGGAACGAATTATGGCAATGAATCTTGTTGGTCGTCATTTTCTCACGCTCAAAGATTTTACTACTGAAGAAATCCGCTATCTGCTCGATCTTTCC
>JAKQKW010000390.1 GCA_029560455.1 Candidatus Rifleibacteriota bacterium
GCCGGTGATCATCGATATCAAGGGCGTGTTCGAGCCACAGATGGCGACGAAGCAGGGGATAAGGTATTGGCGCTTGTGATAAGGATGAACACGGATAGACACGGATTAATGCCGTGTCTATTTTTTTAGCGGGCCGAAGACGCAGAAAGAATGTTGAGGCCTTTCGACCCCTTCGACCCCTTCGACCCCTTCGGCAAGCTCAGGGACCGAATATCAGGGACCGAATATCAGGGACCGAGGGTCAGGATTGCTTTCTGGCGCGGGGTTTTCGGACTGGGGTGTAACTGGCGGCGGATTCTTTTACGCTGTTGCTGCCCCTGCGCAATCTTTCGATCTGTTCAGCGGTAAGGCCGGTTATGTCTAATATGACTTCGAGACTGAGGCCTTTGTTGAGCATTTTCATTGCCGCTTCTGCCATGGCCACTTCGTGGCCTTCTTCACGGCCTTCTTCACGGCCTTCTTCACGGGCGGTGTCGATTGAATTCTTGAGGTCGCGGTAAACTTTCAGGCTGTCTTCGTAGGCACTGGCTTCTTCAGGGGTGAATTTAGCAATCTCGGCGGCAGCGAATAGCTTTCTGAAGATGCGATCCCTGAACTTTTCGGGAATATCGTGCAGACGTTCGAGGTTTTTAAGCACGTAAAGCCATTTATCGAAACGGCTTTCGAGCTGTTCAAGAGTCTTTTCGAACTTCGGCATTTCAAGGTAAATAAAGGTTAGTTTATCGTAGAAGACCTTGCTGGTTTCAATATCGGTGAGTTTGACATCGTAACGATACTTTTCTGAGTCGTTTTTGTCGTCGTCAAAAACAAAGTCGAGAATTGCAACGGTGTAAACCGCTTTCAGCTCGAAATCCCAGTCGCCCGCTTTACCTTGCTCGGCGATCGGAAAAGTCGAATAATAAAGTGCCCGGTCTTTGAAGAACTTCTGCTTTGATTTCTGTATCTCAACTATAAACTTCTCGCCTTGCTCATTTTCGCAGTAAAGATCGTAAACTGCACGGCGGTCGGCTTCGGATCGGCCGAGATGCTCGTTTTTGAGGTAAGTCAGCGTCTTAATGCGGCCCTGCTCGTTTTTAAGAAGCTGATTGAGAAAGTCGATCAGCAGATCTTTGTTATACTCTTCACCAAACAGCTTTTTGAAGCCGAAGTCGGTAAACGGGTTAAGATAGGTCGCCGGATGCATTAAAATACCTCACTATGCGCATCGCACAATAGAATTCAATACTCTTCAGTATACTGCAGGGCATGTGTTCTGACAATAGAAG
>JAKQKW010000393.1 GCA_029560455.1 Candidatus Rifleibacteriota bacterium
GCCGGTGATACAGGTTCCGGTGTGGGCGCCAAGAATCAGCGGAATCGAAGCGTGCAGAGTGATCAGGTTCTGGCTGGCGAAAACAACCACAAGGCCGATGGTAGCGCCGCTGCTCTGGATCAGGGCAGTAAACAGCATCGAACCGAAGATGGCGGTAATCGGGTAATCACTCATGGCAATCAGCATGTCTCTGAAGGCCGGGAAGCTGCGCAGCGGTGACATAGCCACGCTCATGACCTTCATGCCATAAAAGATGAAACCGAAGCCGAGAATGATATCACCGGCGTAAACGACCGTTTTATTTTTTGAATATTTAAGCAGAAAACCAACACCAACCATGAGCAGTGCGAAGTGCGAAATTTCGAAGGCAATCAGCTGAACGGTTATGGTAGTGCCGATATTTGCCCCGAAAATTACCGAAAGGGTCTGGCTGATGGTCATCAGGGAGGCATTAACGAAGCCAACCAGCATGACGGTAGTTGCAGAACTGCTCTGAGTTACTGCAGTAACCAGAATACCGGTGAGTACGCCCATATAGCGATTATTGGTAAAAGTGCCGAGAATCTCTTTCATTTTCTTGCCGGCAATTTTCTGCAGGCCGTCGGCGCCGAGATTCATGCCGAAAAGAAACATACCCAGACCACCAAACAGGCCGAAAATCAGATACATGATCCAGGATTCATCATTAACATTGAAGTTTATGTATGAATAGACCGACTGATCGCCTTCGAGCATCGCCAGAATCGAATAGTTACCGGCATCGTTGATTTTGCCGGGGTGAAAAATGGCGGCGCCGATGGGATTGGTCACAATCTTCTTTTCGCTGAGCTCAAATTCTTTGGCCCCGGAAGGTTTTGAAGCAACGATAAAAATAATTTTTGCGCCGACAACAGGCGTGCCGCTGGCGTCGAGAAGTTTTATTTCAACCGGTTTCGCGGTACCGCCGGCGAGAACTGACTGGTTGTTACCAGACTCGATTTCGATACGGGCACGGTCAGGGTGAATTTCCTGGGCTACCGCCTGCAGTTGATGTGCCGCCGACGCCGGACCGGACGCAACTGATTCTGCGCCAATCACGAGCCTGAAGCTCAACAAAACGAGTGCCAAAAGAACAACAACTAAATAGGGTCGACGTGCAAACATTCCTGTTCCCTCTATTCTGATTTCTGGTAAACCGTCATCGTAACAAAGGTAAACCTTCCATGTCAAACTTATAAGCTTTCATCAAACTCTTAACGTTTATTTATCGGCGTTTTTCTTTGCTTTCCGAAGTACTCATCGTAAAGGCATTCAATGCACCGCAAATCACGAGGCGGCAAAAAAAATGAAATCAGCAGTTCAAAATCGTCATTGTGTTAATAATAGGAGATTTAAGTGGCCACAGACGAGGTTGCCGCCGTATACGTTCCGTGCATAAAATCGTGAATGGTGGGTAAACTACTGACTTAAATGCGACA
>JAKQKW010000418.1 GCA_029560455.1 Candidatus Rifleibacteriota bacterium
GGTCGCGACATACAGCCTTTTTTCGCGGTTATTGTAAACCAGTTCGTGTATGGCGATCTGACCGTGCTTTTCTGTGTTCTCGACCGGAAAATTATTGAAAACACCACGCTTGTCACCTATCACCGCAAACTTTATTACTCCAGTGTCTCTGGTTCCGATAAAAATGTTTCCATACTGGTCTTCGCATAGCGCTGTAATTTTATTGGACGGAATGAAATCATTATCGATGAAGTGAAAGGTCGGCATGCCTTCGATGACTTGACATGATGCTTTCGGGTCATACTCCTGGTCAAGCAGTTCGCCATTGAGAGTTCGCCGTATTGTGAACAGCGACTCAAAAGGTCGAGCCGCCGATGCTGGCAGCGCGGTGAAAACAATTAGGAACGCTATAAAAACTCTCTTGATGCCGACTGAATCCACTTTATGTCCTCCGGTTTTACTGTTTTTTACCATTTAAGACTAACACATAATCGATCTGCCGGTAAAACCTCTTTATTGATGCCAGTTTTAAACAGGCTGGCCGGCGCCCGATTAAAGAGCTATACTGTTTTAAAAGGTTTTCGGGAGGTCGCGTTGTATGAGTGTGACTGTTTTTTATTTTACCGGAACAGGGAATTCGCTGGCGGCTGCCCGCACGCTTTCTGCCCGGCTTGCTGAGGCTGTTGTCGTGCCGCTCGCCGCGATACTGAATTCCGGCAAGAGATATCAGGTTAAGACCGATAAGGCAGTGTTCATATTTCCGGTTTATTGTGCTGGTATTCCAGCTCTGGTCGCCCGTGCGCTTGCCCTTATCGATCTGTCGAAAGTCTCCTATGTTGCTGCAATTGCCAATTGCGCCAGTTCGGCGGGTGCTGCCCTCGATATTTTTGCCGCCGAACTGCAGCGATGCTGCAAAAAAAGCCTCGCGGCCGGCTGGATTATCTATATGCCGGGCAACTATACACCTCTATATGGCAGCGAACGACCAGACAGCATCGTGCGCTATCTGCGGGAAGCTGACAATCGCCTGCTCGAAATCGCCTGCGCGGTCAAACAGGGTGCTGCGGTCGATTATGCTCTGCCGGCACCATTGGCGCTGCTGACCGGCTTTTTATGGAAAATCAATGTCAGCTGCTTTCCCTATATGCAGAAGCGTTTCAGAGCCGAAAGGACATGCACGGGATGCGGCCTCTGTGCCAAGGTCTGTCCGGTAGGCAACATTGTAATGTCAGCCACCAGTCGGCCGCAGTGGCTTAAAAAATGCGAACAGTGTATGGCCTGCCTGCAGTATTGCCCGGTTGAAGCCATTCAGTGTCTGTGGTGGACAAAAGGACGGGCTCGTTATCGACATCCGGAAATTGCTGCCGGCGAGATTGCCGCTCAGAAGAGCCTGCCTGAGGAAACAGAAAACCGGTAAACTTTTGCTGTAATGTACAGTATTATTAGCAAAAGCCATTCAGGAGATAATTTATGAAAATGTTTATGCGGCGCTGGTTTTTATTGTTATTCCTGTGTCTGGTAACTCCTGGACTGCTGCTCGGCGACCCTTTTTCCGAAAACAAGGTCGAGCCGGCGAAGCCGGTATCGGGTCTTGACAGCAGTGGTGCAGCAGTCGAGTCAGCTGACAAAGCTGCGGATAAGTCAGAATTTCCGGTCGATGGCACGATCGAAGTCGGCTCTTCGCTTCGTCTGCGTGAATATCCCTGGGGGCCGGTCATGGGCCTTTTCGGCAGCGGCACCAAAGTTACCGTGATCGGTGCCGAAGGCGAGTTTTACAAGGTTCAGGTGAATGGCCAGACCGGCTACATGCACAAAAATTATGTTTCCATTCCAGGTGCGCCGGCTTCGCAGGTCGATCCTGAATATCCTGGTGATACCCGCAATGGCGGCTATATTTCGAAAGACGGCGGCAATGCCGGTAACAGCGGCAACGCTGGTAATAACGGCAGTGGCACCCTTCCCAAAAAACCCTCGGTAATCGGTCAGGCACAGGGCGACGGAACCCCGGCCGGAGCGCTTACCTGGGCGCACGACCAGATGCCCGGCGGCACCTGCAAAGGTGTGAACTCAAACAATGGCCAGCGTTCAAGCAACCCGGATGCCTGGGACGGCTGGTGTCTCGCCTTTGTTGGCACCGCTTACGGTCGCAAAATTCCTGAACTTCGCGCGCCTTCGGCTATTCAGGCTTACTACAACTTCAAGAATGCCGGCAAGATAAAAAACGACCGCAACCCGCCCGCCGGCGCTGTCATGTTCACCAACAAGACCAGCACCAATCCCTATGGCCATATTTTTATCGCTACCGGAGAAAGAGCCGCCAATGGCGAGCCTATAGTCATTTAAACCACAACTTACAATATCAAGAAGTTCACTCTCAGTCAGATGGTCGGCAGTCTGCAGTACCTTGGCTGGGCAATGCCATAAATCAACGGAGATAGATAATGAAACGATACGCAATCCTGCTGCTTTGCCTGTTTATGAACGCTGCCACCCTGTCTGCTCTCGATCTTCCCCTCGGAACCTCAACCGCCGACCTCGGTCTAAAGACTCTTGCCGATGTCGGTGAAAACTTCGGCAAAGGCCTGCCGCTGGGCCCGGCAGCGCTGCGCTTTGTCGGCGACAGTCTGTGGGTAAGCGACAGCCTTAACAAGCGTCTGGTCGAGTTCGATCAGAACGGCAAACTTCTGCAATACCTCTCAATAGCCAGTGAAAGTCATGTTTATCCCGAAGACTTCGTAAGAATGACCAATGGCTGTTTCTGGCTCTGTGATATCGACAACACAGCATTGCTTAAAATTGATGCGCAGGGATTGATTATCAGCAGGCTGACAGCTATTGGCGACAAGCAGCTGGCCTGGCCGGTAAGAATCGAGCTTTTGCCTTCGGGCAATCTGCTGGTGCTCGATCAAACTCTTGCCGAACTTATCGAGTTCAGTGAAGATGGCACTCTGGTGCGCGCCGATAAAGCTTATGGGCGCAGCCTGATGGTCGAAAAAGACAGCGTTTCTTATGTTGTCGAAAAAGAAAACAAGTTTTATCTCGCAGTCAGAAAACTTTCTGACAATACTGTCGACACCTTTCAGATTCCGGTCAGTGATGTTCTCGATCTCGAACTGCTGGCAAAAACCGGTAGTGGCGAATGTGTCGTCGGCTTCAAGTCAGTAAGCAACGATGGCAGCACCCAGATGCCTTATTATCTGATGCGCTTCACCCCCGGCAGCGATAAGTTGTTTGAGACAATGCAGACTGGTTTTCCCGAAGCTTTTCTGACCCGGCCGCTGATCTCAAAAGCGATTGGCGAAGATTTTCTGATCAGACTGGCCCCGGCAGCATCCGGTTCCGGCAAAGTTCTGCGCCTCTACCCGATCGACCTCAACTTCTCTCTTAAAAATTCCGGCGGCTGATACAAAGTCGTTAAACCTCTACAAAGAAGCGCCCACTCCGGGCGCTTTTTTTATGTCGTGTGCCCGGCATGGGCGATAACTCGGCGGTGCAAGTCCGCTACAGGCTTGGCAGCAGGAACTGTTAGCCAAAGGCAAGGGTGTCCACCGTGAGGTGGAATCTGAAGGAAGCTGGAGGCAAACCCTCGGCCCGATGAACAAGAACCGTATATAAGGCATTGCATGACTGGACGAGCTTGCGACACAAAGCAAAGTCCAATACTGCCCGAGGTCTGCGGTGTAGATGCGGCGGGTATATGAGGGGAAAGTTATCGTTCTTACCCGGGGAGATCTTGTAGTGGTCGCCGACAAGAGGGATGGTTAGACAACCCACAGCGACAGGTGGGGCAGCAATGCCCCACTGATCTACAAGAAGTCAGCAGGGGCCATAGTAGCGCAGCGATGCGCGAAGGGCCGAACAATGGTTAATCTTCGATCGTATGGAAGGCATAATGACGCAACGACTGCCGAATACTGTTCCAACAGGCTACCTCTGCAATGATACGGTGGAACCGGAAAGTAATAGAGGAGCGCATAGCGCCGTTATACCAAAAGACGGAACGAAGATGGGTGCAGGTGCTTTACTTGAGCGGGTGCTTGACAGAAATAATCTGAATCAGGCATTTAAGCGGGTGAAGCAGAATGGTGGTTGTGCTGGCATTGACGGAATGACGGTCGATCAAATGCTGCCTTATCTGAGAGTTCACGGAAGCAGTCTGCTGGAAGAACTTGCAAACGGAAAATACCGTCCCCAACCTGTTAAAAGAGTTGAGATTCCGAAACCAGACGGGGGAAAACGACGGCTTGGTGTACCAACGGTAATAGACCGTATGGTTCAGCAGGCAATCGTTCAGGTATTACAACCGATATTCGAGCCGACTTTCTCTGACAGCAGTTTCGGGTTTCGCCCGAAGCGAAGTGCACAGCAGGCGATTAAAAAGGCGAAGGAATATTATGAGCAGGGATACTCCAATGTCGTAGACATTGATCTCGCCAGATATTTCGACACCGTAAATCACAACCTGCTGATCAGAATGGTCAGAGAGCATGTGAAAGACGAACGGATAATCAACCTGATACGCAAATTCCTTCGGAGTGGCGTTCTGGCTGATGGTCTCGTAAGTCCGACAGAGGAAGGAACCCCGCAAGGCGGCAATCTTTCTCCGTTGCTCAGCAATATTTACCTCGCAAGCTTTGACAGACTTCTGGAAAGCAGGAATCATCGGTTCGTGAGGTACGCGGATGACTGTAATATTTACGTCAAAAGCCGTAGAGCTGCTGCCAGAGTGATGGCCGGATGTGTCAGGTTCCTTGAAGGAAAGCTTAAACTCAAGGTTAATCGGGAAAAGAGCCGTGTTGGAAGCCCGCTAAAGCTGAAATTTCTTGGTTTCTCACTGTATAAAACAGGTAAGAAAACAGGAATAAGACCACATAATAAGCCTCTTGAGACCTTCAAAAATAAGGTCAGAGTAATTACCAGTCGCAGAAGAGGAAGATCGGTCAGTCAGATTCTACAGGAAACGAAAGTCTTCACTACAGGCTGGCTGGGCTACTATGCCGTTGCAGATATGAGGGAGCGTATATCCGAACTCAACGAATGGATAAGACGGAGAATACGACAGTATATATGGAAGCAATGGAAGAAAATCAGTGCGAAATTCCGAAATCTGAAGCAGCTTGGGATTCCTGAAGAGCGGGCATGGATGTGGGCGAACACCAGGTTAGGCTACTGGCGAACGGCTGGAAGTCCTGTTCTGACAAGGTCATTAACAAACAAATACCTCGTATCCATCGGATATGATGACATATCAGTCAGATACGAGGTATTGCATCAAAACCATTGAACCGCCGTATACCGAACGGTACGTACGGTGGTGTGAGAGGACAATGGGTGAAATAATCACCCATTTCCTACTCGAT
>JAKQKW010000429.1 GCA_029560455.1 Candidatus Rifleibacteriota bacterium
GCGGCACGCCCTTGTTGCCCACATGGTTCAGCAGGTCATACATGCCGTCGCGGCGATATTCAACCCACCAGGCATAGCCAACGACCGCGTTGTAACCGGCGTCGACGCTGTCCTGTTTGATTTCGAAATTTTCTGAAAGCAATGCGAAGTCTGGGTCGATCGTGCGGGCGCGGCTGATCAGCTGCTGCATCAGACTGACCGGAACGGCATGCCCCATGTCGACCATAACACCGTCAATGCCGTATTTCTGCTGGTAAAACGGCACCAGATCGACAATGGTCTGCCAGAGCGCCTTATTGGCAAGCTCAGGCCGGGCCAGACGGCGGTCGTACATTCTGATGGTATTGTAGGCAATATAGTTGAATTCGGGCTTCTGCGGGTTTTCATCGTTATACATGCGCAGATAGGTGACATCGCCCCAGGGCGGCTGGTTGTCATCGGGCGGCCAGTCGGCAAAAGCGCCTGGAATGCGCACTGTGCACTTTTTGCCGGTTTCGTGGTCAGTGGCTTCGGCGCGGTATTGCTTTTTCTCGTTGAATTTGACCGAAGCGGGTGCCGGCGGCAGTTTGAAAAAGCTGCGATAATCGGCATGAGGCGGCGGCAGTTCGTTAAGATCGCCGGCGGTTACTTTCGCATTGATGACCTTGAGTTCTTCGGCGGTAAAAATCGGGTTGCCGTAATGGGCCGCGGCTTTTTTGAGATCGGTTTCGCCGGGCGTGCGGTCAGCGATTTTTTCATCGATCCAGTAGAACCAGTCGGGGTGTTCGGCGATCCAGTCAGAGTCTTTGCTGGCGGTTCTGAACACGAATTCGCAGATGACTCTGATGCCGAGCATGTGACAGGCCTGAATAAATGCTCTGAACTGGTCTTCTACACCAAGGCTGAGAAGAGGGTCGGCCTGGGTTTCTTCAAGTTTATAGGGGTTTCTGATTGCGTAGGGCGAGCCGAGTTCGCCCTTGTTGCCATCGTGGCCGATGGCGGTTACCGGTAGCAGGTGAATAGTGGTGCAACCGAGGGCCTTGACATAGCCAAGCATGGCGATTGCTTTGAGAAAGGTGCCTGATTCGCGCATACCATCTGCGTTCAGGGTCAGGTCATTCTTGCCGCCACCGAGTTTACCATCGCCATTATGGTCATAAGCGGCAGTCAGGCGCACGAAAATATTGTAGATGGCTTCGCGGTTGATCCAGTTGCCGCCATCGCCACCTGGCAACTGCTGATTCAAAGACTTCAGCGGGTCAATGTCATTGCGGGCATGTTTTTCGATCGCTTCAATATGCTTGAGATAGAATTCGCCAGGATGAACTGCCACAGCAGCTTTGCCATCTTCTGGCTGACAGCCGGTTTCGACCCAGAGGGCCGGAACTTTGTAGGTTGCCTTGAACGGCCGGGCGGCCAGTTCCTTGAGCTGCTTCTTCACTGCGGCAATTGGATTGGTAACAGTTTCAGTCATCTTTGCGCGACCTCCGGAAATTTTATGACCTGACATGTCGGCGATTGTATCACAACCTTGCCCATAAGCCAATTGAAGCAACACAAAACCAGGGCAAAAGCATTAAACTTCTGGATTCCGGGTCTACGCCCGGAATGACACAATTAATATTCGTCATTCCCGCGGAGGCGGGAATCTAGTCCTGATGAGGGACACGGGCATTTTAATGCGTTTGCCCTGAACATAAAACTCAAACATCAGCCCGGCAAAATTCTAAAACTTTACAAGCGGGCAATAATTTATTATCATGCAGGCATTACGCAGCACAAAATTGCTGAAACAAGGAGAACCGTGATGGCTATCAAAGTCGACAGTGACAAATGTGTTGGTTGTGGCGCCTGCACAGGCACCTGCCCGGTAGAAGTTCTTGAAATGAAAGACGGCAAAGTCGTTTACAAAGGCGACGGTTGCATCGAATGCGGCGCCTGCGTTTCAGCCTGCCCGGTTGAAGCTCTGAGCCTGTAATTTTTAATAAAAAACCGCCAGACCCAGGTCTGGCGGTTTTTTATTTCAGTTTTTAGTCTGGGGTCAGAGATTTTCTATAAGCTCATCGAGCTTGCCGCCGGAGTTGTCGCTACCGGCGTCGCCGGAATTACCAGAATCGTCTGTATCACTGTCGTCGACGAGTGGTTCACCGGCACCGGGGCCACCAACCGAACCTTCAGAAGGGAAATCAGGGTTGCCGGCCGGCAGAGGTTCGCCTGAAGGCTGGCCGTCGTCAGGGGGGGCGCCATAATCATTGCTCGGGGGCTGCGCCGGCGGCTCATCACCTTCCTGCGGTGGTTCTGTGGCTGAGTTTTCGTCGTAACTGCGAATC
>JAKQKW010000450.1 GCA_029560455.1 Candidatus Rifleibacteriota bacterium
GTTGAGATGGTTTCTGCAGATTCTCAATGGCATTATCAGCCGCGGCTGCGGTCTGGAAGAGCTCTGGTTCCCGGTTCTCGTTCAGGTCCTGCTGGCTGCGGTTTTTATCTCGATTGCGATCCGCAGTTTTCATAAGGCATCCGATTGACGAAGCAGCTTCGCAATCTCATCCGGCAGCGATTGGCGCGGCCGTTATTTTCTGACTGTTTTTTGCCGATATATTCATGAGAAATCTAAAATAAGGAGATGCTTATGAATATGAACTGCAGTAATTGCCCCGATCGCGAGATCTGCTACAAATCCGGCAATAACACCGAAAACCCGCGCGACGCCAAATATCGCGAAGCTTATATGCGTGCTTTGCGCTGCCGCCGCCAACGCTTTGGTTGACTGACACCGGGTAAAGAGTCTAAAAATGAAAACTGGCGTGGATAGCTCACGCCAGTTTTTTTTTCACAGAACCTGAAGCTGTTCGACGCCTCTTTTGGCTGCATCTAATTGATCGAGATAGGGCAGATCGGCCATAATCGGTCGTTTATTCACAATGGCCTCAAAATACAGGCCGGAATTGGTAATGTCACCCCAGAGAAGAGCCGCTTTCAACAGACCTTCGTGCAGATAGAAGATTTTGATCGACAGTTGCCCGTTGCTGCCGGTCGACCTGACGATGCGCTTTTCCCAGATGGAGTCTGGCTTGTAAACCGGACCCAGTGAAATCACCTGCGTCCTGTTAAGCACTACCGACGCTTTGAAACCGGTATTTCTTTCGAGGGCCGCTCCGCTGATTCCAAGAATGTTCATCGCCGCAACTTTGCCCTGTCTTACAGCTGTGGGCCAGATGGCGCTCGGAATAACCTGATCCATCAGTGTGTCTCGCCCTTCGGCCACATCCCCGGCCGCAAAAATTCCCTGCGCTGAAGTTTCACATTTTTCATCGATCAGCAGCCCGCGCGAGAACTTCAGCCCCGCATCGACTGCAAAATCCATGTTGGCCTTAACTCCGGCGGCCGCTACAATTATGTTTGCCGGCAGTCTGATGCCGGATTTCAATAAAACTTCTTTCGGAAGGCCGTTCTCATGACGGATTATTTCGCCGGCAAGCTGACCACAGAAGACGGAAACTCCCGAATTCTCGAGGATTTTTGAGCACATGGAGCCTGTTTCTGACTCAAGCTGCATTGGCAGAGGGTAGGGGGCCATTTCGACCAGAGCGACTTTTTTGCCTGCATGGGCAAGCTCAAGTGCCAGCTCTACGCCAACCAGACCCGCGCCGATAATCACGTAGTCACTGCTGTTGCCCATGGTTTCTCTGATCGCAACCGCGTCTTCAATATTGCGCAGCCCAA
>JAKQKW010000507.1 GCA_029560455.1 Candidatus Rifleibacteriota bacterium
AAACACCCGTCGGCCGAGCGTCACACCTCTCTCAAGATGCTCGCCGGCAACAGTAACTGGGGCGTCTCTCTGGCCGCCAACATTGCCCTGTCGCGCCTCAAAGACGAGGGCGCCTGTGCCCATGTGCGCCGCCTGGTTAAATCTTCGAATGCCGAAGTTCGCCAGCTCATCGCCGAAGCTCTCGTCAGCCGGCCGTTGATCGAAGATCGCAATATCTTTTCGGCTTTGTTCGAAGATTCGCGCCATCGCATCAGGGAAATAGCCATCGACGGCCTGGCACTGTTCGGTGCTGATGAACGCATCAATATTTTGCGTCATTGGCTCGCCGCCAAAACCGATGCAAAAATAAAACTGCAGCTGGTCAAAAAAGCCGAAGTCGAAAAATCGGCGCTTCTTTATGACGAACTCTACAAACTGCTGCAGTCAGCTGATGAAAGCCTGCAGACTGCCGCGATTGAAGCAATTTCGGCCATGGATGATCGCATTGTCGACCGCATTCTCATCGACTTCGACCGCATGCCGCTTGTGGTCAGAGAACAGATGATCCTTGTGCTCGGCCAGATCGGTGGCGACAAGGTCACCCGCACCATCAAAGAATCCCTGGCTGCCAAAGAGCGCTGGCTGCGCATCAACGCCGTCGATGCCGCCGCCCGCATGAATGACCCCGAACTGAATGCAGACCTGGTGCGCATTCTGCAGGCAAAAGAAACCGATATCTGGGTGCGCGCAACTGCTGTTTCGGCACTCGGCCGCACCTTTAATACCGACTATTCTGAAGTTATCGCCAGCCAGTTGAAACACGAAGATGCCCGCGTGCGTGCCAACGCTATCGAAGCCCTGTCTGAGCTTAAATGGCCAGAATTGCCCGAAGCCTGCCACCGGCTGTTGCACGATCGCAACGACCGTGTGCGCGTCAACGCTGCCATCGCCCTCTGGAAAAGCGGCCACGAAGAAGTCTTCGCCGAACTCGAAAAAATGTCACGCGATAAGAGCCGCTGGGTGCGTGCTTCAGCCGTGTTTGCCCTCGGCCGCATCAAAGACCGCGAAGGTACGCCGATTCTGTTGAAAATGCTCGCAGACAGCGAAGACATGGTTTATCGCAACGCCGTCGAAGCCCTCGCCGAGCAGGGCGACCTGCGCGCCATGCTGCCATTACTCAAAGAAGCCCGTGGCGGCCGCATGTCGGCAGATTTCTACGAAAAATCGCTGACCCGCTTCACCGAAACCATCCGCAGCTGATTACCAGGTATTAAATGGTCTGATTACGAGGCTGGCATTGTAGTAACGCGGATCGTCGGTAACTTCGCGGCCGACCCAGGCGGGTTTTGTGATCCGCTGGTCGGCTGCTTGCAGTTCGACCTCGGCGACGATCAGGCCGGCGTTGTCGCCATGAAATTCGTCGATTTCCCAGGTCAGGCCCGCATGCTTTACCAGGTATCTGGTCTTTTCGATCAGTGGCTTTTCGCAAAGATCTGTAAGCATCGCTTCGGCATCTGCAGCCGGAATCTCATACTCAAACTCATCACGTACCGCGCCTGTTGTTTTGCCTTTTATGGTAACAAACCCCCGGCCGGCCGCCAGTCTGACACGAACCGTTCTTTCGGGTGTGCGGCAGAGATAACCCTGACGATAAACTGAACCAACGGCGCCTTTGCGCCATTCATCACCGGTAACGAGAAATTTTCGCTCGATTTCTTTTGCCAATGCCTGTGCTCCTGCCCTTTCTTTTCGGTATTCTATGACCGGCGACCATGTTGTTGCAACCTGCTATGCCGCCATCCTCATCTTTCATTCATGTCTGGCCCGGATGGCTTGCTGGCAGCAGTTTAAGGGCAGGCGGTTTTGCGGCGCAGATACAGTTGGGCGCAGGCCATTGCGTCAGAGAGAGCTTCATGGTGATTGAGCTGAATGTTCATGCGTTCGCAGCAGTTACTGAGGCGGCAGGGGTTGAAGCCGAGCGCCCGGTAAATTTTTACCGTGCATTCCCACCTCGCCGGCAGCATCAATTCAGAATAATCGAGGCCGTAGAATTCCATGCAGCTTTTCAAAACCCCTCTGTCAAAGCTTTCGTTATGGGCGACAACGGTTTTGCCCTGCAGGCGTTTTCTTATTTCCGGGTAAACTGCCGCAAAGTCAGGCGAAGTGCGGGTTTTTGCCGGCGTAATGCCGTGAACTTCAATGTTCATGCGCCAGTATTGATTGTCGGGCGGCCTGATCAACGTGTGCCATGCCTCGGTAATTTCGCCACCCGCAACGGTTACAATACCCAGCGCACAGGCGCTCTCACGCCTGCCGGTGGCAGTTTCAAAATCTATCGCGACAAAGTTCATGGCGTCTCCGTTTCTGGCCTGTCATCATGCTTTGCTCCCGAAAGGTTTGCTGGCGCCTGGTTTTTTAAGAGCAAATTTTTTAGAGCAAATAAAAAGGGCTCGTTTCATATTACTATGAGACGGCCCTTGATATCCAGGGTCTGATAGTCAGATACGCTTTATTGCTTCATTACCGCCAGGAACTGGTCTATTTCGGCGTTAATGGTAGAGATATCTTCTTTCAGCTGTTTACAGGCTTTTACCCAGAATTCCGGGCTGCTGTTGCGTGAATGCCAGTTTTCGGCAACCGCTGCTTTGGCGGCAGCCTTGAAATACTTGATGCCATATTTCAGGCGCCAGGCGGGGAAAGCTGCAAAACCCATGCTGCCAACCTTCGTTGAGGCAATGCCAGCCTGGTTGCCGGCTTCGATAAGAGCCGCGGCTGCCTGCTTCCAGATGGTCTTTGCATCTGCCGGCGCAATGTTTTCGGGAACAAATGCCAGGGCCATTTTTTCTTTTACCGGCACGAAACCTTCCTGGATTGCTTTGAACCAGACGAGGTCAAGAACCATGCCTTCTGCCAGCGCCCAGTAACGGAGTTCTTCAAAGCCTCTGTCAGCGGCGGCGGCAAAGTCGCGGCAGAGAAATTCAAATATCTTTTCATTGCCTTTGTGTTCGGGGTAAAGCTGGGCACCGATTTCGAGACGTTTCTGGAAATACTTGGGGCTCAGATACCATCTGATGTTCGAGCCGAAAAATTTGACGAGCCCGGCAAAAATGTCGCTGCCTTTTTTTGAAGCAGTTGCAGCAGCCTTATACAGTTCTTCATAACTGGCCCTTTCAAGGCCGGCCGGTCTCGTGTCAGGAAACCCTGCTTTGGCACTGAACGGCAGCAATAATTCGCGAATTTTTGCGGCTGCATCACTGATTGGTTTTTCATAAAGTGTATTCCAGGGGTCGGCCGGCTGGGCGTTTGCCATGCTGCCGGTCAGCACCAGCAATACCACGGCAATAAAAATCATCACGATTCTCTTGTTCATCGTCATTCCTCCAGAAAATTATGTACTGAATCAGATGATACAATATTGCAATGCAGCATTCAACAGGAGAATTTATTTGCCGAACAGGCATTCGGAAATGACCGAAACGATCGGGAAATCGAGACCGTGTTTGAAAAAGTATAACGCCAGAACGAACAGTACAAACAGCAGGCGCTCGAGTGGGCGAACATCAATGATTTTACCCGTTTCCCTTATGAGATGGTAGGCGATACCATCGCCGGTACCGGGCGGTATTCACTATCCTGTTGCTTCCGAAACGTTTCTGCATGCTTCTCTCCTGTTGAACTTTTGTTCTGATCATAAGGAGTCGCTATGACAAAACACGTCACTGCCGGCTGAAAAAATATTTTTCAGAATTTTTTTTGAGCGACGTCGATTGTCGTTCTGGCCGGGTAATCTTAATTCGGGAAAAGAAACAGTTTCTCCTGCTTCAGCGGAAATGATGGCCCACCTTGCGCCGGTCAATTTTACTTTCAGGAGGTATAGAGGTTTGATTGCGATATTTTGTCAAAGCGACATAGACAGATTCAAACAGACTGATCACACTTATTCAAAGGTATTTGCTGACTATCTTCAGGCGAGATTCAGTGAATTGAAAAAATGCCTTTCAGGAGATGAAGAAAAAGAATTTAACCTTCAAAAGTTTGGGTATATGGTCATTCTTGAAAAGTCAGATGACCTGCGAAACCTATCAGAAGCAGGCTTGAATATTTGTGATAATGGCTTATTTGGTGATGTGCCTGAAAAGGTATGCCTGATCGAAATCCCGGGCTTTTCTTTTTATGAGATTCAAACAGTTTATAACAATGACTACACGATGCAGTTTTACCTGGCTGCAGGTGAGTTTGAAGATCTTTACCCCGAATTCAAGGCTTATTTGAAGAGATGGATTCATGGGAAATGCTCCTTTAAGCCGGAAAAAAATAAACAGGGGTTTAAAATCTGAACCAATGCGCATAACATATAACATGTGAACTATTCAGCATTACAAACTCGTTGCAGCTTACCCGGGTTGTATAACTTAGAGGTCTGACGTTGTTTGTCGGACTGCCCGGTTAAGATTGAAGTAAGACTGAGTTTGCACCAAAAGAGCCTACATAAAAATTTCTGGGGGTAAAAATGATGAAAACACATGGGAAATCGCCCGACCTTTCACAGATGACACCAGCTGAAGAACTGGCACTTCATGAAATAAACGAAATGATGGCGAATCTTGAGAGCGCAAGAAATTCTGCCGCAAAAATCGCTCAGGAATTAATTAATAACGAGCCGGATATCAGCCTGGAATTCGCAGAACTTCCTCTCCTGCTTCAAGATTATTCAGCCGAAAATATCAGGTTTGTAATCCGGCGCAGACTTGAGAATTTTCTGCTCAAATATAATGACGAATTTTTTGTCGGTAGAAGGTCGTTTTGTTCACACGGGCTGTTTTTTTCGAGGCGTTTGCATTGTTTTCTTCTGGTGTTTGTCAAAACAGAACCGCTGCAGTGCTCTAATGATGATTTTCAGAACTTTGTCCTGCGCCAGATAGAGGAAGTTCGTGTCGATATGACCAGGTTAACAGAAAATCCCCCCGTTGCACTTGTGGTAAGCGTTTCTGAACAGTGTTCCGGGGCGAAATATGAGTCAGGCACTCTTAAAACAGAAATGGTCAGACGAGAGTATTTGAGTATCTTACCGCCGGTTGGCTTAATCGAGGAAGAACTAGCTTCATGGGTAGACGAACTTAAAAAGCCTGTATGGAAACGCTGGAGAGACAACAGTGCCCGCAGGATGGTAGACCTTGACTTTGAACTGCTCATGGAAGGTTTGAGGAGGGTTTTTATGCATTACCCGGACACTGGCAAAAAGGCAGTTTTTTTCTGAAAAGTTTGAAGCAGTCAGGCAATTTTAAGCGAAGTTTTATTAACAAATTATTGCAGGTCCGGTCTTTTTAATTGAGGTTTCCCGTATGTCTTTTAAAGATTTTTCAATTAGCAAGCTGTGTACGACTAAATTAAATCGCAATAAAAAATCGTCGGGACTAAATTTTATTACCGTAATAAATAGTCAGGTGATGCTGCTTAGCATTTGCCTGTAAATATTGATTTAATGAGTAAAACGGAGATATTATGCCACGAATCGTTATCAGGCTTATCGACGAATAACAAAAGTTTTTGATCGAGTTTTCGAAATAAACCGGCAATAATAAGAACTGCTGTAGATCGTCTGTCTTTTGAGTAATCCAGGACAGTCCATTCTGTTCGTAAAGGGAATTAAGATGTACATATCGCCAGAGAATTTTAAAGAAGCATTTCTTGCGTCGTTTGTTGCCAATCGGCGCCATCTACTGTGGGATACTAAAGCAAGAAGAACAGCGCAAATGACTGCGTATGTTTATAGAACAATCGCCGATTGCTTTGGAGAAACAGAAATTGAATATGAGTATCGAGATATTGACGCGATTATTTACAATATTTGTGCTTCTCCTGAAGAAGCTGTTGTGGCTATAGAGCATGAAAATCACGTTCAGTCTATAGGGAAAGAACTTGCCAATCTGCTTGCTTTCAATCGCCAATTGAGTGTTGTAATAACATACACGGGTTTGCGCAGCGAATACCTGGGAAGGCACATGGATGTCATATCTCAATTTGGAGACGGGAAACTTATGCTTGTTGTGAATCGGGAAGACTGGAATCCTGATTCTCATAAGCGTGGCAATCCAATCCCATGGGAGTTTCTGGTTTATAGGGGCGGAAATCTAGTCTCGATATAGGCTGGTGATTGAAAATTCCAGTATGCAATGTGAGTAAAAATGAGCAAAAAACCGTTCAAACAGCCGTCGGCTTCAGAACCGGTGGTCGGCGAAAAAGTGGCCGCCGCGGCTGTCTTTGAGCTGCAGGTGACTGAAATTACCGCTGACCGGGCGAAATACCCGGTGCAGACCCGCTGTAAGACCATCGGTTTCTTTTCGACGCTTGAACGGGCCGAAGACTGCATGCGCAGCGAGGCCAACACCCGTGCCCACCATTTCACCATAAAAACGAGGCTTCTCGACGCCACAGAGCCGGAGTTGTGGCTCTGTGAGCAGCGGGTCTATGACCGCCGGGGGCGTTTCCACGGTATCCGATTTTCTGAAGACACGCCGTTTGCAGGGGTCAGCCCCGAAAAATGCCGGTTCAGCGAAGGCGATATCGTCGAAATCATACAGAACGGCCAGCTCAGGCCCGGAATCATTTCCCTGCTGCCCATCAGCCCCGAAAGGGCCGCCAGAATTCCGGTAATCGACCAGAGCGATAACAGCTATTGCATCGAACTTGCCGGCAATGGCAGAAGTCACGATCATCTGCCCGAATGCGACATTTTCGCGCCGACTTTTCAGGTGAGCGCGGCTACAAAGGCCCGGCTTCTGCGCATTTACCGGGGTATCAAGACTTCATGGGTCTGAAACCATTACCCTGATACTTGCCACGAAATATGCCATGTCTTCTGCCGACGACTGGTGCTGACGGTCGACCAGCCTCGCCATCGTTAATCCCCCGGTCTGGAAAATATCAATCGATGCTGCCTGCGCCATTCTTGCCATGCGGTTTATCTGACGTGGCAGGTAGCGCCGCATGAGCAGACCGATCGAGCTGCAGGCGGCACCGAAGCGCCCATTTCCCGAACAGTACGGGAAATATTTACCCCTGTTAACCGCTACCAGAGGCACCCCGGCCATTGCAAGGCAATCAATGACCTGGCCCTTGTGGGAGACGGTCATTTCAAGACACAGACCGTCATAATTAAAGCGCAGTGCGGGGTTGAACTCTCTGACGCGAAACGAAAACAGGCCGCAGGCAGTCGGTGCAACGTCGACCACCGTCAGGCCAGCTTTTGCGAACATGCCCGGAAGAATCTCAACCAGTGTGCCGGCTATCTGCTGAGGTTTTAAATACTTCATCGGCCAGGCCCCCATTTAAAAATCTGCACCTGCCCAATTCTGCCATGCCCGCTGCGACAAAACGCGGCGCAATGCAAAACTTGCGCAAATTTTTCCCCGGCTATCAGTGTTCAAGATTTCAAAGCCGCCCCGGGCGCGCCTCTCGGCGTTGTTCATGCGCAAATCGACAGTCTGACACACTTTGTCGGTGCCGGCGGTTAGTGTTGAGATGTTGAAATAGATTGTTGGAGTCGGTTTGCTTTGATTTAGAATTGAAAAAGTGATGTAATTGTGTTATAGTTATGATGTAATGATGTAGGAAATAACAGGCGGAGGTTTTATATGCCGCGAACCCAGATCACTCTCAATGACGATCAATACAGATTTCTCGTCGAGTTTTCAAAGCAAACCGGCAAATCCATTTCGGCCATAATTAGAAAAGCCGTTGACCATCTGCGTTCTGAGGAAAAAACTCCGAATCGGCAGGTTCTCAAGCTGGTTGGTGCTTTTGAAGCCGACCGACCCGACGTATCTGTGCATCACGATGAAATTCTATGGGGCGAAGATCGCAACCGGAAGGGCAAGTCATGAAGGTATTTGTCGATACTTCCGCCTTTTTTGCGATTATGGTTCGTAACGACTACATGCACGTCCGGGCCCGCGAAACATTCAAAAGGCTTCTTGAAACCCCGGCTGAATTGTACACAACGAGTTATGTCGTTCTCGAAACCATCGCTCTGTTGCAGGCACGGGTAGGGCTTGATGCGGCGCGAAGTTTTCAGCACGAGTTTCTGTCGATATTCAAGGTTTGCTGGATAGATCAGAGTCTTCATGAAAAAGCTTTTCGCCGTCTAGAGCTGAGGGGCCGCCGCGAAATAAGCCTTGTTGATTGTGCCAGTTTTGTCTGGATGGAAGAATCCGGCGCCACCTATGCCTTCGCCTATGACGAAAACTTTTCAGCCGAAGGCTTCACCCTCTTTGGCGTCCCGGAAGACGTTAAATAAGCACTCGGTCTGCAAGCATCTGCGACAAGATTCCGGCAGCTTCACTGAATTGCTCTAAAGAAATTCCTGCAAACCTTGCCGCCCGGTAGAAAATTGTTCAGATATGACATGTTTTGTCGCAGTGGGCTGCTATTATTCAGCCTCATGGGATGACGCAATTTGTTTGCGCCATTTGCTGAAATAACGCTGCATTTCCACCAGGCCTGAAGAAAAGCGCGGTTTGGCGTGAAGAAGACCTAGTTCAAGCATGGCATCAACCAATTCAGGGTCATAGATAAAATTCTGCAATTCTTCAGCACGAATTTTCTCAAGTTTGGCGCCCGTGCGCTGCCACTGCTCGACAATTTTTTTACTGATTTCCTGCTGCTCATCGGCAGCAATAATTTTTATATCATTCATGTGCGCTGTTCCAGTATTTTCCGGGCCCGCAAAGTAATCTCCGGCTCACCCTTCAGCTCAGCCAATTCTGTTACACGCTCCATAATACGTGCGACATCGAGCTGCCCTTTTTGTCTTAAAGCAATTGATTCGGCATCGATCCAGTCTTTCGGTCGAGCCGCGAAGGCTTTCATTATAAACAAATCATCGGCACTGCAGACCGGTAGCGATAACCCGCTTGCAAAAGCATAAAGCGAAGCATTCTTCATCATTTCATGTTCAAATGGCAGCGCGGCAAATGTAATGTCAATTGAAACTCCACCACTGCTTTTTAAAAGAAGCACTCGATTGGAAACGGCAAACTGGAGAGCATCAGAAATCCGGCTTTCAAAGTGTTTCAACAGGCTTTCCGCAAATTCCGCTTCTTCGCCGAAGCCAGCAAGAACAGCAATATCAGCATCCTGGGTGAAGCGAACTTCTCCCCATCTTATAACCGCAAGACCACCTATAATGCAATATGTCCAATGCATAGCCGAGAGGTGGTCGCAAACTTCTTTTGCTGCACCAAATAACTTATTCATGATAAACGGTCGAGCCCCTTTCCATCAGATAATTATACCATCATGGGTTTCTTTTATTATGAAAATCGGGCAGGAAATCTGAGCCGGTGGTGACGCAGATGAACGCGGAAATTTGCATCCCGGTGAATAGCTTCTCCGACGCGTTTTGTCGTTTAAGGCCGTTATTATGAGGTAAGCTTCTGAGAAATTATCAAAGGGAGACTGCTTAATGACAGGAAAATTAAAGAAAGCCAACCCGCAAGGGCCGCCAGAATTCCGGTAATCGACCAGAGCGATAACAGCTATTGCATCGAACTTGCCGGCAATGGCAGAAGTCACGACCATCTGCCCGAATGCGACATTTTCGCGCCGACTTTTCAGGTGAGCGCGGCTACAAAGGCCCGGCTTCTGCGCATTTACCGGGATATCAAGACTTCATGGGTCTGAAACCATTACCCTGATACTTGCCACGAAATATGCCATGTCTTCTGCCGGCGACTGGTGCTGACGATCGATTAGTGCTGAGTTGTTGAACAGAATTCTGCCTGCAATCTTTGCCCAATAATGCTGATTGTAGTATATTTCTAACCAGTCAATGAGAATTGGAAGCAGCGTAAAAAAACAAAGCGCATCCAGAAGCGGGGTCACACATGGCGGTAAAAACCTGGCTATGAAAGCAAAATCTGAATTGAGCTCTGCCACAGAATATAAAAACTGGCTTCTGGAGCTGAAACAGAAGTTTCGTCAGGCGCAGCTTAAAGCTGCGGTCAGGGTTAATTCAGCTTTACTGGAATTTTATTGGGAACTCGGCGCATCGATTGTCGAACAACAAAAAAATGTAGCCTGGGGCGGTGGCTTTCTTAAACAGCTGAGCATTGACCTGATACTTGAGTTCCCTGATGTCAAAGGATTCTCAGAAGCAAATTTGAACTATATCCGTCGGTGGCATTTATTCTATGTTCAAGGCTTTTCTAATAGTGGCACAGGCTGTGCCACTATTTCAAAACAACTTATTTCCGAACTATTTGAAATCCCCTGGGGTCATAATCGAGTCATCATCTCTAAATGTGAAACCATAGAAAAAGCACTGTTTTACGTTCAGAAAACCATTTCTAACGGCTGGAGCCGAGCCGTTCTCACCCATCAGATCGAGAGCGGCCTTTACGAAAGAAGTTCAGTTGACTCAATCACTTCCTGATGAATTAAAATCAAGCCTGCCCTCCATCGAGGCAATCGAAGCCGAACTTATGAAGAAAGACGAAAATGAGAAGTAGCTCCCAAAATATCAAGACAAAGCGCATGCAGAAGCGGGGTCGCACATGGCGGTAAAGAAATCAGAATTATACAGCTCACTCTGGGCCGGTTGCGATGAACTCAGAGGCAGCATGGATGCCAGCCAGTATAAGGATTACGTGCTGGTAATGCTGTTCATGAAATATGTTTCCGATAAAAAAGACCCGATGATCCATCTCCCTGCTGACGCCAGCTTTTACGATATGGTCAAACACAAGGGCAAAAGCGATATCGGCGACAGAATCAATAAAATCATCGGCGAATTTGCCAAAGCCAACGGGCTGACCGGGGTCATCACCGTTGCCGATTTCAATGACGACGAGAAACTCGGCAAAGGCAAAGACAAGGTTGATAAACTCACCAATCTGGTCACCATTTTCGAAAAGCCCGAGCTGAATTTCAGCGGCAACCGCGCCGATGGCGACGACCTGCTTGGCGACGCCTATGAATACCTGATGCGCCACTTTGCCACCGAAAGCGGCAAAAGCAAGGGGCAGTTCTACACTCCCGCCGAAGTTTCGCGCATCATGGCCAGTGTAATCGGAATCAGCAAATCAAAAAGCCAGACCGAAACGATTTATGACCCGACCTGTGGTTCGGGTTCCCTGCTGCTCAAGGCCGCCGACGAGTCGCCACACGGCATAACCATCTACGGCCAGGAAAACGATAACGCCACCCGCGCCCTTGCCGTCATGAACATGTGGCTGCACGGCAATGCCGACGCCGAAATCGTGCAGGGCAACACCCTTTCTGACCCTGAATTCAAAAACGAAAAAACCGGCGAGCTCAGGCAGTTTGATTACGCCGTCGCTAATCCGCCGTTCAGCCACAAAGCCTGGATGAACGGGCTCGATCCCCTCAATGACGTCTATCAGCGCTTTGCCGGCTATGACGCGGTGCCGCCCAAAAAGAACGGCGATTTCGCTTTCCTGCTGCATCTGCTCAAATCGCTAAAAGCCAACGGCAAAGCCTGCATTGTTCTGCCGCTGGGCGTTCTGTTCCGGGGTAATGCCGAGGGCACCATTCGCCGCAAGATTATTCAGAAGGGTTATATCAAGGGCATTATCGGCCTGCCGGCCAACCTGTTTTTCGGCACCGGCATCGCCGCCAGTCTGATAATCCTCGACAAGGAAGATGCTGCCGGGCGCCGTGACATTTTCATGATCGACGCCAGCAAAGGCTTTATCAAAGACGGCAACAAAAACCGTCTGCGCGAGCAGGATATTCACAAAATCGTCGATACCTTCACCAACCGCCTCGAATTGCCGGGCTACGCGCGCATTATTCCCATAGACGAAATTGCTGATCCGAAAAACGATTACAATCTTAATATTCCGCGATACATTGACAGCCAGGAAGCAGAAGACATCCAGGATATCGAAGCGCATCTGCTTGGCGGCATCCCGGCGCGCGACATCGAGGCGCTTGCAGATTACTGGGCGGTTTACCCCACTCTCAAGAAGCATCTGGCAGAGCCCATCGCGGGCCGCCCTGACTATTACCGGCTCAAGGTCGCGAATGCCGATATCAAGGATGCAATTTTCAATCACCCCGAGTTTGTTGCTTACGGCAGGCAGATGAATGCAGTTTTTGCGCAGTGGAAAGGCGAAACGGCGGTCGCCGCCCGATCGCTGGCTGAGGGGCTTCGGCCCAGGCATGAGATTCATCGGGTTTCCGAGAGTCTGTTGAAGAATTACGACAACCGGCCGCTCACCGACAAGTATGCGATGTATCAGCATCTGATGGACTACTGGGCTGAAACCATGCAGGATGATTTTTACGAACTCAGCGCCGCCGGCTGGAAAGCCGGTAATGAAGTCGTTCGCAGCGAAAAGAAAACCAAAAAGGGCGACAAGGAAACGGTGAAGCAGGTGCCGGGGCTGGAAGGGCTCGAGGGTCGGCTGATTCCGCCGGCTTTAATGGTTCAGGAATTTTTTGCCCGTGAACAAAAGGCCATCGACGATCTTGAAGCCCAGGCCGAAAGTCTGGCCGCAACCATGGAAGAACTGCGCGAAGAACATGGCGGCGAAGATGGCCTGCTGAGCAATGCCACCGATGACAAGGGTAAAATCAGCAAAGCCGGGCTGACCAAGGCGATAAAAGATCTGGGCCGGCGTAACGCCGACAACGGCGAAGAATACGACAAACTCCAGGAATACAAAACTCTGACCGAACAGGAAGCCGCAATCCAGAGCAGTATCAAAGCTGCCAGAGCCGAACTTGAGAAAAAGGTAATCGCGCAATACCCGAAGCTGTCTATTGAGCAGATCAAAACCATCGTCATCGAAAAGAAATGGCTGGCCGCCATGGAAGCGCGTATCGGCACCGAAATGGAAAACATCAGCCACCGCCTCACCCGCCGCATCAAAGAACTGGCCGAACGCTACGAAACGCCGCTGCCCCAGCTCGACAATGCAGTTGCCGAACTAACCACCAAAGTAGCTGACCACTTAAAAAAGATGGGCTTCGCATGAAACAAAAAGAACCTAACACGGTGGATTTAAACACCCTTGCTGACGTCAGCGCAGCAGATATGGCATCTAACCACCTGAAGCAGAAAAAAAATCCCAGGAGCCTGCCATGAACAAAATCCCCGCAGGCTACAAAAAAACCGAAGTCGGCGTTATTCCAGAGGATTGGGAGATAAAAAGGCTTGGTGAAATAGTAAATTTTCTTGATGGCCAAAGACGACCAATAAAAAATAGTGATAGGGCAAAAATCAGAGGACAATACCCTTATTACGGGGCATCGGGGATAATAGACTATGTTAATGATTACATTTTTAACGATGAACTGATTTTGCTTGGAGAAGATGGTGAAAACATCCTTAGCCGCAATCTTCGGCTTGTGTTTAAGGTTAAAGGCAAGATTTGGGTAAACAACCATGCACATGTCTTAAAGCCCAAAGACGACTATGATATTGACTATCTTTCAGAAAAATTAGAGAGCTTAGACTATGAACAACTAAATACAGGTACTGCTCAACCAAAGCTTAATCAAAAAACCTGTTGGCAAATCCCTGTTGCATGCCCTCCAACCAAAGCCGAACAAACCGCCATTGCCACCGCCTTAAACGATGCCGACGCCCTCATCACCCAGCTCGAAAAGCTCATAGCCAAAAAACGCCAGATCAAACAGGGCGCCATGCAGCAACTCCTGACCGGCAAAAAACGAATTCCAGGATTTATTGATAGGTGGGAGTTGAAAATGATTTCCGAGATAGCGCCTTTGCAACGTGGTTTCGACTTACCCAACAGAAATCTAAGGCTGGGCTTATACCCAGTCATTTACTCAAATGGGATGTTAAATCATCATATTACTTTTAAGGTAAAAGGACCGGGAGTTGTAACCGGTCGCTCTGGTACAATTGGCAAAGTAACCTTTGTCGAAAAAGATTTTTGGCCTCACAACACGTCACTTTGGGTTACCTCATTTAAAGGCAACGATCCAAAATTTGTGTTCTACCTCTACACACGCATTGGCTTGGAAAGATTTGCTACTGGCTCTGGAGTGCCTACGCTTAATAGGAATGATGTTCACTCATTCAAAGTGAAAATCCCTTTAAACAAAGACGAGCAAGAGACCATTGCGCAAATCCTTATCGATCTAGACGCCGAGATTGAAGCCCTTGAAAGAAAACTCGCCAAATACAAACAAATCAAACAGGGCATGATGCAATCCCTCCTGACCGGAAAAGTGAGACTGCTTTGACTTATTAACGGAATCAAACCGTTCAAATTTGGAGAAGAATTATGATGAAAGTTTTTGAACAAGATTTAAATATTGAGAGCTTAATAAAATACGCTGAAACAGAAAAGCTTTGGATTCCAGAGTTTCAAAGGCCATTTGTTTGGGAAAATAATCAAATTAGATTGCTAATTGACAGTCTCTATCACAACTACACAATTAGCAGTATTTTGCTGTGGGAAGGAGCCTCTGAGCTTTCACATAGAAGGGTTGGAGGTAGCATCAGGGAAATAAAAATTCCAGAAGAAAATGAAACAAAAAAAACTATTTATTTGCTAGATGGGCAACAGAGAACAACCGCTTTGTTGCTGGCATTTACAGATAAGGCTGTGTATTCTGGAAATAGAACACAAAAGAAAACGATCATAGACATTTTTTGGGACACTGAATATCAGGGCGACGACCCTGAGCTCAGATGGATACTTGATGACGAGAAGATATTAGACGCTGAAAATGGAAATTCTCATTTTATTTTAGGAGAGTTGTCTCCAAATGAAATTTTCCAGAAATATAGAGCTCGATTTGTAAAAATTAAGCATGTTTACAATTGGTCAGAAATCTCTATGAAAATGTTACAGGAAATGAACAACGATGCTGAGTTGTTTGTTGCTTACAATAAAAAGGTTCAGGAGCTCCAGAAGAATATTTTGTATAGGCGAGTGTACGATATTGAGCAACAGGGTTCTTTGGAGCAGGTATTAGAGGTTTTTGAGCGAATTAACACAAAAAACACACGTCTCAGCATTGTTGATATTATGGTCGCAAAAACCTACCGGCAGATCGAATCAAATATCTTCAATCTTAGGTCTTATCTCTCCCTTATTAATTATGAAGGAAAGGTAAAAGACAAGTATTTTGAAAATTTTGAAGATGATACAGAATTAGACGCCGTAAAAGCAAAAATTGATGATAGTAATATGCTCGCTATCATAGCAATTCTTTTAAAGCAGGAGTTTGTTCAAACTGCTGTGCTAAAATTAAAGACTGAAGAGCTTATGAACAATGTAAAAATTATTCACGATAGCTTTCATCAGATTTTGGCAATGCTAAAGCAGAATTTCTTTATTGAAGAAGCTGAATTATTCAAATATCAGCCAATGTTGAAATTTCTGGCAGGATATTGCGGTCACTTCAAAAACATGGATTTAGAAAAACAAACATTTCTAATTCGATGGTTCTGGAACACCCTATTAAAGAACCGCTACCCTGGCGCTCAAAGCCAAAGAATTGCGAGGGACTTAAAGTTAGCTATTGAAAAACCACTGCCCGTGGCTCTTAAAATGATGCTGAAAGATGCTACTCGAAATTTTGATAGCATAAATGCTGCAACAGTAGACAACCCAGACTATTTTGATGCCTATAAATCTGCTAGCTCTCAACAAATTTATCGAGCCATGCTTCTGCTATTGAAAAGTAAAAACGCCAGAGATTTTTATAACGGTCTAATTCCTGCCAAAAACGCTATAAGCAAATACACGTTGGAAGAGCATCACATATTTCCTGACAATTCTGTTGCTGGGAAACAGATCAAGAAAAAATACTCTGATCACCGTTTAAGCGATATTATTAATAATATTGCAAACATCGCTTTGCTGACAAAGGAAACTAACAACAATCTTATTAAAGCCAAAAACCCCAGTGATTATATTTTGACTTTTGAAAAAGAGTATCAACAACAAGGTAAGCTAGAGGAGTTTTATTCAATTCTTGATTCACAGTTCATTAGCAGGGACATGGTTGAGATGCTCAAAGAAGATAATTTTGATGCTTTTATCTTTTCAAGGACAAAAGAATTACTTAAGCAAATCGAAAAGTTATGTGAAATTCGTTAAAAACGGGTTACATAAATCACAGATAGGAATCGAAGGAGAGAAATATGCCAGAACGAAGCAATATTAACCTTAAGGAATGCCCTTTTTGCGGAAACAAACGCGTTCAGCTAGTCGATAATGCTGAATACCTTGGTTGCACTGAGTGTGGAACTGAAGAAAAGTTTGCTATAGTTTGCCTTGAATCTAACGGTGGTTGCGGAGCTGCATCAAGGTTTGTCGAATCAAAACTTGGTGCTAATAAGCTCTGGAATAGACGCTTTAACAAAAAAATCGAAGACCAATAGTCTTGATTGAGCTGAAAAACCAATGCCCTTACTGAGAAAATCCTCGGCCGAACAAAATACCGACCAAGTTATCGTGCAAGCTACCGTGCAAGTCACCGTGCAAGTCACCGTGCAAGCTACCGTGCAAGCTACCGACCAAGTTACCGACCAAGTTACCGACTAAGTTACCGACCAAGTTAACGACCATGCTACCGGACAAGCTACCGGACAAGCTACCGGACAAGTTGGTGGACAGGTTCCCGAGGAAGTCCGGCGGTTGATGCTGATTCTGAAAGGTGAAATAACTAACAAGAAATTCTTGTCAGTTCGACAGGAATGTCAGATGAAGGTTTCACGGTCTACCGACTATGCTACCGACCATGCTACCGGACAAGTTGGTGGACAGGTTAGTGGACAAGTTACTGGACAGGTTCCCGAGGAAGTCCGGCGGTTGATGCTGATTCTGGAAGGTGAAAAATAAACAAGAATTAAAGCTTAACAGCGAACTGAATCGCAGCGGAAACGCCTGATGGCACAGGAATTATGATGAATGAAAGTGGTATAATCTTTAAGTAGGCTGACAGGAGTTACCATTGAAATTTGAATGGGATAGCGATAAGGCGGAAAAGAACATCAAGAAACATAAAGTTTCTTTTGAGGAAGCCGTAACCGTATTACGTGATCCGCTGAGTATAACCATTTCCGATTCAGATCATTCTGGAGAAGAAATGAGATTTATTGATATTGGCCGCTCAGATAAGGATCGGGTTCTGGTTGTTGTTTACACCGAAAGAGGCCAGAACCTGAGAATTATCAGCTGTAGAAGAGCCACGTCGTCAGAATTGAAGTTTTATGAAGAAGGTGAAACCAGAAATGACTAAGGATGAAATGCGTTCAGAATATGATTTTTCCAAGGGTGTTCGCGGCAAGCATGCTAAAGAAATGCTGGCCGGATATACCATGACTGTCCACGAAAAAGACGGCTCTGTCACGGTTACCGAGATTGCCCCCAAAGAAGGCACTGTAATACTCGAACCGGATTTGCGCAAATATTTCCCGGATTCTGAATCGGTGAACCGGGCCTTGCGCTGCCTCATTCCAATTATTTCCGGTGCAAAAAAACCAAAGACCAGTAAGGCTTGAATATACTATGAGTGAAATCGGCCAGAAAGAGCGGGCCACGCAAAAACGCGTTATTGCGCTGTTCACGAAAGAACTGGGCTATCGCTACCTCGGCAACTGGGAAGATCGCGAAAACAACAGCAATATTGAAGAAAAAATCCTGCGCGGTTTCCTTACCCTGAAAGGCTACAACCAGAACCTGATCAACAAAGCATTATACGAGTTCAGCAAAGTCGCCGGTGATCAGAGCAAATCGCTTTATGATGTCAACAAAGAAGTCTATACAATGCTGCGCTATGGCGTGAATGTGCAACCGGAAACCGGTCAGAACAAAGAAACCGTCTGGCTGATCGACTGGAAAAACCCGCTCGAAAACGATTTTGCCATTGCCGGAGAAGTCACGATCAAAGGTTTCCATAAAAAACGGCCCGACCTCGTGCTTTACGTGAACGGTATCGCGCTTGGCGTGCTCGAACTGAAGCGCAGCACGGTTTCAGTTTCTGAGGGCATCAGGCAGAACAACGACAACCAGAAACATATTTTTATCAAGCCGTTCTTCAGCACCATTCAGCTGGTAATGGCCGGCAACAACGTCGAAGGCCTCGCATACGCCGCGATCGATACCAAAGAAAAATATTTCCTGAAATGGAAGGAAATGAGCGACCAGGCCGCCAGCTATGACTATCTGCTCGACCTGAACATTGTGCAGCTGCTGAATAAAGAGCGCCTGATCGAGCTGGTTCACGATTTCGTGGTCTTCGACCGCGGCCAGAAGAAACTCTGCCGACCGAACCAGTATTTTGGCATCAAAGCCGCCCAGAAATTTGTTAAAAACCACGAAAACGGCATTCTCTGGCACACCCAGGGCAGCGGCAAGAGCCTGATCATGGTCTGGCTCGCCAAATGGATACGTGAATACAACCATAACGCCAGGGTGCTCATCATTACCGACCGCGAAGAACTCGACGAACAGATCGAAAAGGTTTATAAAGGCGTTCAGGAAAACATCTACCGCACTACCAGCGGCAAAGACCTGCTGAGCAAACTCAATGACACCGCGCCATTGCTGATCTGCTCCCTTATTCATAAATTCGGCGGCAAGGAAGAGATCGACGAAAAAGCCATGGATGCCTATCTTGATGAGTTGAAGAGCAGCATTCCCGTTAACTACAAGGCCAAGGGTGATATTTACGTTTTTGTCGACGAGTGCCACCGCACCCAGACCGGCAAGCTGCACCAGGCGATGAAACAGTTCGTTCCTGAGGCAATGTTTATCGGCTTCACCGGCACCCCGCTGCTGAAGGCTGACCGGCAGAACAGTCTCAGGGTGTTTGGCCGCTATATTCATACCTACAAATTTGACGAAGCGGTTTTCGACAGGGTGGTTCTCGATCTGCGCTATGAAGCCAGAGATATCGAGCAGAAAATCACTTCTTCCGAAAAAATCGATGAGTGGTTTGAGCTTAAAACCAAAGGCCTTACCGATCTGGCCAAAATCGAACTCAAACAAAAATGGGGAACCCTGAAAAAGGTGTTCAGCAGCAAATCGCGACTTGAAAAAATCGTTATCGACATGATGATGGACATGGAAAAGAAAGAACGCCTGCAGAACGGCAGAGGCAACGCTATGCTGGTTTCTGACAGTATCTATAATGCCTGCCGCTATTACGAACTGTTTCAAAAGGCCGGCCTGAAAAAATGTGCGATCGTCACCTCGTTTGTGCCCAACTATGCCGATATCAAAGGCGAAGGCGAGGGTTATACCGAGAAACTGCAGCGTTTTGACATCTACCGGCAGATGCTTGCTGATTATTTCCATGAAGATGCCGAAACCGCCATGAACAAGGTCGAACAGTTCGAAACCGAAGTTAAGAAAAAATTCGTCGAAGAACCGGCGCAGATGAAACTGCTGATTGTGGTGAACAAACTGCTGACCGGCTTTGACGCCCCTTCGGCGACCTATCTGTACATAGATAAAAAGCTGCGCGACCATGGCCTGTTTCAGGCTGTGTGCCGGGTAAACCGTCTGGATGGCGATGATAAGGAATATGGCTACATCATCGACTACATGGATCTGTTCAAGAGTCTGGAACAGGCGTTCAATGACTACACCAGCGAAGCCCTCGGCGGTTACGAGAAATCAGACATCGATGGCCTGTTGAAAAATCGCCTGCAAAAAGGCAAAGAGCGCCTCGATGAAGCCCTCGAAACGATAAAGGGTCTTTGTGAGCCGGTCGAGCCGCCGAAAGACCAGATGGCCTATCTGCACTATTTTTGCGGCAATCACACCCGGAACCCTGATGCGCTCAAAGACACCGAACCGCGCCGGGTTGCCTTTTACAAGTCGACGATCGCCCTGATTCGCGCTTATGCCAATGTTGCCGATGAAATGCCGGAAGCCGGCTATACCGACAAAGAGGCCGAACAGATTAAAAACGACCTGAAACATTTTGAAGCCCTGCGCAAGGAAATTCAGCTGGTCAGTGGCGACTACATCGACCTGAAGCAGTTTGAGCCGGCCATGCGCCATCTCATCGACAGCTACATCGGTGCCGAGGAAAGCCGCATGCTGGCCAATTTCGACGACCTGAGCCTGGTCGAGTTGCTGGTTAAAAATGGCAAAGATGCGATTGCCAACTTCCCTGCCAGTCTTAAAAAGAGCCGCGAAGCGATGGCCGAAGCGATCGAGAACAATCTGCGCCGCGTCATCATCGAAGAGAGCCCGGCCAACCCGATCTATTACGAAAAAATGAGCGTGCTGCTCGATGAGCTGATCAAGCACCGCAAAAGCGCCACTCTCGAATACGAAAAATACCTGCAGCAGATCGCGGCACTCTCAGCGAAGGTAAAGCAGCCGGAAACCTCGGCAGAATACCCCGCCTCGCTTAATTCGAGCGCCCGGCGCACTTTGTATGACAATCTGGGCAAAAACGAACAATTAGCCGCTGAGCTCGATGAAAAAATTCTGACCACCAAAAAAGACGGCTGGCGCGATAACATGCAGAAAACCAGGGCCGTTGAGAATGCCATCAAGGAAACCCTCGAGCGTTTTCAGGTTGAAGAGCCCAGCGCCGAGTATGTTTTAGACCTGGTGAGAAACCAGCGGGAATACTGATGGAACAAATCGTCGTCGGCAATATCAGCATCGATGTCGTGCGCAAGGATATCAAGAATATTCATCTGGCCGTTTGCCCGCCCGCCGGCAAAGTTCGTATCGCTGCGCCTCTTGCGGTGAATGAAGATGCCATAAGGCTCTTTGCGGTTGGCAAACTGGCCTGGATAAAGAAAAACCAGCAGAAGTTCGCCGCCCAGGAAAGACTCGCGCCACGCGAATACAAGAACCGCGAGAGCCATTATTTCAAGGGTCAGCGCTACCTGCTCAGAGTCGTTGAGGTTGCCGCGCCGCCGCGCGTTTGCCGGCGCAGCAGGACTTTTATCGATATGCAGGTGCGGCCCGGCACCCCGGCAGAAAAGCGGCACAGTATCATGAACGAATGGTATCGCAGCGAGCTCAAAAAATCAGCGGCGGGTCTCATCGAAAAATGGCAGAAAAAGCTGCAGACCGGCCTGGCCGGCTGGCAGGTCAGGCAGATGAAAACGCGCTGGGGCTCGTGCAGCATCGAACGCAAAAGCATTCTGCTCAACCTCGAACTCGCCAAAAAGCCCGTAGCATGCCTCGAATACATCATCGTGCATGAGCTGCTGCACCTGCGCGAGCGCCGCCATAACGAACAATTTCAGCTGCTGCTCGACCGCCATCTGCCCGACTGGAAAAAGCGCCGCGACGAGCTAAACCGCACCCCCGCCAGCCACGCCACCTGGAGCTGCTGAATAAGAGAAGATTTTGGGTTTGACGTGGTTTGTCGTTGTGGCGGGATATGCTGAAAGCAGCTAAAACAAGGAGTGCTTCAGCATGAATAGAAAAAATGTGGCAGAAGGCGCGGCGGCAAAAAACGACCGGGAATTGTTTGTTGAAAAGATGCAGATTCTCGAGCGGGCCGGGGAAGAGCTGAAAAAAGAATTCGTCGGCCTCGACACGATTATCGATGAAATCGTGCGGCAGGTCAGCTGCTGGTTCGTCTTTCCCGAAATGCAGGAACAGCCATGCATCATCAATCTGTGGGGCATGACCGGCGTCGGCAAAACCGCCCTGGTCAGCCGGCTGGTCGAACTTATCGGCTGCGCCAACAGCTTCGTTCGTTTCGATCTTGGCCAGAGCGGCAAATGGGCAATTCACGGTGATGCCATCGAGCAGATTGCCAGGTATGACCGGAAAATCATTGCCCTCGATGAATTTCAGCACGCCAGAACCATCGATGAACGCGGCGTCGAAGTAAAGGCCTACGGCGACCGGATAATCTGGGATCTGCTCGATTCCGGCATGGTGCATTCGTTTTCCGGCGGGCCTAAGCCATTCAGAGTCAGGGAATTCTACGCAAAACTTACGGGCATGATCGGTCGCGGCCTGAAAGCCTGCAATGGAAAGGTTACCGCCGGCAAAAAGCTGTTTTTAAAGGAATTCGATAACTTCTTCGATTATGGAATCAGAGGAAAGTCGAAACAGGAAGTTTACCTGATTCCAGACGGTTTTCTTAACAATTTTATCAACAATGAAAGTTCAAACCCAAATTTCAAGCTTGAATGCGAGGCCAGAGAATTCTTCAACAGTCTCGATGAGCGGCAGACCCTTGCGGTGCTGAAAGATTTTATCGAAAGTGTTCAGGGGCAGAGCCACATCAGACTCACAAATCTGCTGATCTTCGTCATGGGCAACATCGACGAAGCCTATTCATCTGCCGACAACTTCAACGGTGAAATCGATGCCGACGTATTCTACCGCAGCAGCCTCGGCATAACGATCCATCAGATCAAGGAGGCTCTTAAAAGCCGCTTCAGGCCTGAGCAGATTGCCAGACTCGGCAATAACCACGTGATTTACCCCTCGATGAGCCGGCAGTCTTTTCAGAAGCTGATAGAAATTGAGCTCGACCGGGTTGCGCAGCGCTTTTTACAGGAAAAAAGGGTGCGGCTCGAATTTGAAGCCAGCCTGAAAGAGCTTATTTACCAGGAAGGCGTGGTTCCGACCCAGGGTGTCAGGCCGCTGGTTTCAAGCCTGAATCAGCTGATCAGGGCAAATCTTGGGCGTATTTATGCCTCGGTATTCTCGACCGGCGAGCCGGTTAAAAAAATCGTGCTGAGCGTAAAAAACCGGCAGATCGTCTGCGACTATCACAGCGGCTCTGCCAGGCTGTTTGCGAAAGAGATTCCTGTAACGCTTTTCAAAATTAGAAAAGAGCCGCCGGTTCCTGATGATAAGCAGGCGATGGTCGCGGTGCATGAAGCCGGTCACGCAGTTGTTGATGCAATTCTCACTGGCCGTCTGCCGAAAGAAATTTACTCGCGCTCATCGATGCCAGACGCTGAAGGCTATACTTTACATGAGCGTGAGCCGCGCGAAGTGAGATCTTTTGCCATGTTCAGAAGAGAAGCCGCCGGCTTTCTGGCAGGCCTGGCCGCCGAAAAAGTAATTTTTGGCAGCGGCAATGCTACGGCAGGGGCTGATGATGATATAGAACGCGCAACCAGACTTATTGCACAGATGATTCTGGAATGCGGCATGACGAATGAAGCGGTCAGATACAACATCTATCATAGATTAAATGGGGTTGTGCACGATGTCAGTGAGAGTGAAAATAAAGTGAAAATATATCTGAAAAGGGCCTATCGGGCGGCCCGTCGCGTGATCAGGCAGGAGCGGCGCCTGCTGCTCGAAGTTGCGCACTACCTTTCAGAGAACCCGTCGATGAACGGCGAAACGTTCAACGATTTTCTCACCCGCTTCGCGACTCCGGAAGGCCTGGCGCGCTTCAGCAGCCGGCATCTGCCCTACCGCGCCCGCCTGCACGAAATGGTCGCCGAAACGCGCAACGAGGCTGCCATGCCCGAAAAGAAGCTGGTGCTCATCAAAGGCCGCAAAAACAGCGTCACCGCCGCCTGAAATCTGAATTTTCTCAAGCCCGTCAGGTGTATTGTTCGAGGGCCTGCTGCAGAGATTTCTTGATGTTGCGGGCCAGCCAGGCGGGCTTGAGAACTTTTACCAGTTCACCATGCATGAGAATTTTCTGCTCTAGCTCGAAATTCGGCACCAGATACAGCTCGACCTGAAGTTCCTTATCGTTATCGCAGATCGGCTTCTGTGAATGATGCAACGGCAGCGCTTTTACGTAATTGCCCTGCTGCGGCGTGAACGAGAGAACCACCTTTTCCATTTTGCCTGTTTCAGTAGTGATGCCGATGATGTCCCTGAATTTCCGGCGCGGGTCTATTTTCGGGTCGGGCACGAACTGTTCATCGCTGATCTTCAGCTCTGCTATGCGGTCGAGCCCGAATACATAGAGCTTCTGCGCGTTTTCGTAGCAGGCGACCAGATACCAGCGGTTCTGGTATTCCTTGAGCAGGTATGGATGGACGCTGTGGCGGCGCGGCGGCCCTTCAAAGAAGGTTTTGTAATTGAAACTCACGGGGCGCTTTTCCCTGAGCGCCTGCAGCAGCGGCTGCAGAAACTCGATGCCCTGCATTCTCTCGGCGGTGTCGAAAGCGATGCAGTCGAGCGTTTCGCGGCTGTTTGCCAGGCTGTTGCGCAGAACCTCGGCGGTGTGAAAGACATCCATGAACTTCATGAACGGTTCGAGCTGAATCTTGTCTTCTTCAGCGATGAAGTAGCCGTTGTGCTGGCGCGAATAAGATATCTTGAGGCCGAACTCGGCGTCGAGCTGCTCGATGTCGCGCTGAATCGTGCGCCCCGAAACCTCGAAGCCCTTCTCGTGCAGGTATTCAGTCAGTTGTTTGAAATTCGGGTAGAAATCCTCTTCGACCTTTTTGATAATCAACGAATAGCGCTTGATGGTTCCCTGCTGCGACATATACCCTCCCCGTGAGTTGTTATTATGAGGCAATTCTACCTTTGCCGGCATTCAGAATGCAAATTTTCAAAATTTGACGAATGGGGCTTTTTTCATTAGCATTAATTCAAGTTCAAAAGTATAGAAGTTCATAAGAGGAGTTTGATCATGACCAGACAGTTTTTTCCGGGGCTGACCCTGTCGTTCGTTCTGTTTGCCTTTGTTACCATGCTCTTTGTTGGCGCGTTTTCGCCGCCTGCCTTTGCCGGGCAGTATGATGAAGAGATTAAGAAGCTCGAAGAAGAGATTGGCAGGCTGACTAAAAGCATTCGTCAACTCTCAGAGGCAAGGCTGAAAGCCAAAAAAGAAAATCCTGACGGCTGGGAAATGATAGACCTCGATGAGCGCCTGGAAAAGCTGCAGCTTCGGCGCGCTGAACTTCGCGAAAAGCTCGCGGAACTGAAATCGTATAATAAATAGTCGCAACTTCGTTTTCAAACAGCGCCTCTGTCGGGTGACAGGGGCGCTGTTATTTTTTAGAAAAATCGTATCAATCTTTTCGGGTTTTTCTGGCATATTACTTTCTGCAATATGATAAAAATCAGCCGACAACTCGTGGAAAATTTTGCGGCGGGCGATATG
>JAKQKW010000470.1 GCA_029560455.1 Candidatus Rifleibacteriota bacterium
ACGATCAGCCTGATGCCTTTGCAGGTCTCATAAATGCGCCAGCTGGTATTGTCCTGACGGCGAGTCTCAAACAGCTTACGCAGATTTTCGACAATAACAGCCTTTTTGTCCTTTTTGCCGCCAAAGCCGATGGCTTCCCAGAACGAGCGCCTGTAATCGTCAATATCGAATATATTCAGCGAACAACTGTTGAGAACCAGCGCGCCATAGCGGTTACGGGTCACGATGTTGCAGTCGTCGATCTCGTGGGTGATCTCTTCTCTTACCGGTTTTTCATACGAGCTGTCACGCTCACAATTTCCATCGATCAGTCCCTGCACAAGATTGGCCTTTACAACACATCTAGCCTCGGCATCCTGCTGCGAAATGTTAGAGCCGGCCGTACAGGTTATAGTTAACGGCTTTGCATCGATGAAAACCTCAAACTCGCCTGAATGCCAGTATCTGAACAGATGCATTCGAGCCAAACCTTCTGCAGTTGCGACGCGATCATTCATGTCTAACCTCCGATAACCCTCGTTTCATGCACTTTCCGATGCTTCGGCATAGGCGGCCAGAGTAGCCTCGCCGGCAGCCAGGTGATAGAACCAGATTGCTACGGCAATAATGCCGACAGACTGCACCAGGCAGAGTCGGTCAGGAGTCATCAGATCGCCAAGATAGCCAAAAACCAGATAGGCAACCGGAAATGAAAAGCCGATAATCGCCTGCATGGCAGCGAAGAAGCGGCCCTTAACCTGTTCTGGAACCACCTTCTGAAACAGAGTCACGAATTTAACATTGGTAATGCCAAGTGAAGCGCCGGCCAGAATAAGAGCCAGCCCGAATCCCCACTGGTCTATCAGCAGACCCGGCAGAATCATGCTGCCACCATAGATCAGCATGCTGAAAGCTCCCAGGCGGATCGTTCTTCCCTGGCTTCTGATAAGCGCTGCCGAAAAGGTCCCGAGAAGAATGCCGACCCACAGGGCGGCTTCGAGCAATCCCATCAGCGTGGCACTTCCATGCAGGCTCTTTTGCACATAAAGCGGAACTATTACCAGAGTCGGCGTAGCAAAAAAGTTAACCAGGCCAAAGCCTGCAAGCAACTGCTTCAACAAAGGAAACTTCTGCCAGACAGTTTTGTCGTCAGCGACTGGCGTGGCATCTGATGACGGCTGCTCTGCAGTTTCGCCGGACGACGGCTGAGCGCTGTCAGCAACTCCGGCAGCAGCAGAAGAACCTGGAAAAATCAGAGTCATCTCGATAAGCGCCGAAAAGACATAAGTGATGGCATTGAGCAGTACCAGCAGAGGAATCCCGAGCCAGGCGATGAGCATGGCGCCGAGCACCGACCCGCCAAAACTGGCAAGATACTGGCTGGAGGCCTGATATGCCACAGCCTGTTCAAGATCTTCAGCCGAAACCAGGCTGGGCAGACATTTAGTGATGGCCGGGTTGAAAAAACCTTCGGCTACGGCAATGAGAAAACCAAACAGATAGGCTGTCCCAAGGGTCAATGTTGCGTTGCTCAGACACCAGGCAACATATCCCATCAGTGCTGCGGATGTCAGATCGCAGGACACCAGCATGAATTTCGCCGGCATGCGATCGACTACCCTTCCGATAAGCCTGAAAAAAAGAAGTGAAGGCAAGGCTCCGGCAACCATGAAAGTACCAAGAGCGAAACCGCTGTGCTCGCCGCTGATTGAGAGAATCCACCAGACTATGGCTATCTGATAAACTCTGGTGCCGGCCTGACTGGTTACCTGCCCGAGCCAGAGCCTGAAAAACTGCTGATGTGCGAACAGAAAGGGTCTTTTGCTGTGCATTAACTGGTCCGCCAATTCGTAAACTCAAAAAACGCGCCATTTCAGGCCCGCTCTATCTTATTGAAAAAGCCCGTCAATTTCAACCGCCATTATTCAGCGACCTTTTTCGAGAACTTTGCGCATGATCAGCCAGGTTACCGGCAGAATGATCAGCACCGGTGAAAAAATCAGCAGTTCCACAAAATCAAAAGCTGTAAAGAAAGGCTTTTCGGCGGCAAATCTGTGCTCATACTTTCGATATACAGCTGAATCGTTCACTGGCCCGTGGTAAACGCAATATACCATGCCCTCACCAGCAAGGTCACCAGCAGACTTATAAATACAGCGCGTAGTCGGCGGTACCGGCATCGGCCTGAGAAATTCTTCAAGTGGCGACTCTGCATTGAAAAGCAGGTTGTCGTCGAGCTGCCGCAGAACAGGCTGTTTTCCGGCAGCCTGATAACGCTCCAATGCCCGCACGATTCTTTTCTGCATTTTGAAACAGTTCATGTAACGAGCTTCAGGACGCAACCCGGCAAAGAATTCCATGCGAAATCTGATTTCCTGCCTGAGATTGCGCAAAGTCAGACCGTCAGTTTCGCGAAAATACGGCGGATAAAAAAAATCGGCAGACATCGATGCTATCGGCGACCCGGACGCTTCGTAAGGAGCCGTGTCAAAGGCGGCAAAGCCCGTGAGACACAGGCTGAGCATCATCAACAACAGAGCATGGCGTTTCATGATCATCGTCCCGCAAACCGGCTAAACTTCTGACAACAATGTATCAGATTCCGCCCTGGCTTGCAGTTTTTTTGTGGCCCGCCATGCAGATGTTCTGTTAAATTATAGCAAACATACTGTGACGGGAGAACCAGCATGAAACATAGCAATCCCGCCCTGCCGGGCCGGTGTTACTGGGTAATTCCAGGTCGTTTTCTGGCCGGAGGCTTTCCCTACAACCCCGGCATCGACAACCCGCACGAATTCCTGCACAGCCTGCTCGACAACGGTATCGACGCTTTCATCGATCTGACAGAAGAAGACGAACTCGTTCATTATCAGCCGGTTCTGGCAAAAATTACCAGTAAAGATATTGAATATTACCGATTCGCCATTATCGATTACTCGATCCCTTCGCTGGCAGAGATGCAGCAACTGACAGACTGCATCAATCAACTGCTGGAAAGAGGTCGGCGTCTATATCTGCATTGCCGGGGCGGGATTGGCCGAACTGGCACCGTTGTTGGCTGCTGGCTGAAAACGCAGGGCTATGACAGCGAAGCGGCTTTGACTGAACTGGCGAAGCTTTTCCGCGCAAGTAATGCGGCGCGTTTTTCCAGCAGCCCCGAAACAGATGAACAGCGGGAATTCGTCAAAGCTTTTGTCAGCGCCTCGAATAAACCTTGAGCAGCTGAGTGAAAATCTGGTTTATGCGGCTGCGACTTTGCTTTATGGCGGTTATGTCGTAGTTCTGCAGACCGCCAATGAGTGCTTCGACTTCCAGCGTCAGAATATTGAACGAGTGAGCGATCGAAGCATGCCTGACCCGCTCTGCCAGATCGGCCATTTCGTCAATCAGTATCGCATTGTCGCTGTGCATGAATCCGCTCATGAACTCTTTTGCCACAATTTCGCAGAGTTTCCACGGGTTTGACAGCTGTTCAAAAGCTTCAGGAGGCAGCTTGAATTCAGTATCCCTTAATATTTCCGGGGCAGCGGCATGTTTGAGAAACCGACCAGCTTCAGAAAAAAGTCTGAGCAGACTGACGGGCTTGATGATGAAACCGTCGAAAAGTCCTTTAAGCTCCTCCAGTTCAGCAAAACTGTTGGTTGCCGTCACCGCAATAATTGGAACTGACGCCAGACCGGTTATACAGCGCAATTCCTTCGCCGCACAGACACCGTCTTTCTGTGGCATACGCAGATCCATGAAAATCAGCTCAGGCTGTTCTTTTTTTGCCAGTTCAACCGCTTCATTTCCGTCCGAAGCGCATATCACGTTCAATCCGGCATTTTTCATGGCCTCTGCAATGAGTTCACGATTAGAAGCAGTATCATCCGCTACCATGATTTTCTGACCGGCAAAGCGCATGATCCCCTTGCGCGAGGCATCAGCTGCCGTCTGCTTTTTCGCGCGTTCTGGAATCTTGATTTCACGCAGAATGATGTCGAACCTTGTTCCACGGCCTGGCTCGGTCTTGACCTTGACAGTTCCGTTAAGAAGTTCGACGAGGCGGCGGCAGATAGCCAGTCCAAGGCCTGTGCCACCAAACCGGTTCTGGAATTTGCGACGATAGAGAGGATCGAAAATCTGCTCAGGATCATCGCAGTCAATGCCAACACCGGTGTCTTCAACTGTGATCAGAAGATTGATCAGATTCTGATGCGATGAATGGCCCAGAGCAACCCGCACTCCGACAGAACCCTGGTTGGTAAACTTGATGGCATTACTTACCAGATTGATCAATATCTCGCGAATGCGCGCTTCATCAGACAGAATGACCGCTGGAACTTCCGAGTCAACCTGAGTCCAGAATTCGAGACCCTTGCGTTCAGCTTCTTCACTGAACATCGAGTCAACTTCAGCAACCAGATCCATTGGGTTGAGCGGGCCTTCTATCAGCTCCACGCGCCCAGACTCAAGACGCACCAGATCACTGATACTGTTGATGATGTTGATCAGGCTTCTTCCGGCAGCAATGATCGAGCTGGCATATTGCTGCGCCCTGGCATTTTCGGTAATAGGTGCCAGCAGTTCACTATAGCCGATGATAGCGCTCAACGGCGTTCTGATCTCATGACTCATGCTGGTAAAAAGTTCTGCTGTGTTCATGCCTTCTACCCGCAGTTCTTCACCAGATTTACGCATCTGTTCAGCTTTGATCAGATCGCTGATATCGACCAGCACACCGCGAACCACCTTCTGTGTACCTGACAGCAGACTTTCGGCAGAAGAAAGAATACGCAACCCACGAACTTCCGTCTTCTTTTCAGGATTGAGAAGGCAGATTCTAAAATCGAGAGACCATGGTCCTTTAGAAATATCGCCGCGTCTTGACCGGTCAAAATAAGCCTTGAAAGCCTGCATGTCGTCAGGATGAAGAATCTTGCAGAAATCCCTGAAGCTGGTATCGGCAATAAGACTTTCACCAAGCAGTCGTTTAACTGCCCCAAGCAGCAGGAATTTTTCGCCAACCGGCTCAAACTGCCAGACAACGATATCGCCCGATTCTATACTCTGGCGAAGAATTTCCTCGTTCATTCGCAGTTTATCTTCTGCCAGCCGCTTGTCGGTTATATCGATAAAACAGCCTTCGCAGTATTCGCGACCATTTTCGTAAAAGACCCGGCCATAAACCGCAGCCCAGAACAATTCGCCATTGGCGCGTCGGAACTTCATTTCGAGACTTCGCATCTGATCACGTTTGCGCAATTCGTCAAAAAAGAATGACCGGTCGACTGGAGTTATATAAAGCTGGTGGCCAATACTTTGCACCATTTCGATGGCTTCTGCCGGTGAAGTATAGCCGAGAATCTGAGCCATTGCCTGATTCATGCTGATAAAACGGTCGTTGTAACTGCGCCAGAGGCCCACCGGCAGATTCATGTATATACTGCGAAACTTTTCCAATTCTACCTGAAGAACAGTTTCTGACATTTTTTTGTCGGTGGCATCGGTTATTACACCATACACAAAAGCGTCGTCACCGCCTCGCCAGCTTAATACAACCCTGATCCAATTTTCGCCGGCATCGCGGTCGGCATTGATTCCTCTGAGGTTTCGTAGTTGCCAGGAAGAATCACTTTGTCCAGCAGCTCTCTGGCCTGAGAGTAATGCAGTTCGCAGAGAAAACCATTTCTGGCGCAGACGGGCTTCTTCAGATGCTGGCATAAGTTCGATAAGATCGTTTACTTTGGCAAGTCTGGCCGGTTCGACACCCAGCAGTTTTTTGCTGTCGCCGACCATAATGACCGACTCATCGGTCAGATTAACGGTAAAACATACCATATCAGCTGTTTCAGCGAAGATACTCAGCCTTGCCTGCTGCTGTCTGGCGACCTGAACAAGCTTGTTCACCTGTCCGTCGATCTCTGAAAATTCATCTTGTAGACCCTCTGCTGAAGATATTACAGTATCAGTCCCGGCAGCATTCTGCAGACTGTCATTAAGCGATCTGATTCGTTTACCAATAGTGATTTCCAGTGCAAAAGCGATGCCGACGACCGCTGCAGCCGACATGATGAAGATGACGAGCAGCTGATACAGCATAAAATTGTCAACAAGACCAGACAAGGCATTCGGCCTGATTCGAACCCTGATCAGCCATTTCCCGGTTTTACCATCTTTATCGGTAACCTGGAATTCATGGCGGTAAGAAACCGATGGCATTCTGTATTCCCGGTTGCTGCCGCTGTAAGCGGATATAACCACACCTGACTCGTCCATCAATCTCAGGCTGTCGGCATCCAGCGCTCCCGCGATTTTTGCCAGCAGTGCATCGAGATTCTCTGATTGTCCAGAAAGAATTACCATGCGCAATTCTTCGACATGTTCTGAAACCAGCTGACTGACATGCTTCTGATAATGCTGTTCAAAACTGCTGTGCGCATAGCTGGTAGTCAAAAATGTAACGATACCGGCGCCAAGAAGCATTGCGGTTATAGAATAGATGATGAACCTCAGCTTCAAAGAACGAAAAGAATTCAGGCGACTCAATTTCACGCCTGATTCAGTTTTGATACTTGATTGATCTTGCTGGCTGTCGGTAAACACCAGAAATCCCCTCTGCTCAGCTGATTCCTCAAAATATGTATTTATCTGCGAATGGCTGTATTATACAGACTTCAGAAGTCACGAGTCAATCAGGTCGCATAATCCGGCGAGAACAAGACTTGCTGCACTAAATAATTGCAGCAGCTCTATCAAGGCAGTTCAATTTTTCGCGGCTTGTCAGAGAATGGCTTGTAAAGAACGATCACCCGACCGATTACGCGTACAAGAACGGCATCTGCCGCCCGGCATATCTCTTCGGCGGCTTCGCCTGCTTCCACCGGCGAAGAATCGAGCAGCTTGATCTTGATAAGCTCATGCGTATTGAATGCTTCAACCACGCTGAGAACGATCTTTGACTCGAGGCCCTGCTTGCCGATGCGCACGATCGGTTCGAGATGATGGGCAAGAGATTCGAGATGTTTGCGTTGTTGGGAGCTGAGTTTCACGGGTTTTCTCCAGAAGTTTTGATAAGCATTTATACAACAGGCGGCGGCCTTTTGCAATCACCGCGAGTTAAGGCAGTCTGGCAACGATTTCTTTGATCTGAGCCGGACGGTTGACCAGGTAAGCATTGAGACCGGCATGCTGCGCGGCCTCGACATTAGCCAGGCTGTCGTCAAAAAAATGAATCTGCTGCGGCTCTCTGCGCAGCAGGCGGCAGACCTCTTCGTAAATCTCGCGATCGGGCTTAACCATGCCCATCTCGTATGAGAAAAAAAGATGTTTGAACGGCTTGAAAACCCCGGTGGTTCGCCGCAACAGTTCGACATGGACAGGATTGGTATTCGAGAGCATCGCCAGTTCATCGTAGCCGGAAAGTTCTTCGAGAATGGCAAGGCAGTCAGGTTTGAGCGGGCCAATAATGCCGGCAAATTCGCGTTCAAAATCGTTAAGATTAAGACAGCTGCCGGTTTCTGCAGCAAATGCGCGGTAGAACCCGGTAAAATCTGTTTTGCCGGCCTCATATAACCTGGTCGACTGCAGCTGCAGCCATCTGCGTTTGAGCGCTTCGCTGTCGCATTCCTGCCCAAACAGGGCGCGGGCATGTTGTTCCCAGTGGAGGTCTATGAGAACTCCGCCAAGGTCGCAGAGAATGATTCTCTCAGTCATTTTTGAGATGCTGACAATGGTCAGGAATCTTGAAACCCTGAGTACTGATCAGCTTCTGTTCGGCCAGGCGACGTTGGCGCTCAGCCTCGATCTGCTTGAAAGCAAGCCAGATCAAAAAAGGCACGATAATAAGATCATCGAGATAACCGATAACTGGTATGAAATCAGGTATCAGATCGAACGGCCACAAAAAATAAGCTACCGCGGCGAACAGCAGCAGTTTTGCTGAAAGTGGCGTTTCATCGCTTTTAACAATATCAAGGTAGCCATGCACCTTATTGGTAAATTCGCCGGTTTTGCTCATATTTTTCTCCATTCATGCTGATGAAAATCATATCACAAAACCGGCGAATTATAAATTACCTCGAAGCGATCAGAGAATCTGTATCCCTTCGGCTTCACAGCGGGTCACTTCGTCGGCAGGCCAGACGCTGACCTGAACTTCACCGATATGGCGTTTCTGCAAAAGCAGCATGCTCAGGCGCGACTGGCCGATACCACCACCGATGGTCTGCGGCAGTTTTCCCGCCAGCAGCATTCTATGCCAGGGAAGCCGGGCGCGATCTTCGCTGTTTCTGATTTTAAGCTGCTCAGTCAGCACTTCCGGACTGACCCTGATGCCCATCGACGAGACTTCGAAAGCCATATCGAGAATCGGGTTGAAAACGAGAATATCGCCGTTGAGGCCCATTCGGCCAGGCAAAGCTTCGGTTGTCCAGTCGTCATAGTCGGGCGCGCGACCGTCGTGGGCAGTACCATCGCTCAACAGACCGCCAATACCGATTATGAATACTGCGCCATGTTCGCGGCAGATCGCGTTTTCGCGCTCTTTCGGAGTCATGCCGGGGAAGCGTGCGAGCAGGTCTTCACTGTGAATGAAGTGGATTTTCTGCGGCAGAAACTTTTTGAGATCGTAGCGGCTGCAGATATGATGCTCGGTTGAGAGTATTGCGTTGTAGATGGTCTCAACCGTGGCCTTGAGATAATCGAGGTTGCGCTGCTGCGGTGACATGATGCGTTCCCAGTCCCACTGATCGACGTAGACGGAATGAATGGCTGAGGTGATTGTCGGCTCATCGGGGCGCAGTGCGTTCATGTCAGTATAGAGTCCCTCACCGGCTGGAATCCCGTAGCGGGCCAGCGCCAGTCTTTTCCACTTTGCCAGCGAGTGTACGATCTCAAAGCGGGTATCGCCGATAGCCGGCACTTTGAAAGATACCGGACGCTCGATGCCGTTGAGGTTGTCCTGCAGGCCTGAATCAGCATCGACAAACATCGGAGCCGACACACGATGCAGTCTCAGGCTGCTGGTAAGAGTGTCTTCGAAATGTCTCTTGAGATCGAGAATGGCGCGTTCTGTCTGAATCAGCGTAAGCCGTGAAGCGGTCATCATAAAACTCCTGTTTTAAACTTTTTCATTATTCACATCGCAAAATAATTACACATTATTTAATATATTTACAATATAATTTATTTTTGTTATCATTATGTTAAATAATGCACTAAAATATTAAATTATTTTTAATTTTAAGCGCCAAAAATGAGCAAAAAATTCGAAATTGACAAAATCGACCGCCAGATACTTGATGAATTAAGGCTTGACTCGCGCTGCTCGTTCCAGGACATTGCCAGAAAGCTTAAAGTATCAGGCGGCACCATACATGTACGCGTAAATAAACTGCGGGAAGCCGGGGTAATAAAAGGAACGCGACTCATTCTCGACCCGGCAGGCCTTGGCTACGACATCTGTGCCT
>JAKQKW010000501.1 GCA_029560455.1 Candidatus Rifleibacteriota bacterium
GCAGAATCAATGCCAGAACCAGACTCACAAATGTCGTGAGTCTTTCGACTCTTTGTTCTTCTGCGCCGAAAACGGTCATTTTTCACTTTCCGGGCGACCGGCGAAGGCAACACGGGTAATGCCGGCCTGTCGCAGCCTGTCAAGCAGCTCGATAGAGACACCAGCAGGCGAAAGGTGACTGGCATAGATGATTATCTGTGTATCGCTGGCATTGCGAAACTTTTCGCCGATCTGCAATAAAATTGCGTCGGCGGCCATGTCCGCGCCGTTCAGACTGAGCTGACCATTCTGCGCAACTTCGATCCGTTGCGCACTTGTGCTGCCCTGGGTCTGAGAAGAAATCGCCGGCAGTTCAAGAGGTGTCTGCGGCAGAAAATTCTGGGTCAGAATATAAAACAACAGCAGAGTAAAAATAATATCTGAACACGAAGTCAGATCGAGAGCAAAGCCCTCTTTCGCATTGTTTCTGCGCAGGGCCATCAGTTTTTACCCGCCGGAACTTTATCAGGGACAACCGTGACTGGAGCAGCTTCTGTGGCATCGGCACCGATTTCAAGCTCGTGAAATACCAGAATTTCAAGCTGACGCAGATGCCGGCGGGCAAGTGCCTCGACCGCATAGGTAAAACCCCAGGCGATCAACGCCAGCATCAGGCCATAAACGGTTGTGAACAGAGCTTCATGAATGCCGCCGGCGAGGTCTGAAGGCGTTACCATGCCAAGCCTGGCGACCGTATTAAATACTTTGACCATCCCCGTTACGGTTCCGAGAAAGCCCATCAGCGTGCTTATCTGCGCAAGAAAGCGCATCGCGGGTACGCGCCGCGTCAGGCAGTCTTCCATGCGCGAGAAACACAGTTCGATCGACTCGAGCAGCGAAAGTCCGGCAAGCCCTTTGCGGTTTTTCGCCATTTCGATAGCCTTGCGCGCCCAGCGCGGAGCGCCGGCACATGAATAACGGTCTGACCACAGGGTCCAGATCGTCAGCCAGACCGTCTGGTATACGCCAAGAGCGAAAATGAACACGCCAACCAGAGTCAGCGGGTACATAACCGGCCCACCGGCCTGCAGAACACTCAAAAAATCGGCTATTATATTTCTCACCACCAGTCGCATTAAGTAGCTCTAAGTATAAACCAAACGCTAAAAATGTCAAATATCGAATCAGCCAGCCAGAGAGCAATCGTTGCAAAAATCCTGGTTGCCGGATCTGCTGGCCACATACGAAAAAATGCCACTACCCTCTTTCACTCAGGCACTTATAAAAATAATGTGCACGCGGAAGGCTGTGGCGGACAATTTGCAAATTCCTGTCGAACTGAGACGAATCTCAGTTAAGGTCGCGTAAAACCTCGGCCGGGCGGGTTGCCGCAGCCCTGACTGCCGGAACCAGGCCGGCGATGATGCCTGCCAGTGCGGTGGCAAAGATCAGCAAGGCAAGCGTGGCCGGCACATCGACAACCTGATAGGCGGCGTCGATGCGTGCACCCATTACCCGAGCGATGGTTCTGAACATCGCATAACCGGCACCAGCGCCCAATATGCCGCCGGCCAACGAAACCAGCAGCGATTCGACGATGAACTGGGCAAAAATACTGCGGTCGCGCCAGCCGATCGCCTTGAGAACAGCGACTTCGTGAGCACGTTCAGAAGCCGCTGACCATTGGGCGTTACCGGCGAAAAGCATCGCAAGCACGGCAACGATCAGCATTACGGCGCTGACCGAGTTCTGGCTCAACCCCATGAATTTGACAACCGGAATCGAGCAGACAACCGAATTGGTGATGCCCTGTTCAACCAGGGCCTGCACCTTCTGCATGGCAACGGCGACGGTTTCGGCACCGGTGGCTTCTATGAGAAAAAGATTGGCTTCGTTGTTCAAAGGCCGGTTGAGGCGGCGACTGATGGCGGCTTCGGCATCGGGCCAGTTCATGTAGACATCGGCCCGGGCGGTGCGGGCGTGCGAACCGGCGATGCCGATGATCGGAAAAAGCGTGTCGCCGATGTTCACCACTGACCCGACCTTGAGGTTCCAAATGTCGGCGTATGATTTGTCGACGATGACAACGTTGCGGTCGTTCTGCTGAAAGAAGACGCCGCTGATGATGTCGTGGCGAGAAATCAGGGTCGCCTGCAAAGCCCGCACATCTGCCGGTCTGATGCCGCCGATACTGAAGACGTGGCCGTCCTGGCTGTTTTTAAAGCGGTAGAGCAGAAAAGGTGTCACCACCCCGACTTCTGGAATCTTCGCAATGCTGGCCGCAAGGTTTGCCGGCAACAGCCGGGTAACTACCGTTGGCTCGGTAAAAAAGCCCTCATTAACAGGGTCGAGCGGTCTGACGGCTGGCTCATCACCGGCACCGATAAGATTCATCGGCGCATAGGCAAGAAATTTGTTGCCCATATAGTTTACCAGCGCGTTTTTCGCCTGCAGGTCATACTGCAGCATCAGAACCATGGCGGTAATAAGCATACAGCCGAGAAAAAAGCCTGACAGACCGGCGAGGGTCCGCAGCTTTCGTCTTTTCAGCTCTCTCAGAGCGCAGGTAATAACGTCAGACATATCAGAGATGCAGCCTTCCGTCTTTAAGAATGGCGGTTCTGGTGGCCAGTGCCGGGTTGAACAGCCCGTGCGAAGCAACAATCATTGCGGTTCTGCCGCTTTTTATGCGCGGCAGCAGCAGATGCAGAATTTCGTCGGCGGTTTCGGGGTCGACGTCGCCGGTGGGCTCGTCGGCCAGAATCATGGCCGGGTCATTTACAAGAGTGCGGGCGATGGCAACGCGCTGCTGCTGCCCGACGCTCAATTCGGCCGGCAGATTGTGAAGGCGTTCGCCCAGCCCGAGTTCTGCAAGAATCGCAGTCGAGCGCTGCAGTCGTTCAGTCTGGCTGATACCGCGGTGCATCAGCACTGCTTCGACATTTTCGAGGGCCGACCAGCCAGGAATCAGATTGAAATTCTGAAAAATCATGCCGATGCCGGTGGCACGAAGTTCTGCCAGTTCAGACATGCTCAGATCGGTTACCACCCGCCCGTTAAAAACGATGCGGCCGGCACTGACCGGTTCAAGGCCGCCAAGCAGGTTAAGCAGCGTCGATTTGCCGGTGCCGCTGCGGCCAGAAATCAGCAGCAGCTCGCCAGGTTCTACCGCGAAAGAAACCTCAGAGAAAATTTTCAGCTCGTTACCGCGCTGAAAAAAGCTTTTAGCAACATTCTCGACCTGTAACAGAGACATCTTCGAACTCTCCAGCATCATTTAATCATATACCAACAATTTTAACCGCAACGCCGGCAAGCCTTCCCGGCTGCCTGCCCCATGATAAATTCCGCCTTTATCGGCATTATTTAATCACCTGGTCCTCCGTCACATTTAGCAAAGAACTATACACGGCGCAAAGCTTCAGCTGGCCGCTGTCTGATCACCAGTATTACCGGCAGCAGGCCGGCCAGAACCCCGGCAGTAACGGCGAAAGCAACGACGGCGGCGAAAAGGCCGGGATTGAGAACCCCGGTCATCGTGGCGTCGATGCCGAGCAGATTGTTTACAGGCACCAGCAGCAGAACTGCCAGCCCGGCGATCAGGCCGGCCAGGCTGCCTGCCACAGACTGCGCCAGAGTTTCGGCGAGCTGCTGCAGAATGATGACCCGGTTGTTCCAGCCAATTGCCTTGAGAATCGCGAAGCTCCGCCGTCGCTCGATTACCGAGGCCCACTGAATTCTGGCCGAGAACAGCATCGCAGCGACGGCAACCAGAACCATAAAGGCCCAGATCAGTCTGGTGTTCAGCCCGATTGCCTTCGCTGCCGGAAAATAACAACCGGTAGTCAGCAGGCTGTCGCCCTTCATCAGTGCTTTTACGTCTTCGAGCGCCCTGCCATGCACGGTGGCATCGCGACTTTCGATCAGAATCAGGTTCGCTTCGTTTTCGAGCGGGTTGTGAATGCGGCGGTTGATAACCCTCTCAGCATCGGCGAACAGCATGATCACGTCGGGTTTAACCGGCCGGGCACCTGAATTGATAATACCGGCCACCATAAAGGTTTCACTGGCAATAACCAGAGTCGAGCCGCATTTAAGCCCGTGGTTACCGGCAAAGCCGATATCGACGAGCACCTGGCCGGTCAAGCTGCCGTTCAGAAAGTTTCCCTCGATAAGATCTGAAGCGGCGCAGCAGTTGGTTGAAACCGCAGAACTCTGCACATCGATGCCGCCGACCGCGAAAATCGTGTTTGTCTGCGGGTTACGGAACCTGAACATCAGGCAGGCCGAAGCATCTCTGATCAGAGGCAGAGCACGGATCTTCGCGACCAGATCGAGTGTCAGCAGCCGGGTGCCGTTGGTGTTGATGACGAAGCCCTCGTTGAGAATGTCGACCGGCTTTTTGTTGCAGCCGGTGCAGTTCTCGCATTTCGATTTGCAGACCGCAGGGACAATGCCGCGTGCAAGTTTCGCCAGGTCTTCTTCACTCAGTGAACTGATGTCGCCGCAGGCGGGCAGCCAGGTGACAAAATAGGTGCCGGCCTCGCCGATCGTGATATTCTGAACGACGCGCGAATAAAGCAGAACCGCCGCGAGAACGATCAGAAAAGCGACAGTGAGCGCATAGCCACTGATCACCGCGAGGGTGCGGCGTTTGTGCTGCTTCAGTTCGCGCCCGGCAAGGGCGATAATATCTCTCGTCAAGCCATCTCTCCTGCTGTGGGCTTCATCGCGAGTATAACAGCATTTCACCCCCGGTTGAAGGCAAAGTTTTTTTACAGTTTGCGAAATTTGTCGAGTCGGGTTAGGCTTTAGGAAACAGATAAATGGGGGGGGAAACTTATGCCGACCAGCCGTCGTGATTTTACTGACCAGGCCGATTATACCCTGCATCGCGATTTTATCCGCACGCTGCCCGAAGATTTCTGCCGCAAACATCAGGTGGTGCTGATCGGCAAAAAGCCGGCAAACGCCGAGCATCAAGCGGTTCTTGGCATGCTCGACCCTGCCGACGCTCAGGCGCTAAAAGAAGTCGAGAATCTTACCGGCCTTAAGTTCAAGCATGTGCAGCTGAATGCCTACGAGCTCGATCAGGCTCTTGAATTTGCCTACAAAGAAAGTGAAGTTGCTCACACCACCCTCAATGCCGGCCCGGTGCGCGAGCGGATTGCCCTGCGCCACGACCAGAAAATAACTTTTGAGCGCGACCAGAAGCCGGCCGATATCTGTGGCAGCCTGCTTGCCTCTGCGGTTCAACAACGCGCTTCAGACATTCATCTTGAAGTTTACAGCAACAACGTCAGCCTCAGATACAGAATCGACGGGGTTCTGCACAAAGTTGCCTCGCCGCTGAGCCCTGAGAACATTCAATCGGTCATACAGCATGTAAAGGTTCTTTCTGAACTGAACATCGCCGACCGGCGTCTGCCGCAGGACGGCCACATAGTCGCGCGTTACACCGCCCCGGATGGTCGCTCGCGCCGTATCGATTTCAGAGTCTCGGTTCTGCCGGGCCTGTATGGCGAAGACTGCGTTCTGCGCGTGCTCGACGAAACCTGTCTGACGATCAAACTTGAATCACTCGGCATGTCGAACGAAAAGTTCAATCTTTTCCATGCGATGCTGCATGAGCCGGGCGGCCTGATTCTCGTGTCAGGGCCGACCTCAAGCGGCAAGACGACGACGCTTTACGCTGTTATCGAGCACATCAAAGATGACAGTAAAAAAATTCTCACGGTCGAAGACCCGATTGAATATGAAATTTCGCGGGTCAACCAGAAGCAGATCACGCCGGTGATGTCGTTTGCTGACTACACAAGAGCCTTCATGCGCCAGAACCCAGATATCGTCATGATCGGCGAAGTGCGCGACGAAGAAACCGCTGTAATGGCAGTGCGGGCCGCCCAGATGGGACACCTCGTTCTCACCACCGTACATTCGCGCGATGCGGCTTCGGCCGTCTCACGCATGCTGTCGCTCGGCGTCGAGCGCAATATTCTGGCCGCCGGCCTGGTCGGTGTGCTCTCACAGCGTCTGGTGCGCCGCGTCTGCATTGGCTGCATCGAATCATATCAACCCGACGCCGAAACCCTCGAACTGCTGCCCGGCCTGCCGAAAGACATTCCGTTCAGACACGGAAAAGGCTGCGAACTCTGCGGCGGCTCTGGCTACCGCGGTCTGACCGGCGTTTTCGAACTGCTGCGCATCGACGCAAAACTGCGCAAAATCATCACCCTCGGCGAAACCGGCAGTGCCGCGCTGCTGCCCCTTCCCCCCGGGTTCAGATGCATGTATGACTACGCTATCGAAAAGGTCGCCCAGGGCATCACCACCGTCGAAGAAATCGTCAGAACCATCCCGGTTCCGGCCCGCTTCGACAATATCGAGACCCAAACCCGAACTGCAGCCACAGATTAACGCGAGAAAATTTTTGGCCACAGATGAATTCAGCAGGGCACAGATTAACGCGGATGCACTCGGATAATAGGGCAAAACACAAATTCATTCAAACAAACATCGGGGGTAATCTGTGTTCATCAGTGGCCTGGCCTGCAGTTATTAAACATCTGCGTTCATCTATGTGGATCTTCGGGTGGAGCGTCGGGGATTACGATGTCTTCGGGGGCGATGGCGTAGACGACGCCGTTTTTTGAGGCGTATACGGTGTTGCCCATTTTCTTGTGCATGATGGCCGCCTTGCGCATGGCGCGTTTTAAAGCATTCTCGATCAGAATATCTTCGATGCGGCTATTTTCATTGTTTTTTGCTTCAGGCATTACAGGTATTTCTCCTTTAGAGGTTCCCATATCTCAGGGATCAAAATTTCCGCAGGGAAATTTTTCTCGCCATATGCCACCAGACGCGGCTCGAATGCATTTGAGTTGTCAAAAAATCTCCAGTGATCTGCAGCTGGCTGATAAGACCTGAAAAAATTAGTTAAACCGGCTTCGTATCTTCTTATAACCACATCTTCCGGCACATGGTGCCCGCCGTTCATAACGCGCTCTGCCACTCGCTTTACTGCCAACTGCGGCGATTCCAGCCAAAAGAACAGCATGGAAAATTTATACCCTGATTTTTTCAGTTCCTTTATCCATGGGGCAAAGGAACGACTGGAAAGGGTTGTTTCGAAAGCAAAATTCATTTTTTGCGCTGCCAGTTCATGCAACCGTGCAAGCATTACTCTGCCGGCTTTTATGGCTGCTTTTTCCGGCCTGAAGGCAGACAAACCATGAGCGATGGTGTCGGCGTTTACAAACTCATCAACGTGAAGAGCACCCTGCAGAACTTCTGGAGCGGAAGTTGATTTTCCGGCTCCGTTTGGTCCACCAATAACGATTACCTGCGGCTGGGCAACGGCGGAAACATAATCAAGAACGCTGTCTGATACGATGCCGGTCGAATAGCCTTCTTCTGGCTCTGAGAAGTCTTTAATCGGCAGATATGGCCTGAGCTTTTCAAAATTAGTGCTGTTGCCAATATTTTTTATTTCAATCCCGACAATTGTGCCATCTGCAGCAAGAGACAGCAGAACCCCACCGGTTATTTCAACGGTGTTCAGGCTTTTCTTGTTTGATAGCCTTAGATAAAGAGCGTCGGTTTCGGAGCAATGATATACGTTCAAATTTACAAACCTGCCTGAGAATTGGTCAAAATAAAAAATTCCTGCGGCACATCAAGGCCTCGCCGGCTCATCAGCGGGTCGGCGCAAAAAGCGGTCAGGAACAATATAACAGGTTCATGACTGGTCAACAAGACTTCGCGCCCCCTCTATTTTGTGGGCGGGAATGCCGGCTTCCGAAAAATCAGTCGTGACTTCTCCCCGTGCCTGCCTGCTCGAACATCCGGCTTTATTTATGCAGGAATCAACAATACATCAGAACCTCAGCAAAGCCTTTTGCACCCCGGAGTTAGTTTATAATTCGGGCTAAGCGAAGAAACACACGGTTTTTGACTTTCAATTTTACCTGACTATTTTAAGAAGTCGACTTTCAAAATAGTCAGAATATTTTAGAAGTCGGTTGTAAAAATGGTCAGAGCGTATTACAAGTGGAAGCTGCTTTTCGGAATGTAAGTAAGCTCAAAACCAGCCAAATCGGGCACATTTGATCCGACCAGGTGCCGAAAAGTGCTCCAAACATGCATTACAGCCCGCGAAAAAACTTTTTTTTGCGAGGGGCTTGACGTTATTGCTGAAATAGCTTAGTGTATTAGTAGAGCAATACACCAAAACAGCGAGACGCGAGACAGTGCACGGTCGTAGTGTCGGCTGTTGGCCCGAAACCGTCTACATGCCTCTGTATAGCATAAAGGAGCAGAATATGAAAGCGATACTCTTGAAAGACTACCTCGAACAGAGAATGTACTTCGTCATCATTCTCGCGGTAGCGGCACTGTCGCTGCTCACCGCCGCGTTCTTCGGCCAGCTCGACTCGGGCGTGGCTCTGGTAATTCTCTTCATTCTGCAGGGCCCGCTGTTCATCTACCTGGCAGCGAACCACCAGATCAGTTCAGAAGTCAACAACGGCACCTGGCGCTTTCTCACCGCCCTGCCGGTCAGCCGCCTGCGCCTGTGGTCGGCCAAACTGATCTTCACTGCCATTTACACCACGTCACTCTACGCCATCTATCTGATACTGGCACTTGCGGCCGGCGTCGACATCGGCGAAATCTGGCATCTGATATCAGGCAACCCGGGCCTGGTTCTCGGCGTGCCGGTAACGATCGTCGCTTACGGCTTTTTCACCACCATGCTGCCGTCAGGTTTTTCAACGATTTCCAGCCTGATCGTCATTCCGGCGCTTTATGCAATCTTCAGAGCCCCGCCGACACTTTTCAACCTGAATTTTGAGATGGCAACCGGCCTGGCAACAGCTGTCCTGCTGTGCCTGTCCCTGCTGGTATTTCTGAGTGACCGCACCATGAGTTCACCCTGGCGTGGTGTAAAGGGTATCGCCATGCTGCTGGCGGGAATCATGCTCTCGCTGGCATGCTGGTCAGCGCTCAACTCTGCCGCCGAACATTTCTGGCGCATCGACGTTAAAGAAGGCGCCGACTGGCTGCCGATGAATCATGGCAAAACCATTCTCTGGCGCGTTTTCAGCAAAGCGCCGGCCTGGGATGTAGTCCAGCCAAGAATAATCAAAAACTATTACAATGATGGCCGATTTCTTGGCGATGGCGATTACTGGTTCGAAACACCCGCCCATAATCGCCACATTCTTGTACATGACACCGCTTCAGGCCTGACAAAAAAAGTAGCAGGCCGTCACAGTAACTTCTACAAAGAGGAAAATTATAACAATGGCCTGGTAACCGCTCTGATTCCGGAAATAAAATTTGGATTTCTGCGTTACCAGAGATACGGCGTGCTCGACGGTGAAGGCAACGTTCTGAAAATTCTGCCGGAAGGGATCGACGAATACACCAAAGGGCTCAAACTCATCGACGAACGCCGCTTCATCTATGCCGAAGAAATCAAATCAGGCAACAATATCATTACCCAGTTCAACCTCTTCGAAAAAGGCGTTGGCGAAAAGGTTGTCTTTACCGCGGGCGAAGATTTCGGTATCTCTGATTTCGTCGTCGTGCCCGATAAAGACCGCAGTAAACCGGCAAAGGTCTACATCGCCGGCGCCTCTGACCACGAAAAGGGCAAAATGTTGCTGATATCAGTTCCAGACGGCAAAAAAATCGTATTGCCCAACTCACCGGCTTCTGACATTCTCTGCGCCGGCCCAGACTTCATGGTTGTCGACAACGGCCGCTGGAACAAGGAACTCGACCGCCCGGTGAGCGACCTGCAGGTTCTCTACTTTGACGGCCGGATTGTGCCTCTCAGCGGCATTGCCTCTAATTCGAAGATCGTCGGCATCACCGCCGCCAACCGCATTGTCGCCAAAATTCCCGGCAAGGACGAGCTCGACTGGTACTCGCCCGGCACCGAAAGCATCGTCGAAATCGACCCGGAAACGATGACCATCCGTGAAATACTGCGCTTCCCCTACCCCGGCAGCGTCAAAATGAAAATTTCACAGACCGGTGAGCACGCGTTCATATATTACGGCGACGTCACCGCGAGCCCGGTGCGCCGGCAGCTGTTTGCCGCCAATCTCAAAGACGGCACCGCAAGAGAATTCACAGAGCTCAACGCCCAGTCTTTCAATAACCCCAATGTGCACGGGTTCACTATTTTCAACGGCCCCTACGCCCTGAACGACAACCGTTTCATGGTCGAAGGCCAGACGGCGGCCGGCGAAGGCGGCCTCTACGAACTCGATACCGCAACCGTCAGTGTTGTGCGTAAAATCGCCTATCAGAGCATCGAAGAGGTGTTCAAGAAATGGGGGGCCGACTTATGATTACCATCAACGAAAGTTCTCCGATCCCGATCTACCAGCAGATAACTGACGGCATGCGGCGCGAGATTCTCGCAGGCATCTTCGGCCCCGACAGCCGGCTTCCCTCGATCAGAGACCTGGCGGTCGAGCTCAAGGTCAACCCGAACACCATCGCCCGCGCTTACCAGGACCTCGCCAACGAAGGGGTCATCTACTTCAAGCGCGGTCAGGGCGCCTACGTCTCGCCGAAATCTTCAGACGACCTGCTCAAACAGGCGCGCCAGGAAATGGCGAAGCACATCAGCGAAATTATCGCCATCGCCCGCAGCATGGGTCTCGACCGGGTTCAGATCCGCAGCATCTTCGATTCGGTGCTCGAACAGCAGGAGGTAAAATAATATGGAAACCATCACCATCAGCAATCTCAGCAAATCATTCGGTGCCAGAACCGTGTTTTCGGGTCTCAACACCAATATCGGGAAAGGGCGAGTCGTGGCCCTGCTCGGCCGCAACGGCGCCGGCAAATCGACGCTTCTCAGCATTCTCAACGGTCAGCAGCAGCCTACCACCGGCAGTTCGGCAACCCTCGGCATCGACCCCGAAGTCGACGCCGCCAGATTGCGGCAGAGCTGCGTGCTCGTCAGCGAAGACTGCCACCTCTACACCTGGATGAACGCCCGCATGCTCGAAAGCACCTTCAGTTCACTCTACCCGCGCTGGAACCACGACCTCTACACCACCTGCCTGACTCAGTTCAAAATCGATGCCGAACAGAAGATTTCGACCTTCAGCAAAGGCATGCGCCGCAAGCTGCAACTGGCGTTCGCCCTGGCGGCCGAGCCTGAAGTGCTGCTTCTCGACGAACCGTTCGGCGGCATCGACGTGGTCGCCCGCGACGAAATTCTCAACAGCCTTATCGAATCACTTGTAGAAAAAGGCGTAACCGTCGTGCTTTCGTCACATGAACTGCATGACATCGCCGGTGTCTGCGATCACGTTCTCATTCTTTCGGGCGGCCGCCTCGTCGTCGACTGCAGCCGAGATGAGCTTGCCAGCCGTATCAGAAAGGTCGTCGTCAGACTTGAAGCGGCAGCCGAAGCTGTTCCTGCTCACCCCTCGATTCTTTCGGCGCGCACCAACGGCACCGAACTCGAACTGGTGCTCAAAGACTTTTCTGATGAAGAACTCGCCAGAATTCTCGCCAGTTACCGGGTCAAGAGTCACAGCGTTTCAAACCTCAGTCTTGAAGAACTGTTCAAGGCCATCACCGCCGGCGAATAACCTGATTCAATTATTGATTACTGCACAAATAAAGTTGAACCGGTTCGGCTTTGATTTAAAGCTTCAATAACCGGGCAGCCTCACAGCAATGCGGTGCTGCCCGGTTCGCTTTATGACAAGGCAGGTCAGTATTTAACGTGCAAAATCAACTTTCACACGTCATCCCTGCGAAGGCAGGGATCTAAGCTCTTTAAAGTCAGATTCCCGCCTTCGCGGGAATGACGGCAAAACTACAGATTCAACTTTGACAGAGGACTAGCGTGACAGAAAATCGGCAATATTTTGTATTACAAGAAAAATACTTGGATGTAATCTTGGTTAGCAGTATATTAGCGGCGGTCTTTAAATACACAACTGTGAGGACACAATCCAATGAAACGACTGTTTACGCTTCTTTCTGTTTTCTGCCTGCTGGCCGGGGTTCTTTTTGCTGACGGCGGCGCTGAACGCCCCATCAATGCCGAAGAAAAGGCATTCTATGAAGCAACGCACAAAAAGATCGCAGGGCTGCTTCCCGATGCGCAGAATGGTATTGCCAAAAAGGTCGAAGAGATCAGCATTCCGAATACCGTCGGCGTCGGCTCTGAAAAATTTCCGATCCAGATGTATGTAACATGCAGCTACAAGGGCGAAATGAGCATGCAGGAAAGCATGGAAGCCGGCAAAATGATCGCTGACGATGCCGAAGGTATCGAAAACATGAGCGATCAGCTTGCCAAGCTCAGTGAAGAAATGCAGAAAGCCGCCGAAGCCGGTGATCAGGCAAAAATCATGGAACTGCAGGCAAAAATGCAGGCCGCCGTGCAGGGTAACAGCAGCATGAACAAACTGCAGAAGAAAACCCAGGATATCGAAGCAAAATCTCTGATGGTCGAAGTGGCTGTCAATGCCAATGGTTCTGATTTTCACCCATACAAAGTGATTCCGACCCCTGCCGGTGCCAGTCTTGCCATTCGCCGCGACAAACACGACGATGTCAAAGCCGAAACTGTTCTCTTCTTCGGCCCGTATGTCAACAAACCCTACGAAGAAACCATGGCCGTCTACGTTGAACGCAAACCGGCCGCCGCCACAAAAATTCATCATTTCTACGTCACCGTCACAGGCGAACCCGAAGTCTGCGAGGCCTACATCGCTCAGATGAACCTCAGCGGCCTCGCCGCTCTGATAAAATAAGCATTCCCGGCAATGCCTGCGAAAAGCCGCAGGCATTGCCCCACCAGAACAATGCAAACACTGCCAATAAGACTTTTACCGGGCGACGATCTGCGAAAAGGTGTAGAACAGGCTCTGAGCCGAATCGGCGGCAAAGCGGCTTTCGTCATTGCCGGCATCGGCAGCCTCAAACCCGCCTGTCTGAGACTGGCAGACCATGACCAGCCCGAAATTTTTCCGGGCAATTTTGAAATACTGACTCTCATGGGGTCGGTTGCGCCTGACGGAGCACACCTGCATATTTCAGTTGCAGACGAATCAGGAAAAGTGACCGGAGCGCATGTCAGCTACGGCTGCATCATCGATACCACCGCCGAAATACTCCTGGTAATCCTGCCAGAATGGTCGTTTTCGAGAAAATTCGACCAGGCAACTGGTTTTCCGGAGCTGATGATCGAAAAGGCAAATAAGAATGAATGACAGGCAACAAAAACCGCCGAAAAGCGACATGATTATTGTAAGTGCCTGCCTGGCAGGCGTGCCCTGTCGCTTTGACGGGCAGGCCAAGGGTTATGAAAAAATCAAAGAGCTGGTTAAGAAAGAAAAGACAATTCTTGTCTGCCCGGAGCAACTGGGCGGCCTGACGACGCCGCGCCTGCCCTCTGAAATCAAAGGGGACAAAGTCTTCAGCAAAGCCGGCACCGATGTGACGGCGCAGTTTACCCGCGGCGCCGAAATCACTCTTGCTCTGGCCAAAGAATACGGCAGCAGTCGGGCGATTCTTAAATCAAGATCACCCTCGTGCGGCAAGGGCAAGGTCTATGACGGCACCTTTTCGGGTCAACTGGTCGATGGCAACGGTTTCACCGCCGACCTGCTGTTGAAAAACGGCATCGAAGTGCTGACCGAAGAAGAAATCTGACGCGTGCGCAGAATCACTGCCAATTGCCCGCAAAGTTACCTTACTATTTTCAATGAGGCGCCGTCAGTTTCAAGAAGGTTTCCGAGCTTATTTTGATATGGGTAATCGTCGATTTCGCTGCTATCGGGAAAAACCGTATCGGTAGCGGCAATAGTGTTTGTCTGATTCCATTCCCATTGCGCCATGTTTATTTGAAAACTTGAGTTGGAGGCAATGTTACCAGAGGCTTTCCAGAAAAGCTGATTGGTAGATGTCCCCCATAAGTGAGGCATTATCCCAGGGTCATAGACACCGGCATCTCTCAGCACACCGTTTTCATGCAGTGTCTGCAAAGTCATGGCTATGGAAGCGGCTGCATCCGGATGAGCAGGATCAAAGTTATCTTCCCACGGCTGCCAGGTTGGTGAGGCGATTTGCATTAAATCAAAAGCTTCCCTGATCTGGCTTATCTCCAGACTCAAGCTTTTTTCCTTCAATCTATTATTTAGCAGCTCTTCTTCCGGAAACAATGTTAAGGCAAAAATGCCACCAGCAACAAGCATTACCATAAGCAAAAGCAATACCGCCCCTCTTTTTCGCCATGATCTTTGAGTCTGCATGTTTACCACTCTATATAATGCCTTTGGCCGCTTATCGTTCTGGTCTGGTTAGGTGAAACAATTTTCTTTCCATGATGAAACGCCGTCGGGTATTCCTGATTTATGAAAATACTTCTTTCCAGCTGAACCCCGTCAAACCATACCGCATGAGACGCAACAGCCGGGGAAGAATTTTCAAGCGACAGGTAGGTACGTGAGGCAATTAAAGGGTCATAGGCAAAATCAAAAGCAAAATAAACTCGATACCACGGATAAGGATGCGAAATTGATGGCTGAATGGTATCAAGAATGCCCGCTTTAACTATTCCGGGACCAAAGGTAGTGATCGCAGCACCGGAATTTATTTCAATGCCAAGCGACTGGGTGGTGTTTAAATTTGCGTCATCACGACCGATCAGGACCAGTCTTGCTGAACCGGTTGCCGGGCAAACATAGGCAGAAAGGAAATATCTCTGGGCAGGTGCCGGAAAAGTGGTTGTGGCAATATTCTGAAAAACGCTGCCACTTGCAAAATTCTGGGGCCCCCCGGCTATTATTTCGCATGCAAATTCACAGGTGTCAACTGCCGAACCACCGTCAGTGAAGGTTTGCAGACTGCCGAAATACAAACCACTGGCCTGACCACCAGCGACCGGGCCGATACGAAAGTAAGCACTGCCAGTAGAGCCTGGGGGCAGAGGGTTTGGCAAAATAGTACTGGAGCCTGTTATGTTGCCTGCTGCAATATAATTTCCAAGCCCATCGCCAAGGGAGTTAAAGGTCCAGTATAGTGCGGCTGCAGTAAGATCGACGTTGCCGGTATTGGTAAATTGCACTGCTATCCATGGGGAGGTTGAGCCGGCGGCAATCTGCCCGGCATCGATCATATTGTCGATAATATCAAGCCCTGAAACAGGGTTGACGGTGAGAGTTGTATTAAAAGTTGCCGATGCCTCACTTGATTGTATGATGCCATCGGCGTTATTGTCTTCCCAGACGGTGTGGGTTCCGATGTAATTGCCCGGGGGCAGGGTTGCTCCCAGAACAAGCTGGGCGGTGCAACTACGGGTATTGCCACCACCCACCCCGAATGCAGTTGCCGGAACAAATGTCACACTGGCAACCGGAATCGTATCAGTGCCAGATTCCAGGGGGCCACGCAACCATTTTATGCTGGTCAGTGGCACTGTTGTTTCATTTTTCACAGAAAATGTCTGGGAAACTGTTTGCCCCGGGTTTCTGCTGCCGAAAGCTACCGGGTTGGTAACCGAGAGTTTTTTGAAACCGACATTTACGATCAGTTCAAACAGGCACGATTCTTCATTAGCAGAATATAAGCCGTTGGCGGCGCTGTAGTCGTCGAATATTCTCTGATAACCTCGATATGTGCCATCAGCTCTTGGGAAGCCAATCACCAGGGTCACGGTCGCCAGTTTTGCTGTACCAACAGGCATAAAACCCAGGGCTGTAAATGAAATGCTGCTGGCGGGAATAACGTTACCAAGGTTTATCATCTGTGAGGCTACTGGTGTTGCCAGGTCGAGATCGGTATTGCCGACATTTACAACTTCAAAAACCCCTTGAACAGTTGTATTTGCAAGGGTCCAGCCAAGATTGAGCGGATCCTGAATAACCTTGATGACTTTCTTCGAATTGACGGTAAGCAGCAGATTAACGCTGTCACTCATTTCGCCGGCATCGAGCAGGTCGTTATTGTTAGGGTCTTCCCATACGGTCAGGGTGCCAGAGTAGGTAGCAGGCGAGCAGCCATCTGGAATTTGAACATGCCAGTTACAGTTTTTTGTCTGGCCAATAGATAGCCCACCGATTGGAGCCGGACTGACAACATTGGCTGTGCTTACAATATCCGGCGGGCCTGCAACCACGGGCGTAAGGGCGCTGGTAGATGCCTTCGCATTGGTGACAATGAGGTCGCCAACATTTTTAACCATAAACTGAATTGAAGTCGATGGCTGGGCAGGGTCACCGATAGAACTCAAGGTGGGCTCGATGATATCAATTACCATTGAACCGATCTGACATTTGAGGGTAAATGTATCATCAGGTTCCCCTGCTGTTTTCAGAGCATTTGAATTATCATCGTTGAACAGCCAGTAATGCGGTGCAATACTGAGGTATGAGCCGCTGGCCTGCATAACAGGAACAGAAACGCTTATGTCGTGAGTAAAGAAGGCTCCGGTGGCTACATAAAATGGCTCTGATGGAGGAAAGCTGGCATTGCTGGCGTCCAGAACCTTTACTCCGTCCTGCAGATTTGTTTTGATCCAGCGCAGCTCCGGCAACTCTGTATTGCCAATATTGCGGCAATCAAGAGGAATCGTCCGGGTTGTGCCCGGGACAATGCCACCCATGTTAACATTATCGAGAAATACTTCAACCCGGCGAAGCTGAGGCACAACGAGGGAAAGCGTAACCGAGGCCGAAGCTTCGTCGGCATCACAAAGGTTGTTTGAATTTCGGTCCTCAAAAACCCACTGTTTACCAGTATAAGTGCCGGCTATGGTGCCTGACGGAACAGACACGGTAGCTGTAGCAATGCGTGATTCGCCTTTCGGTACAGATGTTGCAAGGGCAAGCAAAATTTCGCTGGTTGGAATACTGTTACCAGAGCCATCTTCAAGAGCCTGCAACAAAATTTTGAGATTATCAAGCGAAACCTGCCCGGTATTGGTGACGGTCGTCTGGCTGCTGAGTGTTACCGCAGGCGTGCCAATACCCATGTCGAGGCTGTCGGGAGAAATGCTTAAGCTTGCCGCACCAACCTCGATTCTGACCATAAATGAATCGCTGGCTTCGGTAACATCTATAATATGATCACCGTTCACATCATTCCATAAGGTCCAGGTGGCAATGTAAGTGCCGGCCGGCCCGACTGTCAGAGTTGCTACCACATTTGATACAAGATAGGCTTCAGTGGCCAGGCTTGTAAAAGTTGCCGGAGTAATGCTGATCGGAAAGGAATTCGTGCCAAGTATCTGTTTAAACTCGAGCCCGGTAAGGTTAACATTGCCGGCATTGAAAGCCTGAACGGGAATCGCAGTTGTTGTCATGCCAACGTCCCAGTTTCCAAGATCTATCAGATCTTCTACTACCTCGATACTTCGCGTTTCCGGAACCACAACGCGAACCTGGAAAAAATCGACGGGTTCTGCGAGCCCGCTTAGATCTCTGACCAGATTATTATTGACATCATCATAGATAGCCATGGTGGCAACATAGGTGCCGGTGGCCTGCCCCATGGGAATTGAGAGCGTGAAGGATGCCGGCTTTCTTGTTCCTGCGGGAATTGCCCCAACCGGGTCAGGCGAAAAGAACATGCTGGTTTTGTCGATGATTATGCCTTCAAGAGATTCAAGGTTCATAGGGTCCCAGCGAACCATGGTCAATCCACCATTGCTGGTATTGCTCGCGGTTGAATTGCCAACCGTGCCATTTTCTCCGCACGGGATTGTACCAAGGTCAATTACATCTGAAGACAGAGCTATACCCCTCTGCAGAATACGAATGCCATTTGAAATACCACTGTTAGAATCAGTGGCTAAGCCAGTGCTGGTATCAATTCCGGAAATCAGCGGGTACATTACATTGGCTTCTTCGTTTCCTGTTGAAACGACTGGTTCCGGAACAATGAATTTTCTTACCATGACCCAGTCAACTGCAATGTCAGATATATCTATGCCGCTGCCCGCCTGGGAACCGGTTATATAACCCAGCCACAGGTAAAATGGGCCGTTCCATGTACCGGGGTATGAGTTTAAGACCGTTGTGTGATCTCTCAGGGCGTAAACGTTTCCGCCAGAAATGCCGTGACCGAGAATGTAAACGGTACCACCGACTGCAGTGAGCAGGTTAGTTGTGGCATTAGTGATATTATACGAGGGTGCGGCCCCATTGGCCGCTCTGGCTCTGACGCTGGTGCTGCCACCATTATTGGTCATCAGATTGATCAGTTTGTGTGAGCCGGCGTTGTTTAACTGGTTGCTCTGGGCATTAGAGATTGCCAGGCCTGAATAGCCCGCAAAATTGTTCCAGCGCACCCTTGCTTCAGCGGCCATGCCTTCCTGGCTGCCCACGGCTGCCCGTGTGAACACCGCACCATTTGTGATCGTAAGAAAACTGCCCCCCACCGAATATGGTCCTGTAAAGTCCCAGGTGGTTGGGTCGAATGTTGTAAAATGGTCAAAGAATTCGAAAACCGCATCTGCATCGCTTCCAGATGCTGCCGTCGCGTCGCCGTAATAGAAATAAATGGTTTTGGGGGTATTTGCAGTCAGTGCCGGCACTTTCACCCAGACAATGGTACTGGCGGTATTTGCTCCCGATTCAAGCCAGTAACTCAGGCTTGTCTGTGAATCTGAATCCCGGAAACGGATATCATCGCAATCAGCCTGCATTTTTCCGGCAGAGACCAATGCGCTGGTATTGATTACCAGTCGAACCTGAAAGTTACTTACTGTCTGGGGAGAAACAATAGACAAGGGCTTGCGGTAGCTCTGAATAGCGCTGGCAGAAGCGGTCAGTGAGAAACTGCCAACCGTGCCCGTTTCTTCGGTTGCCTGAAAAACCCAGGTAAAAGTTGCTGGCGAAAAACCTGCTATGCTGCCCTGTGAGGGTATTGGCCCTGACAGGAGAGTGGCGTTGCCTGTACTGGCCCCGGTAGGTTTTAAAGGCCATGGAGTTGCCGGTGAAATGGTCGAACCGCCGACAATGCGGTTGTCTACAGACAACTCAGCGGTGAAGGTTGCGCCCAGATACACTTCTGCCGGGCTCAGGGTAAGGGTTGCCACAAGATTGCCCATAGACTGCACAACAAAGGGGTGAATGGCCATAACCCATCCGACGTTGTCTTCTACAAGCGCCGTCCAGGTGCCAAGGGTTGCCCCGGCCGGAAGAGTGTAGCTTGTCTGAAGATTACCATCAACATTGGCTGTAAGCAGTGCTGATGTCCAGATCGCGCCACCCGGGGCTGGCGTTGTATAGGCAATCTGACTGTCGTAAAAGCGAATGCGGCCTGTTTGCGTTGGAGCACGGTAAAAGCCGCTGGCATAAATTGTTTGTCCTCGGTTAAAAGTGCTTTGATCCGGCACATAGGAGGGGAAGGCTGAAATAGTAAGACCATGCTCTGAAATCTCCCAGGTATCGAAAGGATTGGCAAGGTTCAACCATGATTGTGAGGCCGGCACATTGGTATCATTTGAAAGAATATTGCATGAAAAATTCGAAAAACCGATTGGTGATGACAAATCTACGTCAATGTTGAATTTAAGCGTGAAGGTAGCGTTATAACCAGGCAGATCAACTGGAATCAACGGCGAAGCCACTTCCTGCGCGAGAGTTCCGAGGGTGAACGTCAGACTTGCGGCCTCGACCTGAGCGGTTGCTTCGCCGCTGTTCTGAACGACAGCTTCTATCTCAATATCTTTCTGATTGCGAAAAACTTTAGTGGGGGTGGCGATAACCGATAGAACACTCAAAGACGGCGGGCTTTGAATCAGGCACGATGGTCGCGGAATTGCCCGTGCCTGCGGAATGATCTGTTTTGCCTGTGATGGAGACGACCATCTGAGTTCTGCAACCGCTCCGCCAGTATTTTCGTAATACTCCATTTTCAAGGGATATCTCTTGCCGGCGGTAAGATTTACTGTGCCACTCCATTCGGTAGGTCCCTGATTTACCCATCTGTTGACCAGCAATTCATCGTTTACCCATAATTTTGCGCCGTCATCCGTGCGGGTATAAAATGTATAGGTTTCGGTAAACTGCGGAATTATCCAGGCGTTCCATTGAACGGTAAATGTGTCAGCGCCCATGCTGGCGTCTGGAGCAGCGCCCCCCCAGTTGAAGTTAACCACCGGGTCAATTTTAGGCTTCCGCCGTGCCGTAAAATCCATGTTGTCATAGTAATAGGCGTAAAAACCAGTACCGGATGGGGTCAGGCTGACCTCTGCGCTTTGCCTTACATCAACAAGCGAGCTTGGATAAAGACGGCTGGCAGGAATAACAGCCTTTGGCGTTGACGGGCTCTCCCAACTGAGTCTTGCGACTGCCTGGCCTGTATTTTCGTAGAACTCCATGGTAACCGGGTATTTGTTTCCGGCAATGAGTTCAATAGTAGACCCGTTATGTTCAGTAGCGCTCTGAAGAATCCATTTATCGACGAGTAAAACCCCATTGACCCAGAGGCGAACTCCGTCATCGGTATTGGTGTAAAACATGTAATCTTCGGTAAATTCTGGCATCACCCAGCCAGTCCAGCGTACGGTGAATGTTTCAGCTCCCATGCTTGCATCTGGTGCGCCCCCCGCCCAATTGAAGTCAACGGTCGGGTCAAGTCTTACCAGCGGCGTGCCCACGAAATAATTTGTGTCATAATAATCACCGCGCAAACCGCCGGGCGTATTACTAGATGGCTGTGGCGGGGCGGCCTGGCGCTCACCCGAGTTGTCATCAAAGCCATAGGCCATACCCGACCATTCGAAGGTCCCGGCAGATTGAGCAATCCAGGTCCAGGTGAAGGTGGCCTGCGAGTTGGCCGGAAGGTCTAGAATGGCTGGCGTCGGGCCGCTGACCAGAGTTGCCAGCCCGCTGCCACCGGTTCCTATGGTTCCCGGGATAGTATTTAGCAGAGCAGTGTCGCCATTGTTAGAAACCATCATGGTGCTTGTAAACGTTTGCCCGACTGATACCAGAGGCGGGAGCAACAGGCTTATGCTCAGACTGGCCCCTTCTTTCACCTGAAAGTTGTTTTCACAATAATTTATGGTGTCGAGTGAATTAGTTACCCGGACTGTCCAGTTGCCCGGCGGGGAGGTCAGCTCAATTGGGCAGCTGTGTGCCACAATGCCTGAACCGTTTGAAGTGATGGCGGGGTTAGAAAAGGCCACCTGGGTGCCGCTTGGATCATACCAGCGCACGACAAATTCTTTGACTGGCGTCAAGCCTTGCGCTTTGGCGTAGACATACGTCGAACCTACTTTTGGCCGGTTGAAACTTTGTGATGGTATAAAATGCCCTGAGTCCTGATATGTCAGAAGATACGAAGCCGGGATGTTCCATTCCGCGGGCGACAGAGCGCCAGACACCAGAATCGGGTAAAGAGTATTGCTGTCGGTACCGCTGATCTCGGCATCAATTGTCGAAGTCCCGGTGGGGCTACTCTGGGAAATGTCAACGCCATACAGTGCTGTGGCAGTTGTGCCACCCAATAAAGTAATCGGAAATGCTGTCTGCGGATATATTGACGTGTAGTTACCCAGAGAAAACTGCAAGGTTGAAGAATTCCAGTAAGCGGTTGCTTCTCCGGCATTTTTAACGGTTACCAGTATCGGCCGGTTAATATCTCCACGATAGGCAGTAGCAGAGGCTGTGATAGCTTCGATTACCAGATCAGGGGCTATTTGAATGGTCCAGACACCGGTAACGTCTGCACTGTTGTCTTCTAACACCATGCTGGTTAATATGTCGGTTCCAGATGCCGTTCCGTTGATCGTCGCCTGGCCAAGAGGGCTGTCGCCAAGAATGTCTACAGCGAATGACGCCGTAATAGTCTGCCCGGCGGCGATTATGGTGCCTGCTGCCGGAGCAATAAGAGTTTGAGTATAGCTGCCAAGAGTAAAAGTAAGACTGGCAGCTGAAAAAGACAGGGATTCATTGCCGGTATTCTCGATCTGCATGGCAACAGAGATGCCACTCTGTCCTCTATTTACAGTCGTTTGCGGTATAGTAACGTTGTTTATAGTCAACTGACCGCGGCCACGGAAAAGAGTTGTCGGCTCAGTGGCAGTAATTTTGCGCACCCTGATGTCGTCATAGCGGGTTGAAGGTCCGTAATGATTCTGCAGTGAAATTTCACCCGGCCCCGGATAAACGGGAACACCTCCTACAGGTCTTTCGCCCGTGTCGGTTAAGCTGTAAGAAGTGGGGCCCTGATACATTTTTACACTGTTGCCTGATACATCTATTCTGAATGGAAACCAGTAGAAATTTGCAAACCCAATTGTATCCTGATGGCTGAGATGGGGCTCAGTCTGGTTGATATTCCAGAATCCCCAGCCGTTATACGGAGGTTTTAAAAATCCCATTCCTCTGCCGGCACGATAATCCCAGCGAATTTTATACCCGGTGTTGGCGGCATAATTTCCCCGAAAAGAAACCTCTCCTATTGGCTCAGGAACTCCACCGTTAAGATACATTTTGCCCTCAATTATGCCATCCACGAAGCTGTTATAGGTCGCCTGTGACCCCAGAACTGTGTGACCATACCCTGGCCCGGTGGTATTTCCCCCGGCGCAATTGAGGTAGCCAGCTACAATATTGATGTTTGCGCCATTCTTATGCTTGGTCCATTTGGCAAGGGTACCGCTGAAATCATCGAAGAAAATAAAGGTGTTTGTGCCGTTGGCAACGGAAGTTGCGGCCGGGTCGCCATAAAAAATATGGATAATTTTGCGCGGGTCGGGTGGATTGATCGGAATATTGGGTATTTTCACCCATATTTTGGTGGCAACGGTGTTTATCGTACCCGTTTCGACCCAGAACGGCAGGGCGGTGACGCCGTCTGAGTCTGTGAATCTTATGTCGTCGCCGTCTGCCTGCATTTGCCCGGCTGTAACAAGAGATGCAGTATCCATGGTCACCAGGACCTGAAAATCGGTCAGGGCGGCAACAGAATTTACTTCTATGGCCTGACGGTAGGCTGAAGCCCCGTATGCAGCCGGACATAAGCTATGTAAAAACAGCAAAACGATTGTAAAGATTAATGCATTAAAAAAATTATAAAACCTGACCAACCTCAGAATATCCACTATATTTAAAACCTCATGGCATTTTTTATATGTCAGATCAGAACCCTCATAAAGACCAGGTCCACCATTCACCATGGCTCACTCAAGATCAAACAGAAGCGTGTTGAGTTCCTGTTTGCGGGATTCGTAACGGCAGTCATAGTTCACTGCCATAAAATCTCTCTTACAGAATGTCTGCCGGCTTTGTCATACTGCAAACGACAGCCGTCAGGACACTCCTTTACAAAACTATCTTTATGATATGTTAACATGTTTGCGTGGTTAAAGCAATACTTGGTTGTCATTTCAAATCGCAAAAAAAAGTATGCTTTGAAAGGATGCGATTTACATTGTCTGTCTGGTTTTCATTAAAAAAATGGCACCCCCCAAAACTTCTTCTGGTAATTTTTCTTCTGTTTTTTCAATCTGCTGAAATTGCTGATTCAAAAACAGTTTCATCGCATTTGCCTCATGAAGTTTCCCTTAATAAGTGCGAGCGCCGGCATTCATCTTTGCAGAGCCTTTTGCGAGACGCCAAAACAGCTAATGAGGCCGGGCAAATTGAACGAGTCCAATGCCTGTGGTTGCAAATACAAAAACTTTACCCAGATCAGAAAAAGCCTGCATGGCTTCAGAACAGTAAACCGATAGCTTTATCGACTTCAGCCAACGATCGCCAGAGTCTGCTACATCTTGCTTCACACACAGCAGATCCAGCCGTAAAAGCCCATCTGGAATCACTTATAAAGGCAAACCCTCTGGACAAAGACGTGCGCAATGCTCTTTTATCAATGGCACAAAGACAAGGTGACAAAACCGCAGTGCTGCGACACAAATCAATTTTTCAACCAGTTGCCAGGTCTTATAAGAACGATATTTTTAAACTTCTTTTGATTGTTTTCATCATCGCGGCAGTCTGCTGGTGTCTTTTCAGCGCCACGCCAGGTTCAAAAACAGCCGACAATCCATATGGCAAGACTTTGTGGAGGGAATTATCAACTTTCTTAAAAAACTATATAAAAAACAGCCGAAGACTTGATTAATGATAACAAGAGACGCAATGCATATTTATATCGTTCACGGTTTTGCGGCCGCGCCGTGCAATCACTGGTTTCAGTCCTTGAAGACTTCGCTTCAGCAGAAGAACGTCGAGGTTCGTATTCCGGCGATGCCCGAGTCTTCGACACCCGACCTGCAGAAATGGCTCAAGCACCTGAAAAACGAAGTAACCGCGCAAAAGCGGGCATTTTTCGTCGGTCACAGTCTCGGCTGCATAACTCTGCTGCAGTTTCTCTCTCACGTCTACACCGGGGAAATAAGCGGCCTCTGCCTGGTTGCCCCGTTCGATGAGAAACTGCCGAACCGGCCGGTCATGGACTCTTTCACAGTCGCTGACCCAGACTACGAAAGTCTCAAAAGACGCTGTGCCGCCTCTTACGTTTTTGCCTCGACCAATGACCTCGCCGTGCCGCTGCGCATGTCAGAAAGCGTCAGTAAAAAGCTTGGCGCCAGCTTCGTCGTCGTCGAGAACGCCGGGCATTTTCTCGCCTCAGAAGGCTATACCAGCTTCAGACTTCTTGAAGAAACCTGCCGGAAAATTATCAGGGCTTAAGCGCGTGCATGACCCTGTTTTATCATACCTGCCCGATGGCTTTAAAAGCCATCATTACCTGCTGCCGTGCTTTTTGCGGGTCGACGAGCAGGGGCGGGTAATCGATCTTCATTGATTTTACTGCCACGGCGAGCTTTTTCGGGTCATGCAGCGCCGGGGTCGGCACTTCGGCGAGTTCGGGGCAGAATTTGCGGATAAAAGCGCCGTCTGGGTCGAAACGGGCGCTCTGACTGAACGGGTTGAAAATGCGAAAATAGGGTACCGCATCGGTGCCGGTCGAAGCCGACCATTGCCAGCCGCCGTTGTTGGCGGCCAGGTCGCCGTCGAGCAGGTGCTGCATAAAAAACTTTTCGCCGAGCCGCCAGTCGATGAACAGGTATTTACTGAGAAACATGGCGGCAATCATGCGCAGGCGGTTGTGCATCCAGCCGGTCTGCCGCAGCTGACGCATCGCGGCATCGACAATCGGAAAACCGGTCTGGCCATTCTGCCATTTTTCGAGTTTTTCAGAATCGTAGTTCCATTGCAGGGCCTTTGTCTGCAGCTTGAACGGCTGACCGCGACTGACGCGCGGAAACCCGACGAGAACATGCGCATAAAAGTCACGCCATACCAGCTCTGAAAGCCAGACCCAGGCACCAGAACCCTCTGCCGGCCATTTTTTCTGACCACCGGTCAAAGCTGCCAGGCACTGCCTGGGCGACAGAACTCCGGCCGCCAGATAAGGCGACAGCAGGCTGGTGCCATTAATACCGGGAAAGTCGCGTTTCTCGTGGTATTCCCCCACCCTGCCGGCGGCAAACTTCTGCAGCATCTGCTGCGCCGCCTTTTCGCCGGCCGGCCACAGGTCGCTGCGCCAGACTGAATCACAACACCAGGCGACACTGGCAGGTTTATCAGCGACAAGCGCTGCGGTTAGGGGCCTGGGTTGTGGCTTCGGCGCCGGCAATGGCGAAAGGTCAGTTCCGGCTGCTTTTTTCAGCCAGGCTTTCATGAACGGCGTAAAAACCGTGTAATAGCTCGAACTGCCGGTCAGAACGCTGCCTGGCGGCAGCAGAACCCGGTCGTCAAAACGACAGGTTTTTATGCCGGCGGCTGCAAAGTCGGTGCACACCGCATCGTCGCGCACGCTTTCGTTATACTCATATTCGTTGTTAAAATACAGGCCGGTGGCGCCGCTGCTCTTCGCCAGCTGCAGCAGAGCCTGAGGCACTTCAGAAAAAGACGGAGCAGTAAGCACCCGCAGCCCGATTCCCAGGGTTGCGAGATCTGCTTCGAGTTTCTGCAGGCAGGCGTGCCAGAAAGCGAGTTTAGCAGCCGACTCGTTGTGCTGCTGCCACTGCTGCGGTGTTACCATATAAACGGCATTTACTTCACCACCGTTTTCGCAGGCGGCATATAGCGCTCTGTTGTCGTTGATGCGCAGGTCGCGCCTGAACCAGATTATATTTCGCAAAGATTCGCCCTCATTTCACAATAATTATGCAACCAATTTTAACAAATTTTTGCTCTAAAATCTCTAAAATCAGGCAAAAGCGACAGCCTGGCATGTTATAATTAAATTGTACGGCTTTGATATCATTGTCATTATCATACCCACATGAAAGGTTATAGCAGAAGTATCGCAGAAAAACCTTTTTATATTGTTGGCATTGGTGCTTCGGCCGGCGGCCTCAGCGCTCTCGAACTTTTTTTCGACAATATGCCCGCTGACAGCGGCATGGCGTTTGTGGTCATTCAGCATCTGTCGCCCGATTTCAAAAGCCTGATGGACGACCTGCTGGCGCGGCACACAAAAATGCCGATTCACAGGGTTATCAGCGGCATGCCGCTTGAACCGGATCACGTTTACCTGATTCCGCCAAAGACCCAGATGACAATTAATCAGAAGAAGCTTTATCTGACAGAAAAGGTTGTTCATCAACATGTTGAACTGCCGATCGACGTATTTTTCAAGTCTCTGGCTGAAGATGCCGCCAAAAACGCGGTCGGGATAATCCTCTCCGGAACCGGTTCTGACGGGTCGCGCGGGGTTCAGGCCATTCATGCCCGCGGCGGCATTGTAATCGTGCAGTCGCCTGATTCGGCGCAGTTCGACGGCATGCCAAGAAATGCCATCACCTCCGGGGCCTGTGATTTTGTCGTGCCCCCGGAAAAAATACCGGAACTGCTTGTACAGCACAGCATCGAGCACCTGGCGCTTTCGGCTCACAATTTTGATTCTGCCGATTTTTCGGGTGAAGGCGGCGTGTATTCATCAATTTTTGCTATCCTGCGCCGGAATTTCAATCTCGACTTTGCAAAATACAAGTCTTCAACGGTTGGCCGCCGCATTGTCAGGCGCATGGAATTCAAAAAAATTGAAGACGTTGGGGATTACGCCGCGATTCTTTCTGGTGACCCCATCGAGCTGGATGCCCTTTATAAAGATCTTCTGATCGGGGTGACCGAGTTTTTCCGTGATCGCAAGGCATTCGATTATCTTGAGAACGAGGTTATACCCGGCATTTTTGCGGGAAACCCCAGAGAAATAAGGGTCTGGTCATCTGCCTGTGCCACCGGCGAAGAGCCATACTCACTGGCGATTCTTCTTTCTGAATACGCGGAAAAGACAGGTTTTAGCGGAAAAATCACGGTTTTCGCCACCGACGTGCATAAAACTTCTCTCGAATTTGCCTCGCAGGGGCTGTATGAAGTTCCGCGCCTTGCAAACGTCTCTGAGCAACGACTTGAACGCTTTTTCAAAAAAGAAGCCGGAGAGTTCTACCGCGTCGGCAATGAACTGCGCAAACTGGTGGTTTTCGCCCCGCACAACCTGCTCGTCGACCCGCCTTTTACGCGACTCGATCTGGTCTGTTGTCGTAATCTGCTGATTTATTTCCAGGCTGCCTACCAGGAAAAGGCCATCTCGCTGTTCCATTTTGCACTCAAAAAGGGCGGCACGCTGTTTCTCGGCAGCAGTGAGGGGTTAGGTGCCTTTACGGCAGAGTTTGAGACCATTTCGAATCAGTACAAACTTTTCAAAAAAATTCGCGATCTGCGACCGGCGATTGAATTCGATAACAGTTGTTCACAGCTTCCGGCAAAAACGACATTTCCGTCGGTTCCGGTGGTTTATTCGGCTGCGACTCAGGGCAACACCGTTAATGTTGACCGCCGCCTGCTGCACGACTATGATTTTCTGCTGCAGCGCCATATTCCGCCAGGGGTTCTCGTCGATGATAAATTACGGGTAATTCACTATTTCGGCAATATTTCAGAATTTCTGCAGTTACCCACCGGCAGAGCCGAATACAACATCCTCAATATGACCGATGACACAATGCACGTCGCCCTCAGCACTGCGCTGCAACGGGCCGAAAAAGCCATGGAAGAAGTGGTGACGCGAAATGTGAGAGTTTCTGACGGCCATGACGCCAGTCTTGTCGATCTGCGCGTCTGCCCGATAATTGATGAAAAGACGAGACAGAAACATTTTCACATTTATTTCGACAAGCTTCGGCCGGTTGAACAGCTGCCCGCAGAGCAAAAACAAGGCACAGAAATCGAGATCGCCGATTTTGATTCGATCGCCCATTTCCGGCAGCACATTCATAATCTCGAGCTGGAATTGCAGGCGACCCGCGAAAATCTGCAATCGACCGTCGAAGAACTGCAGACGACCAACGAAGAACTGCAGGCGACCAATGAAGAATTGCTTGCTTCGAACGAAGAGCTGCAAAGCACCAACGAAGAACTTCACTCGGTCAATGAAGAGCTGTATTCGGTAAATTCAGAGTTTGAGCGCAAAAATCTTGAGCTGAAGCAGCTTAATACTGATCACAACAACCTGCTGGCAAGTATCGACACCGGCACGGTATTTCTCGACCGCAACCTCTGCATAAGAAAATTCAACCCGGCAGTTGCAGCTTTTATCAAGTTACTGCCGCAGGACATCGGGCGCCCGATCGATCACATTGCCTACAATCTGTCGAACCAGGATGAAATGCTTGCCGACATCGATCTGGTTTTGAAAGACAATGTCATCGTAGAGAAAGAAGAGAAAACCAGAGACAAAAAATGGCTGCTGCGCAAAATCGCTCCCTTCAGAAACGAAACCGGGCACAGCGAAGGCGTGGTAATTACCTTCACCGACATTTCGCGCATAAAAGAAGCCGAAGTAGCTCTGAGTCGCTTGAACGAAGAACTTGAGCAGAAGGTTAAAGATCGAACTGCCGAACTTTCGAACGAGATCGAAGAGCGCAAAAAAACCGAAAAGCTGCTCGAAAGAAGCCGCGATCATTATCTCGAAATCCTGGCGCAGGCCCCGGCCCTTATCTGGCGCTCAGATACCAATGCCACCTGCGACTGGTTCAACCATACCTGGCTGACCTTCACCGGTCGCAGCATGGAACAGGAAAAAGGCAACGGCTGGACCGAAGGCGTGCACCCGGATGATTACGACCATTGCGTAAAAATCTGGCTCGATGCGTTCAAAAAGCGCGAAAAGTTTGAGATGGAATACCGGCTGCGCCGCCATGACGGCCAATACCGCTGGATTCTCGATATTGGCTGCCCGTACACCGACCTCGACGGCAATTTTGCCGGATTTATCGGCTACTGTTTTGATGTAACCGAGCGCAAAAACATCGAGATCGAGCTCAAAGCAAATCAAGACCGACTGAACAGCCTGGTCAAGGTTTCACAGTTCCCTGAAAAAAATATTCAGAAACTGATGGACTTCACCCTCGAAGAAGCTGTTAAGCTGACTGAAAGCACGATTGGCTACATTTACTTTTATGATGAAGAAACCCGCAAATTCACGCTGAACTCGTGGTCGAAAGATGTAATGAAGGAATGCGCGGTAATCAACCCCCAGACCTGTTACGAGCTCGGCAAAACCGGAATCTGGGGTGAGGCGGTCAGGCAGCGACAACCAATCATCGTCAACGACTTTCAGTCGCACAGCGATCTGAAAAAGGGCTATCCACAGGGCCATGTTCAGCTCAAACGCTTCATGACCCTGCCAATTTTCGACAAAGACAGGATTGTCTGCGTTGTTGGCGTCGCCAATAAACAGAACGAATACAATCAGTCGGACATACTGCAGTTGACGCTGTTATTGCAGTCTTCCTGGCGCATGTGCGAAAGAATCAAGTCAGAAGAAGAACTGTGCAAAGCCAAAGAAACGGCAGAAGCCGCCAGCCACGCAAAAAGTGACTTTCTCGCGGCAATGAGCCACGAGATCAGAACCCCGATGAACGGTGTTCTCGGCATGGTCAGCCTGCTGCTCGAAACCGAAATGACAGAACCGCAGAGAGAATATCTGCGCATAATCAACTCTTCTGCAAATATGCTGTTGAACCTGATAAATGATATTCTCGATTTTTCAAAGATCGAAGCGGGCCAGATGACGCTGAACAACAGCGATTTTTCACTGGAAACCGAAGTCGATGACTGCATCAAGCTGTTGTCACGCAGTGCCGACAAAAAGGGCATTTATCTGAGAAAAAGCTACCCTGAGGCTGCCCCGCGGCTCTTCAAAGCCGATGCGGTCAGAGTTCGCCAGATCATCATCAACCTGCTCGGCAACGCCATTAAATTTACCGCGACCGGAGGCGTTACGGTGGCAGTAGACTGCCTCAGGCAATCAGAAGCTGACGCGCTGATCAAGGTCAGTGTCATAGATACCGGTATCGGTATTCCGGCAGACAAATTGCCGCATCTGTTCAAAAAATTCTCGCAGCTTACCGGCGCTTCGGCAAGAAAAGCCGAGGGCACCGGCCTTGGACTGGCAATTACCAAAAGCCTGGTCGAGCTTCTCGGCGGCGAGTGCGGTGTAGAAAGCGGAACCGGCACAGGTTCCTGCTTCTGGTTCACGCTGCCGATGGCATTGAGTGATAAAACCGCAATTACACAAGAGATAGCCAACGGTCCACAAATTACGGCTGAAATTGATTTCAAGCCTGCTGCCGGGTCACAAAAAACCGACAGGCCGCGCATTCTCGTCGTCGATGATGTCGAAATCAATCTCAAGGTAATCTGCCTGATTTTCAAAAAGCTCGGCATCGAGCCGGATATTGCCATCAATGGCCTCGAAGCGGTTCAGATGGCCGCGGCCAAAAAATACGACGTCATTCTCATGGACTGCTTCATGCCCGAGATGGATGGCTACGAGGCCGCCGCCGAGATTCGCCGACTCGAGGCCGACAGCGGGCACCGTTCCCTCATTGTTGCCCTGACCGCCAACGCCATGGAAAACGACAAGGAACTCTGTATCAAATCAGGCATGGATGACTGCATTTACAAACCGGTTCAGCTTGAAACCATCAGAAAACTGGTAAATCCGTTCATCGATATAACTAAAGATTGAAATCAGGAAGCTTGAATGAAAATTGAAAAAGAGTCGTTTTATGTGTTTTTCTTCATGACGCTGACGATGGCGGCGATCATGGCCTACTTCTTTGAGCCGATCACCGACGAATTCGTCGTGCCGACGATGGTTTCGGTGTTTGAGCTGAAGGGGCCGCCGCAGTCGTATGCGCATTATTTTTCGCCCGACGTCTCATTTCTTTGTTTTTTTCTCATCATTGGCTTTATAATCGTCAGGGCGATAGAACGGCT